>JAJRWS010000068.1 GCA_024276705.1 Planctomycetota bacterium | reverse complement strand
GAGAATATCGTACTCGTACTCAGCAAAGCGGTACTCGTACTCGAACCCAACTGGAAGGCAAGATCGGTCATCATCAATACCCATGGCCTCTTGTTTCTGTTGCATGCAATGATTCCATTCGAGTACGAGCACGAGTACGAGCACGAGTACGAGTACGAGTACGAGTACGAACAATATCACTACAGAACCGTCAAACTCTGCCAGTCCCCCGGCAAAGCCGGGGGTTTTCTCGATGGAAATAACATGGGGCTGAGACGCAAAAAACTGGATGTATACCGATTCTCGATAAGCTACGTTGCATGGGTCTTCAAAAAGGTCGATTCAGGTACCCAAGTTATTCTCGCATCGTCTATTGCCTGCATCGTCGTGTTGCTGCTGCCCATGGTGGCGTTGGCGGCAACGGCCAACAACGGCCGGCCGGGCGTGACGGTCGATTCCGAAGGACGCCTACTGCAAAATGGTCACCCCGTCCGGGCGATTGGCGTCAATTACTTCAGCGCCTTCGTGCGCACGCTTCGTGGCGACAAAGGCAACAACAATACTTCCTATGACGAGGGCTTCCGTACGCTCGCCGAATACCACGTACCCTTCGCCCGCTTTGCCGCAACCGGGTTCTGGCCAGCCGATATGCGTCTCTACCTGGACGATCCGGAGCAATATTTCCGTCAGCTCGACGCGGTGGTAGCCGCGGCCGAGCGGCATGGCGTGGGGCTTATTCCCTCGCTGTTCTGGCACTCCTCGCTGGTGCCCGACCTGGTTGGCGAGTCCTGCAATCAGTGGGGAAATCCACAAAGTAAAACGCACAAGTTTATGCGAACGTATGTGCGCCAAGTCGTCACCCGCTACGCCAATTCGCCGGCCATCTGGGGTTGGGAGTTTGGCAACGAGTACAACCTGCGAGCCGATCTGCCCAACAGCTCCAAGCACCGGCCGCCCGTTGCGGTCCGCTTAGGTACACCCGCGACCCGTAGCGATCAGGACGAACTCACCAGTGACATGCTGCGGATTGCCCTGGTCGAATTTGCCCGCGAAGTCCGCCGGCACGATCCCTATCGGCTGATCACCAGTGGCCACTCTCACCTGCGGCCGGCCGCATGGCACCTCTTCACGGAACGAACGTGGACGGCCGATACGCCAGCGCAGCAGTTGGAAATGCTCGCCCTGCTCCACCCCGATCCGATCGGCGTCGTCAGTGTGCACGCCTATGGCGACGACGTTGGCCGAATCGCATGGGCGGCCGAGGCGGCCAGAAAACTGGGCAAACCGCTGCTGATCGGCGAATTCGGCGTACTCGGGGAGGAAACACCCGAAATTCGCCGACAGTTCCTGGGCGTGCTTGACCAGGTTGAGCGGAGTGGTGCTCCGCTAGCAGCGGTCTGGGTCTTCGACCTGCCGGCCCACGAACAGAAGCGGGGCAATATCACCGGCCACAACACGCGCCGATACCGCCTGCAAGCCATCGCGGAAGCCAACGCCCGAATGCGGTTGTGATTGACGTTGGATGTTCAGGAATGGCTGTGCGCATGATTGTGGGCTTCCGCTTCATCTGCCTGGTTTTCTGACTGGTCATCGTCAGACGCTGGGGGACTCGTTGCATCCTGACTGTCCGACTTCTTCCCCTCCTCCTCTTGTTCGGGGTTCTGACTGGCTTGTTCAGGGACCGTACCACCGAACTGGCGGATCAGTTCCGCCGCCAGTTGGTCACGGCTTTCCAATTCCAGCGTTTTGGCCAGAGCGCGTAAAGCCGTTTTGTGATGACCCAGGTAGCCGTGCTGATAACCTCGCACAAAATGGGCCGGAGCCGAATCGGGATTTTTTTTGAGATATTCTTTCAGCTTGCCCATCTGCTGCACAAAGTGATTGCCCCGATAGTAGTCCTGGTAATTCTTTACAACATGGCCCCAATCTTTTTTATCCAGGAACGAAGCGGCCTGGTGAATCGCGATTGCCGAGCGTTGGTATTCACCCACGGCAAACAGAATTTGCCCTTTGAGCAAATAGAGTTTCCCATCGCGGGGCATCTCCACCAAGGCATGGTTGATCATGCGTAATGCTCCGGCAAGATTATTCTCGCGAAATGCGCGTTTGGCTTCTCCACTGTAGTCGGGCCCCGAAATGGGTTTTGCCACGGTCTGCTCAATCGCGCCGGGAAGCACTTCGGGGTTGTCTGCTTGCGGCACCGCACTGGGAAGCACATCCACCTCGCTGGCTAACTGATCCGTGGCTAACTGATCCGTGGCCACCTGGCCCGTGGCTACCTGGCCCGCGGTGACTTGGTAATAATCGCAGTAAAGCTTCGACGAATCGAGATAACCGTAATAAGGTCTCGAAACGTCGAAGTAGCCGTAACCACCATACCAGCTCGAAGCATAAAACGGATAGAAGTAATGGTGATAGTCGTGATGGCCCCCATGGCCAAAATACCCACCATGGCCATAACCCAAGTCCACGTGCACACCCCCATGGCCATAACCCCCATGGAGTCCACCGTAATGACCGCCACCATGACCACCACCATAGTGACCGCCGCCATGGCCACCACCATAGTGACCGCCGCCATGACCACCGCCATGACCACCGCCATGACCACCAAAATGACTACCGCCATGACCACCACCGTAGTGGCCGCCGCCATGGCCGCCGCCGAAATGGCCGCCGCCACCATGGCCGCCACCGTGACCGCCACCGTGACCGCCACCATGCTGTGCCAAAGCAGGTGAGGCGTCTGGCAAGCCCCAGACTAAACAGAGCAGTAGAGTGATTAGCCTGCGTATCGTCTTCGGGTTAGTCATTGTCTTCTCCCACGTTTCAGGAATGCATTTCACTTCTGGCCGGAGCCCACTCACATGCACAGCAGCATTGGCCTCAGCAGAATCTAATGGCCCAGGCGTAAGCCGAAATGGGGCGTGGCGATCCACAACCCACCACCATGACCACCATATCCATGACCACCATATCCATGACCACCATATCCATAGCAACCATATCCATAGCCACCATATCCATAGCCACTATATCCGTGGCCACCATAACCATGCGCAGGATAGCCATGTTGCATTGCACCACGCCCGTAACCATGTCCCCAGCCACTGGCTGCACGGCCATAACCAACGTCCACATGGCCGCCACCATGGTGCCGGCGGCCTCCCGCCTGAACCATCGGCATGGCCAACCCCATAACCATTGTCAGCGCGACCATTGTCATAATAATCCGTCTCATCGTAAATCTCCTGCTAAGGCATATTAGGGGGATAAACGGCCAAGGCAAAAGGCTGGACCTACTCAACGATTGCCTTCACCGACGACTACCATGACGATGCAGCAACCATGCCAAAACATTTGATTATTATACAAGACCTTACTGGACAAGAAGTTACGCGACATACACGGATTTGATGCAAATAGGAATTGCCACTCAACGCGTAGTCAATCAGACGGCGCTTCGAATTAAATTGATAGCACTAGATCACTCCATCGTCACCTCCACCAGCAGCACCGTGATATCATCATGGGGCGAGGTGCCCTGTCGAAAATCAGACAGCCGATGATCGATTGTGCGCACCGCCTCAGTGACGGGCAGATCCATGTATCGATCTAGAATCGCTTGGGTCCGAGAACGGCCAAAGAGATCACCCCCCGGAGACAGGTTCTCTGTAACTCCGTCGGTCACCATGAGCAGACGATCGCCGGCAGCAATTTCCATCGTCTGACTCGTCCACGTTGTATTCTCCAGAACCCCCAGTATCAGACCGGTCGATATCAGCTCCCGGGTTTCTCCCACCGAATTCCGTAACCAGGCCGTTTCATGCCCAGCACTGGCGTAGATCAATTGGCCCGATGCCACATCGATTTTGACCAGCAGCATCGTGACGAAGTCATCGGGGTGGGCAATTTTTGTATATTGACGATTGATCGAAGAGAGCATCGCCACGGGGTTTTCAAATTGCTCGGTCGCGGTCAGCAGTAAAGCCTTCAAGACCGTCGCCGTCATGGCGGCCGGGATCCCATGCCCGGCCACATCCGCAACACAAAATAGTACCGCCCCATCCGGCAACTGCACGATGTCATAGAAATCACCACCAACGTCATCGGCCGGCTGGAACAGATGGTCAACCATCAGCCCCGGTATCTCGCGTGCTTGAGGCAACAAGTTTTGCTGAATTTCACGGGCCCTCGCCATCTGGAGCGTCCGATAGCGTTGGGCCGACTTCAAAGAAGCCGCCATTGCATGGACCTCTCTGCCCAGGTAATCGAGCTCGGTACTCCGAAACCATGTGGTACGCGGTTCGAAGTCTCCATGGGCAATCTCACGGACGATCCGCACCAGACGGTTCAGTGGCAGAGTGACCATGCGAACGAGTACCAGATTGACTACCAATGCCGCCACAACCGCCAGCACCAGGAATCCGGTAAATCGTCGCAACAGGTCGCCACGCAAGGATCGACGCACCATATCAAGACTCTCGGACACATAGACCATCGCATCTTCATGCTGATAGGTTCCGACTATAAACTCGGTGGTTCCGATGCGAGCCCGGCGATCGGGGGCCTGTGAAGCCTGAGTCATGGCTTGCAGCATTTGGGGAGACGATCGATGGTGCGCGGTGGCTTGAATGGTATCCTGCCCCAACCGTAAAGCGATGTGATGGCCGGGGGAATGCGAATCCTGCATCTGGCCGCAAACGGTATCGATATATTGCTGGACCTCCTGGAGCCCATGTTGTCTTAAACGTAAAACCGCCGGCATCAGCGTCAGGGCCTCATCTTCCAAGGAGTACCGTTGCTGTTTCAGCCGATCTTCCAATTCGCTCTGGTAGTCGTAAACCAGAAATAGAACAACCAGCCCCGCCAAGGTTGCATTCATGGCCACCAGCAGCAGATAGCGAATCGAATGCTGCGCTGGGCTTTTCCCGGATGCCGTTTGAGAATGGGACCGTTTCGAAAGGTTGTCTGTTTGCACTGAAACTCCTGCCAATGAAGCAACGATTCCACCATGAAAAGCCAGACTCGACCGTGAAATCAAAGACCCATTCATCCGAGAAGGACCTCTTGGGAATTGGATGCTTCCACGGCACTAATTCTTCAGCAAATAACCAGGACATTCGCGCACCAGAGCCGTGAATTTGGCAAAAATGTGCCCAGCCACTGAAGAATGCGCGAACCAGGAGCATCCAACGAGCATATGGAGGATTGCCAGAAATGGTTTTTGGTATCCGTTGAACAGAACATGAGGAGATTATCGCAATGCACATTCGTTTGCTTGGAACTGGATTGGCACTATTGCTGGCTTTCGCTACCGGGCTCAGCCAAGCCCACGAAGGTCATGATCATGGTGCGGCGGGAGGAAAAAATCTGCCAAAATGCCCGGTCATGGGCGAAGAAACTATCGATTTATCGATCCGTCTGGCAACTGCCGATGGCCCGGTCTACTTCTGCTGCAATGACTGTATCGAAGAATACAAAGCGGATCCGGGAAAATATGCCGCGAAGGCTGTCGCCCAGCGAAAACAACTGGCAAATCTCCCCAAGGTGCAAGTGACCTGCCCGGTGATGGGAGGCGTGGTCGACAAGAAAGTTTCCACCACCATCCAGGGCCAGAAAATCCTGTTCTGCTGCAAGGGTTGCATTGGCAAATTCGAGAAGAATCCCGCAAAATACGCTGCGGCACTGGCCAATAGCTACACCTACCAGACCAAATGCCCGGTTATGGGTGGCACCATCGACCCCAAGGCCGCGATTGAACTGGTCGATGGTAGAAAAATTTATTTCTGCTGTGCTGGTTGCGACAAAAAACTGGCCCAAAACCCGGAAAAATACCTGCCCAAGTTGGCTGCTCAGGGGGTTGGCGTGTCGGCCAAGGATCTGGCTGGGGCGAAATCGGCGGCAGGAAGCGGCCACCGGCACTAGAAGGTGACGAGTTGCCAGCAGGAGGGCGGGGTCTGGTACGATTTTCGGTCAACCGGTTATTTTAACCGATAGGCATGCAAGCCGAAAACTTGTGCCTGCCCTATCCCTACGAGTCGTAGCCCTGTGTGGGGCTGGGCGATAAGCCGCCCGGAACCGACGTTTTTAACCGCCAACACGTTGTCCGGGTCGGCTTCATCGGCCACTGCTTGGAACTACTGAGATTTTACAGACCCAGCCGGGAAAACTTATTTTCCCGGCTGGTTTTTTTGTAGATTCCCTCTATTTTCTTCAGTCCTGGATCCCAAGACTGCCTCCCGGCCGCAAAAAATAATAGCCACGAAAAACGCAAAAAGACACAAAAAGGATAAAATACGCAATTCTACAAGATCCGCCTTTGTTTTTCGTGACTTTTTGTGTTTTTTGTGGCTAATCACTTTAGAACATACGCGCATGGTGCGCGCATGTTACAGGGTATGACTCTAAAAAGTCCAATTCGTTGCGGACTTACGTTCCGCCGGGAGACGACCCTGAGACGCGAATTATCTCGGCTTCAGTCTTCCTGCTCTATGCTCTACCGCTCTCTGCCCCCTGCTCTTTCCACTTTCCGCTTTACAGGTTGGCCAAGTGGTTGCAGCCATCTATAAAGAGATCTTATAGTTGGACTGCGCCACTTTCCCGTGAAAGCACACGAAATACGAGGTGCGAGAAAAGTGTCGCTGTCGAATTTAGTCCTCTGTTTCGAACAATTTTCGAGAAGAAATCGCCCGGCCGATGCATCCAATACCTGACCAAGAGTCGAGCATCCCACAACCGAAGGAGGGGTGTCCCCGGGAGGTGATTCAGGGATGCCAGCGTGGGGAGCGCGATAGCCAACAGCAGTTTTATCAGCACTGCCACCTAGCCATCTACCGCCTGATGGTGCGCATGGTGGGGCTTCAGGAGGCCGCGGATGTGACCCAGCAAGTATTCCTACAGGCCTTCCGAAAAATGGGGCAATTCGCCGGACACTCGCGGGTGGAAACATGGCTGCACCGGTTGGCGGTGAACGAAGCCTTGCAGCACTTGCGTCGGGTACGTCGCCGCCGGGAATCCTCACTGGAGGTAGAGCCTGCCGATCACCACCGATCGCGACCGGCCAACCTGGAAAATCAAGAGCTACTCGACGGGGCCCTATCCCGTCTGGAACCTGAATTGAGGACACTCTTCTTGAAACGAGAACTCGAACAAATGTCCTACCACCAATTGGCGGTCACACTCGACTTGCCTCCTGGAACGGTCGCCTCACGACTGAACCGGGCGCGGCATCTGCTACGAGAGTACCTGGTGGATCTTGGCTGGGAGTCCGCAACATGAACTGCCACGACACCAAACCTTACCTGTCCCCTTATTACGACCGGCAGTTGACCGGTGAAATGCGGCAAACGGTGGCCGCCCACATTGGTACGTGCCCTGCCTGCCGCCGCGAGTTGGAAACGTTTGCAAACCTCTCAAAATTGACCGAATCGAGTTTCGCGGAAGTTTCGGAATTGGACCTCCATCGCCTGCTAGCGCCGGAAGACCTGTGGTCGCGCATCGAGAGTTTCCTGGAAGCGGCGCCGAAAACTACTCCCCGAGCCATGGATATTCCCAAAACTGGGGTTCCCGCTGAAAGGAAAAATCCCGAAGGAACGAGCCCCGAAATTGGGCGTCCTGCCAGGAGATTCCCTTGGCCCCGGATCGGGGCTCAATGGGAAAGGGCCGCATTGGCGGCCCTCTTGCTGATCGCCATGGGGGCGGGAGTCTTCTGGTTCCAAGGCAGCATGGAACATCAGCATGAGCCGCAAGGACGTTTGGCCCGTTACATTAACGCTTTTGTGCGAGATACCGGCATTGCTCAGCAGCTCCTGGTTGCAGACTACGGGGCAAAGCGAGTCGATCTCCGGGAAGCTTCAAGATTTTTGGGCTACGAGCCGGTCATTCCAAACCGCTTGCCGGAGGGCTATTCGCTCGAAGCCATCTATGTTTTTGAGATGGATTGCTGCAACTGCGCCCAATATGTGTGTCACCGCGAAGGGGCCGATCCGATCACGATTTTTGAGCATGGTGACGCCCATGCCGCCCATCTGGCCAATTGCCCAACCCGGGAGACACACTGTCGTGGGCAGCGTTGTCAAATGGCTAAATTAGGCAAGGATTGGATCGCGAGCTGGCAAGTCGGCCCCAGACAAATCACGGTCGTGGGCGTACAGGACATCCAGGAAGTGGAGCACCTGATGGACCATTTCAGCCAGCCAGAATCCAGTAATTCAGAGCAAGGGGCTTAATCGATGACCCAGTCGCACAGTACATCCTGGCTTCAGCGAGCATGGAGTCGCCATTGGGGCAAGCTCCTGCTTCTCGAGGCGATCGGCCTGCTTGGGATCGGCTACCTGCTGGCATCCCCATCACGCGGGAAGAGCCAGGCCGGAAACAACCAGACTGGCCCGGCGGCCCAAGGAGAGGCCGAAAGCCAAGCAGCCGAGAAGGAAACCGTCTGGACCTGTTCGATGCATCCGCAAATTCGCCAACAGGGCCCCGGTCTTTGTCCACTCTGCCAAATGGCGCTGGTGGAGGTTGCCGTGGGGGGAGGAGGCGGTGGCATGCGGACACTCACCGTCAGCCCTGCCGCCCGGGCTCTGATGAACTTGCAGACCTCGCCGGTCGAAAAAAAATATGTGACGCACGAAGTTCGGATGGTTGGCAAGGTCGACTACGACGAAACCCGGCTGAAGTACATTACCGCCTGGGTCCCTGGCCGCCTGGACCGGCTCTATGTCGATTACACGGGCGCGGTCGTCAGGCAAGGCGATCATCTGGTCTATCTCTACAGTGAAGAAGTCTATTCGGCCCAGGAAGAACTGATCCAGGCCCTCAAGTACAACCGGCTCCGCAACAACAACCAGACGGCAACCCCCACCCAGCCGCGTATCAATCTGGTCGAATCGGCCCGCGAAAAGCTCCGCCTTTGGGGCCTCACCGACCCGCAGATTCAGCAAATCGAAAGCCAGCAATCTCCCACCGATCACATCACCATTTATTCGCCGATCAGTGGCGTGGTCATCGAGAAACTCCGCCAGGAGGGTGACCGGATAGCCCTGGGCGACCGGATTTACACGGTGGCCGATCTGAGCCAGGTGTGGGTCCATCTGGACGCCTACGAATCTGATTTGACCTGGCTCCGCTATGGGCAGGAGGTCGCCTTCATCACCGAGGCCTATCCGGGAGAGGAGTTTGTCGGCCGCATCGCTTTCATCCAACCGGTACTGAAGGATAAGACCCGGACCGTCATGGTGCGAGTGAATATGCCAAACCCCGATGGACGTCTCAAACCGGAAATGTTCGGACATGGTATCGTCCATGTGCGGGTGGGAGTCGGCGGCCGCGTGGTGGAACCCGAACTGGCCGGCAAATGGATCAGCCCGATGCACCCGGAAATTATCAAGGACGAACCGGGCGAGTGCGATGTCTGTGGCATGCCGCTGGTTCCCGTGGAATCGCTCGGCTACCTAACGACTGCTGCAGGGGAGTTGGCCAAGCCATTGGTCATCCCCGTTTCGGCGGCCCTGGTCACCGGCCGGCGGGCGATTGTTTACGTCGAAGTGCCGGACGCGGAAACCCCCACATTCGAGGGCCGGGAAATTGTTCTGGGCCCCAGAGCAGGCGATTATTATGTCGTGCGAAGTGGTCTGGGGGAAGGAGAGCTAGTCGTCACGCATGGCAACTTCAAACTCGACAGTGAAATCCAGTTGCAGGCCAAGCCAAGCATGATGACCCCGGACGGAGGGCTCACGGCCGGTGATGGCAAAGGCTTGCCGGCGGCGTTTGTCAAACAGATGCGGGCATTGACCGGACTGCACGAAACGATCGCCGAGGCGATGGAAGAAAAGGATTTAGGGCGAATCCGTGGTCTCTACCAGCAACTCGGCGAAGTGCTCAACAGCATCGATGCCAGCGCGCTGGCGGGCGATGCGCTCAACGTCTGGAATGACATGTCGATGCTCTTTACCAACGACGTGGTCGAAGGCCGGGATCTGAAACAGACCATGGAAGCCAGGCGTGTCTATGAGCTGCTGACCAATCACGTGCATCGGATGCGCATCGTCTACGGACTGCACGACGAAATCGCCGAATTGAAGCGAATGGAGGTTCCAGCCGAATTCCAGGCTCAGTTGGCTAATATTTTTCAGGTCTACCTGCAACTGCAGACGGCACTTGCCGCGGACAATTTCGACCATGTCCATCAGAACCTGATTGCCTTGCAGACGACGGCGGCGGCCACAGGCGTTACATCGATCACCGACAAACGGGCCCGCAAGACATGGCAGAAAGAAAAAGTCAAACTGGCCCGTTTGCTGGAGCACGCCCACTCCATGACGAAAATCGAAGAGGTGCGAGAAATGTTCTCCCCATTGTCGGACGAAATGGGGACGTTGATCGCGCTCTTTGGCCTGGGGGATGTGGGGCCGATGTACCAGTTCCGCTGCTCGATGGCCTTGGATGGCGAAGGGGCGATCTGGTTCCAAAATCACGAGGAGACGAAAAATCCGTACTTCGGAGCGGCCATGTTAGGGTGTGCTGACGAGGTGGAAAAGATCTCGCCGACTGCCAAACAGACCACGACCGGGGAACGGCAATGACCGACAAGATAATCCGATTTTGCTTGGAAAATAAGCTCATCGTAGCCATGGTGGTAGCCGGGGTCATCGTCTGGGGGACCTTGGTCGCTCCCTTCGATTGGGATCTGGGCGGCCTGCCCCGCAGTCCGGTGCCTACCGACGCGATCCCCGACATCGGCGAGAACCAGCAGATCGTCTTCACCGAATGGATGGGCCGTTCGCCCCAGGATGTCGAAGACCAGATCAGTTACCCACTCACCGTGGCCCTGCTCGGTGTGCCAGGTGTGAAAACGGTCCGCACCTACTCTTTCTTCGGCTTCTCGTCGATCTACGTTATTTTCAACGACGATATCGAATTTTACTGGTCACGGACCCGAGTCCTGGAAAAGCTCAACAGCCTGCCCGCGGGAACTTTGCCCGACGGGGTGCAACCGGCCCTCGGCCCCGATGCGACCCCCCTGGGGCAAATTTACTGGTACACACTCGAGGGCCGCGATCCCGACGGCAATCCGGCCGGCGGCTGGGACCTGGATGAGCTCCGCACGGTACAGGACTGGTACGTTCGCTACTCGCTCTTGTCGGCCGAGGGAATCAGCGAAGTCGCGTCGGTAGGCGGTTTCGTCAAGGAGTATCAAATTGACGTTGACCCCGATGCGATGCGGGCCGCGCGGGTCGATTTGAACGACATCTTCATGGCGGTAAAAAAATCGAATATCGATGTCGGCGCCCGGACGCTGGAAATCAGCAAAGCCGAGTATTTTGTCCGCGGCCTGGGATTCATCGAGTCTGTTTCCGACCTGGAAAACTCGGTCGTTGCGGTTCATGACAACGTGCCGATCTACATCAAGGATGTGGGCCAGGTGACCCTGGGACCCGCGATCCGCCGGGGCGCTCTCGACAAGGGAGGGGCGGAAGCAGTCGGAGGGGTGGTCGTGGTCCGGTACGGATTCAATCCGCTGGAAGCGATCAAGAACGTCAAGGCGCAAATCGAACAGATTGCCCCCGGGCTGCCGACCCATGTGGTCATCGACTATCACAAAACTACCCCCGAAGTGATCGAAACCTATGCCCGGGAACACCATTTTAGGGCATTTCAGGGAACCGAACTGAACCACGAGGCGTGGATCGGCTGGTTAAAGTCGTTTCAACTCGATATCGATTATAGCCAGACCACCCCAAAAGAAGTTGAACAGTTTGCCGCCAACCACGGTTTCCAGGCATTCCAGAACGATCAACTCAATCACCAAGCGTGGTTAACATGGCTACAGAATACGCCACGGGCCAGCCGGCCCGCATGGTTCATTGCTCCTCACGATCAGTGGCCCAAATGGGTCACGACCAGCCATGTGACGGTCGAACCTTTCTACGACCGCACCGGGCTTATCTACGAAACCTTGGGCACACTCAACACGTCCCTGGTCGAAGAAATACTGGTCACGATCATCGTCATCCTGGTCTCGGTGATGCACTTGCGCAGTTCGATCCTGATCAGCGCCTTGCTGCCACTGGCCGTGCTGATGACCTTCATCGCCATGAAGGTCTTTCATGTCGACGCGAATATCGTGGCTTTGTCGGGAATCGCGATTGCCATTGGCACGATGGTCGACATGGGCATCATTCTCTGCGAAAATATCCTCACCCACCTGGATGAAGCCAACCCCGAGGAAGACCGCCTCGAGGTCATTTTCCGGGCCTCGAGCGAAGTGGGAGGAGCCGTGTTGACGGCGGTCGCGACAACGATCGTCAGTTTCTTACCCGTGTTCACGATGATCGGCGCGGAAGGAAAATTATTCAAGCCGCTTGCTTTCACCAAGACCTTTGCCCTGGCGGCTTCGGTCATCGTCGCCCTGACGATCATCCCACCGGTGGCTCACATCCTGTTTGCTGGGCGCATCAAGACCGAGCGGCTGAGGCAATTCGCCCTGGTAGCCCTCGGCCTGGGCGGCGTGGCAGTCGCCGTCATGGTGACCTGGTGGGCGGGTGTGATCGTGGTGGGACTAGCCCTCTATGGCCTGTTTGAACAGTCGATCCCACACGCCTGGCGCCGTTATGGACCATGGCTGGCCAACAGTCTGGCTATATTGGTGGTCGGTTTTTTACTGACACACGACTGGCTCCCGTTGGGTCCGGAAAAGGGCATGCTGCGCAATCTTCTCTTCGTGGGCCTGTTGATTGGCGGCTTGCTTGCCTTCTTCAAACTGTTTCAAAATTGGCTTTACGAGCCACTCCTTCGCTGGTGCCTGGACAACAAACTGCTCTTTCTCTCGATTCCCGCGGTGTTGCTGTTGGCCGGCTTCCTGGTCTGGATGGGACCGGCCCGCCTGCTGGGTCCGATTCCCAAGCAGTACAACGCGCAGGGACTTACCGACGAACAACTGGCCGACCTTTCCTGGCTGGATCAGTACAAGTACGACCTGGCCGCGGTCCGTTCCAAATCGTGGACAGGTACCATTGAAAACGAACCGCTGCTGACAAAAGTCGACTGGACCATCGCCAAGAGTTGGGACGGGCTCTCCAAGGAGTTCATGCCCCCCTTGGACGAAGGCTCCTACCTCTACATGCCCACGACCATGCCCCATGCCTCGATCGGCGAAGTGCTCGATGTCCTGCAGTTACAGGACAAGGCCTTGATGGGGATCCCCGAAGTGGAACTGGTTGTCGGCAAACTGG
>JAJRWS010000067.1 GCA_024276705.1 Planctomycetota bacterium | reverse complement strand
CAGCGTGCCAGACAGTTCTTCGACCAGCACCTTGCGTGCTTCGCTCAACCCATCGACATAGTGGTAGTTGCCATTCCCTTTACCGGAGATTTTCTCCATCATCGCATCGTTGAGATTTCCCCGGCCAAAACCGAGCACCGTCAGAAAGACCCCCGTTTCCTTCGCCTTCTTCTCGGCTAGTCGCTCCAGCGCTGCCGGGCTGGTGATACCCACGTTGAAATCGCCATCGGTGCAGAGGATCACTCGATTGACGCCCCCTTGCAGAAAATTCTTTTCGGCTATCTGGTAGGCCAGCTCGATCCCGGCTCCACCTGCGGTGGAACCGCCGGCCCGAAGTTTTTCCAGCGCCGCCACAATCACACTCTGCTGGTCGCCCGGTGTACTGGGCAACGCCAGGCCTTCACTCGAAGCGTAAACCACGATCGCCACGCAATCGTTCTCGCCCAACTCACGCGTAAGCATCTTCAGGCCCTGGACCAGCAGTGGCAATTTATTGGGCCGATTCATCGAACCGGAGACATCGATAAGAAATACCAGATTCGACTGGGGTCGTTGCGATCGGGCTACCTCCCTGCCCTTGATTCCGATCCGGACGAGTCGATGGGTCGGTTCCCACGGGCAACTGGCCACTTCCAGATGGGCGGCAAACGGCACGTCGCCGGTCGGACTGGAGTAGGCGAAATCGAAATAATTGACCAGTTCCTCAATCCGAACCGCATCGGCCGGCGGCAAGGTGTGTGACTGCATGATAAACTGCCGCACATTGGCATACGAGGCCGTATCGACGTCGATCGAAAAGGTACTCAGCCGGTTTGCCGTCGATTCGGGACGGACCTTTTTGAACGGATTTTCAACGATACGGGCGTACCGGTCGCCCGAATTGCCTGGTCCTTGGCCACGTTGCAACTGTTCGATTTCTTGCGCCAGTAGCGTCATCCTGGATGAAGATTCGCCCATCCGTTTGAGTTGGTCAAGCTTTACCCGTTGAATTGTCGCAAGCTGGGTAATTTGTGCTTCCAAGTTCTTTTTCAGGAATGCCTCCTCGGGCAATACCTTGCCATGAGATTCCGCTGTTTCCGATTTACGTGATACGACCCTCTTGACTTCATAGTCGGCTAACGCCTCTTTTGCTTCCACTAGCTGTCGCTGATTCCTGCGGAGATCAAGCATCAATGAATTCGCTTCAGGAGACACTGATGCGGACTCTTGCCCGCCGTATTGCTCTGCCAGGGCCACATACTCTTGTATTTTTTCGCGCAACTGTTTTTCGACTTCGGGCCGACGGGCAATCAATCGCTGATTGACTGCGGATTTTTGGGGCGTATTATGCCACGGGTAGCCAAGTTGGAGAGCATCCTTTCTTTTGCCTCGATACGGTCCATTGTTTCTCGCCAACCGCGGTTGTCCCGCCAATCTCGCACCTTGCTGGCTCTGCGATAAAGACGCTTTGTTCCTCTCTGCCTCAGCCATGCGAAGTGCTTGAGCCTCAAGTAACGCTTTCGCATTCGAAGCTTTACCTATCGCCGGTATGGAAGCTGTAAGAATAAATGTACCGCTAACAATGATGAGACTCGCGGCGATGGCCAGTTTTCCCCAACTGAATTTCTTGGATGACTGTTTTCTGTCTTTCATGGCTTCAACTCCCGTGGTTGCAGTGGCTAAGCCTTTTGCGGAGGCGGTGAGAATTCGTTCTGATAGATCGGGCGGCGTCTTGTCGCCCACGACTTCTCGAAGAGCCTGGTCGAGCAAGCGGTCATGCAGGTCGTTCGTATTGGGTACTTCGTTCTTCATTTCAATTCACTTCGCTACTTCCAAGTTCATCGTATGCCAGATTCCTGTCGTAAAATTTCAGCCGTCATGAGCTTCTCCAAATATTGTTACGGGCCCGCCTCCAGGTGGTGGATGTGACGTTCTATGCACTTACGTAAAAGATCGCGAGTGCGTCGCAACAGCGTTTTAACCCCCTCGGGAGTCATGTTTATTTCAGCCGCAATTTCTACGCGTCCCATTCGATGTCGATAAAATTTTTCAATCGCCTGGCGGGCCCGCCCATCGTGGTTGCTCAAACCGTTTTCCAGGCAGTCGGCCAGCGCCACCAGATAATCGTCCAAACGGCCGTCCGCGGTCGACTCGGCCCAAACGGTCTCAGCCGCCGTAAGCTCCACGGTATGGATTTCGCGGTTTTGACTTCGCCTGGCCATCAAGAGCTGGTTTCTCGCAACCTTCCGCAGGTAAGCGGCCGTCTGGGCGGGGCTTCGCTGCTCGAAATTCACCTGTCCTGCCATTCCCGTCACCGCCAGGAAAGTCTCTTGGGTAAGGTCGTCGACTTCCCCCGTTTTCGCCCCCAAGTAGCACAAATAGCGCCAAATGCCGGCCTGATGGTTGCGAACCAGATCGTCCAGTTCGGTTTTTTCATCCATTTCCATGGGTCGTTTTTCACTCACGGTAGCCATGACACTAGAGTGCCAAAAACTCTGGCAAAGGGTTCAGAAATCCTGAATTGATTTCCGGTGTGTCAGCAGCACTAGCGATGGTGAGTGCGGAGAGAAAGCTCACCTGGCCCGACCCATGGCCACCCACGAATGCGTCGCAGACGCGGACATGAATCAAGGGGGCAACGGCAACCCGGGCATTCCACACAAAGCCGGTGCAGTGCGGAACAACGACTTGTACTGCATCGAAAGCCAGCTAGCACATGAAGTCCCTACTTGCCATCTCGTTTTATATAAAAATACGTGCCAACAAGTTCACTTCGCCAATGGTCGTTAGGATTGGTGCGTGCATAGACCACCAACAAAATATTCGGGGCCACCTCGGCCATCGATACGTAATTGCTGCAATCGGGCGGGTAAAGACCGTGGTAAAAGGGGATGATCGGGCCCCAACTTTCACCTTCGTCCTTGCTGAACATCAGCCAGTTCCCAGGGCGACCATAGCATAACGCGAGAAGCCCGTTTTTCAGCAGGACTGCGTCGGGCCACACGCCATAGGACGTTATCGGATCGGCCTGGCTCCAGCTCCTGCCTCCATCGGTTGAAATAGTCCGGTAAATGGGTGTCTGTTTTGCGTAACCAAAAGGCATCTCGGCGGCTGGATCGTTATTGTTGAAACTGCCAATCGAGGCCTGGTAACTCGCACCGGACCGAATGAAACTGAGGAGCTTGCCACCGGGAAGGACTAAGAGAGACGTTTCGTCAAACCCTTCCCCTCGGGCATTCTTGGTCATGTCCAGGGCAATCGTCGACCGATAACGCCATGTTTTGCCGCGATCGGTCGAGTGCAGCGCCAGACTTCTATATTTTCGCTCGAGCGCCGTTCCCTTTTCATTCCTGCAGTACATGCTCATCAGCAGATTCCCATCATCGAGCCTGACGATCCTGCGGCATAAAACGCCTTTCCAGTCGTGGAACTGTTCCGGCAAATAAATTCTGGCGGGGTCACTGACTCGATGCAGCCCATTCTCCCTGGAACGGAAGAACTTTGCTTCATAAACGCCCTTCTGGTCGGTCTTGAGCATGGAACTTTCCGGCCTTCCCGCTCCCGAGCAATGTTCGCTGGTATAGGAAGACTTGAACATGACGACTTCGCCATCCGGCTCAGGGTACTGATAGGCGGAATTCTCCAGAACATATTCTGTTGGTTGCCAGGTCTTCCCGCCATCGCTGGATCGGCGGTCATGCACCTGGATATCGCCATTGTTGAACTTAAAAACGCTACCCGCGGGACAGAAGCGTTTATGTTCGGGGACGATTACCTGAGTTTCGCCCCGGATGACTTTGATTCCCGGAACATAGCTCACTCTCGATTTGACCGATTCGTATTCTGGCTTGAAACTCCAGTGCGGCGTACCCGTATCGGCAACGTCTGAGATTGGGTTCTCATGCGCAGTAGAGGTCGCCACAAAAATTCCGGCCAGAGACAACCCGAGGCATGTCCAATATTCGAGAAACTGGCAAGGTCGCATAGTAGGATTCTCCAACAGTAGCGTCCAACGAAGAGTCTATTCCGGAACTCCCCTGCCCTTGCTGTCCTGTCGAATCGCCAACGTCTAGGACAGACTCTAAAGGCCGCTCATTTCCAGGTGCTCACCGTCTTGACGGTTGCCTAACCGCTCGTAAATATCCAAATCCACTTGATAGCTCAAAAACTGCACCGAACCGTCACACAACGCAAAATTGATGCCTGCCGGATGGGCACTACCAAATGCATTGATCTCCTGGGAAGGAGCGATGGAAGTCAAACGATCCTGCAATGGCGGCCAAATGCGGCTGGTGAAACGGACCGTATCAACATCATAACCTTG
Source organism: Planctomycetota bacterium (assembly GCA_024276705.1). Lineage (GTDB taxonomy): Bacteria > Planctomycetota > Planctomycetia > Pirellulales > Lacipirellulaceae > JAJRWS01. Next base: position 538 of record JAJRWS010000067.1, on the reverse strand, counting down.
GTACATCGCCTGATTATCGCCACCGTCGAGCCCCGTTTCGTATTGATCTATCGCCAAATGCTTTTCCCCAACGAACAATGTCTTGCTGGTACCGTCGGTAATTTGTCGCATGTTGATGATTGAGCGGACATGAAATAATCCGTTAAAAAACTTGTCATTTGGCCACCCCCGCCAACCATCTCTATCGCCAATTTTAAAGCTCGACGGGTCGGCTCCCTTGCCCTTCACGCTGCCACCATTGCCCGCATAACAAGCTCGGGCGACAACACTGGGGAAATTCGTGTTACGGATCGGGTAAGTCTGCGGATACGTGTAAGCGGCAACTTGCCGACGGCTGGGACAGTTCATGGCTTCAACGGGCGTCTCGACCATCTTTACAAGCGACACCCTCTTCTCCGAGTCGCTTTGCCCCGCTCCTATGGCACGGATATTTCCTTCTTCAATGAATGGCAGGATGTTGTAGATCCAGCCTCCCGGTTGTCGTTTGCCAAAACCACGATCTGGATCGCCCACCCAGAACAATCCCCAACCACCGGTG
>JAJRWS010000066.1 GCA_024276705.1 Planctomycetota bacterium | reverse complement strand
TATCTTGCTCCGCGACCGTGTCGCGCCACGTCAGGGGCAGATGCAGGCTGAAGCCGGTCGTGTCGTACACGAACGGTTCCAACGTGATGGGTCCGTAGCCGATATTCTCGAGAGTCCGCTCGCGGATTTTTTTGTAGAGCTTTGGCTGCCGGTTGACATTGACATAGCCAAATTCGAGCGCGGCACCATGTAGCGTTGCCTGGTCGAGCGATTCGGTCAGCGCAACCCGGCTCTCCCAGACCGCCTCGGTGTAATAATCGACCTCCACCGGTTCGACCCGGCAAAGCTTTTTTTCCAGGTCCAATTCCAGCGACATGTAGCGGCAGCCCAAGTGCTGATAGATGGCATCCTTGTATAAGGTGCCCCGGGCCCCGATCGGGTCGAGTTCACCGATGACTTCGGTGCCGCGAAAAATTTCCACGTTGTAATCGGTCATCCCACGCAGGTTGACTCCCCGGGCTGGGTAGTCGCGGAGTGCGTAACGATAATCGTCATGGTAACGGGCCAGGCTGCCATCCTCTTTCAAGATCGACAGGGCTGCCGAGTAGGCTGGTTCGGGGAAAGCTCGCTCCTCTTCGCGCAGCGGATGCTCATGAGCCGCGCAGGGAAGATGTTGGAGGACGATGTACGGGTTGTCGGCATGCAGCCAGGCTCGTTCGATCGGCGCGGCGGAGAGAAATTCCGGATGATTGACGAAGTACTGATCGATCGGCGTGTCCCGTGCCACGTAAACGATCACCGCCCGCGACCCACGCCGACCCACGCGTCCGGCTTGCTGCCAAAAGCTGGCCATCGAACCGGGATGGCCACTTAAAATACACAAATCGAGATCGCCTATGTCGATTCCCAACTCCAAGGCGTTGGTGCTGATGATCGTGTTCACCCGGCCGCTGGCCAGATCGCGTTCGAGTTGTCGTCGTTCGTTCGGTAGCAGTCCACCCCGATAAGGTTTTACCTTGCCGGCTAACTCACGCTGACCGTCGGTGACCGCGCGAGCCAGACGTTCGACCTGCTGTCGCGCCCGGCAAAAACAGATCGTCCGAACCCCCAGTCGGGTCGCTTCGCGGATCAAGGGGATGCTGATCGAGCCGGGGCCCTTACGGACCATCGCATGACCATGGCTGGCAACCACGGGAGGATTGATCAGATAGAGATCGCGCCGCGGTCGCGGCGAACCGTCACGGTCGATGACTTGGAGCGGGCGTTGGAACAGAGCCTCGACATGTTCGGCCGGATTGCCAATGGTTGCCGACGAGCAGACATACACCGGCTTGCTGCCGTGCATTTCACAGACTCGTTCGAGACGCCGTAAAACGTTGGCCACGTGGGAGCCGAACGCCCCCCGGTAAGTGTGGACTTCGTCCACGACGATATAACGCAATCGGGACAGGAAGGTTCGCCAGCGCCGGTTGTGATTGGGTAGGATTCCCGCGTGGAGCATGTCGGGGTTGGTGATGATAAAATCCGCCTGAGACTGGATACGCGTCCGCTGCTCGCGCGGCGTGTCGCCATCGAAGGTGCCCAGTCTCGGGGTCACGCCACTCGCTTGCAGAAGACTCCCCAGAACTCCTTCCTGATCACGGGAAAGGGCCTTGGTGGGATAGAGCAGCAGCACGCCAAAGGGCGCTTCGGCACACAGGTATTCATGCAGGATGGGCAGGAGAAACGACAAGGTCTTGCCACTGGCGGTCCGAGAAACGAGCACGGTATCATGGCCCTGGCGAATCGCGTCGAACGCCTCGAGTTGATGAGAGTAGAGTTGCCCGAGGCCGCGGGTGGCTAGTGCATCCGCCAACCTCGAGTCCAATTCCGCCGGTACCGGTCCAAACTCGCCCGGAGAAGCATCCAGGATTGTCCGGGCCGCAATCTGCGGTCCAAACCGCCGCTGCAGAAAATCGACCACCGCTTCGATACCCATGCTCGGCTCCTTCCGTACTTGTTGACTCCTTCAGCCCGTCCTCTTCAGACCGCCAGTGCAAGCCTTCGCTAGTCCTTTGTCAAACTAATATTTTCGGGTAGCGGTCTGCGTAAGCCTTTGCCCCTCCAAGAGTTGTTCCGATCGCTATCCGAAAATTTAGGCTTGACCAGACTCTAGTCACGTTTCAGGATGTTCTCATCGGTATGGTCAAAACTTCGGCCGTAGATTTCCAGAAACGTTGTTTCGGCATAGGAGAGTTTATCGGCCTGGATCGTTAACCGATGGCGAAATTCGACCGTGCTTGCATTGTCTCTCATGAAGGGGGACTGGATGATGCCCCACTGGTCATCTCCCAGTTTGGCGGCTACTTCCAGGACCACCTTATCGGCCGATGCGTCCGCCGCGGCGTACGTACCGCCGGCCAGCACGCAGACGGCCCGGGGGATGGCGATCGATTGCATGACAATCCCCGCCTCGGCATCCCACATCCAGTAGCCGACTTGATCATGGAACTGTTGGTCGTTGGACTTGCGAAACACGGCTTGATGGTAGCGGATCACTGCCAAATTCTGTGTTTCGGCGTTGGTCGCATCACCGGCCGCTTCGAAGATGATGGTTTCGTAAAATGGGCTTACCTCGGAACCATCCGGTTCCGGGGAGATGTCCAGACCTTTATCTCCGCGCCAAGTACCCAGCAAGCCCGCCAGGGGCCCATAGTCGATGTCCATCGTATGCTCTCCTTCGGAGTCATGAATAGGAGCGAAACCCTGCGCATTGTAATGGTGGCCCGGACACGATTCAAGCCAAACGTGCTTCGGCCCTTGTTTTTCGCCCAATTATGCCGTTTTACACCCACATATTTTTGGAAGCTATACTTTGTCATAGTCTTCTCGGTAGACCGCTTCACTACAGCCCCATCAACCCAGAAAATAAGGCGTCTCCTCATGCCAGCGTCCAAACTTTGGCAAGCGTTCTTCACGAACTGGCCCGCGGCGATTGCCCAGCGGGGTTTGATTATCACTTCACTCAACGATTCCGTGCCATTCAAGAACTTTTGGCTCAAAGATGGATTATTGCTGCTGGAACGGAACAACCCGGATGCCTTGGGAGGCCGTTTTATCCTGCTGAGCTTCGAGGGGATCAGCACGGTCAAATTTATCGATCCGCTACGTGAATCGGTCATCGAGGCAGCCGGATTTATTACGGCCGACAAGGAGCCCGTCCCGCAACAGGCATCACTGCAGTAACTGAGATGCACCGGCAATCACTTTCTCCCAGTTGAATGCGGGCCCCGGATCGGTTTTGTTCTTCTGGATATGGTAGTGCCCCAACAGGCCCTGGTATTGTTTCCATGCAGCATCGGTCAGTAGGTGCGGTATCAGTTGGCCCTTGTCATCACGGGGGTACGTACACTTGAGCTGGGGAAAAATCCGGCACAACGTGGCGGTGAGCTTGATGAGCGAGTCGTATTGTTGTGGTGTGAAATCGTACTGGTACAGCTCCGTGCCTTGAATGGTCCCAACGATCAACCCTTGACGGTCGGGCCGGCCCTCGAAGTCCTGGGTGCGTAATCCGAGAGGACTCATTCGGCGGGGTGGGCGAAGGCGTATCTCACCTTCGGAGTCGGTCGTATACCATTGCTTCAAAACGGACATTTTACTCTTGGGATACGCCCCAATCTGGGCGATCTCAATTCCCACCGAACGTGAATTGGACCGGGTCGCGTGCCAGGCACGTTCCTTCAAATCGAGTGTCTGATAGATCGTGCCATCGATATCGAGCAGGAAATGAACGCTCAGGCCACGGCCATCTTGCAATACCTGGAAACATTTTCGACTGGTTCCGCATACGTCGTAATGGATGACAAACTGATCGACCACCTTCTGCAGAAGGGGCAAATCCCAACCACCCCCACGAACTTGTTGAAGTTGCTTGTCATTCAATCCCGCCTTGCGCAGGCCATAACGGTTGGGCGTATCGAGATACGACACTTCCTTGACCGAATCCTTCCAGGATGACTTTTCCAGCGGGCTGAAGCGGCGTTCCACCCGGTACGCATCGTAACCACCAGGGTCGAGCCAGAGCACGACCGGCGCGGTGGTGTGGAACAACTGCCCGCAAACCATGATTTCATCTCCCTGGCGAGCCACCTGCTGCCCCACTTTTGGCTCTTCGGCACGGGCCAGGGTGGAGAACAGGAGAAGGAGCGCCAGACCGGCGATGGCTCGCAACGTCGACTCTCTCTGCAGCGAGCTGGTCAGCCCCATCGCCGTAGTTTGCTTCAAGAATGTACGCCGTGTGGTATTCGTCATGCTCATTTCACCTGGGTTGGGTTTTAGGTTAAGAGTAAGATTAAGGATAACTCAACACGACTTCAAGACACGGCAGGTACCCAAAAAACGTCTACCAGGAATAATGAAACATGTGGATCAGAATATCAATCGTCTTCTGTCTGGCCCTGGGCTGCCTGGCATGCCTGGCGAACGCTGCAACCCTGAAGGTGCCGGGCGCAATCAATGTCAAGGACTACGGCGCCCGTGGGGATGGCAAGGCGGACGACACCGTCTCCTTCCAACGTGCTCTTGACGCGGCCCATACCGCTGGAGGCGGGACCGTTTTCGCCCCTCGTGGCAACTACTTTTTTGCGGGGCACCTGACCATCCCGAACGGGGTCACGCTGCAGGGTAGCTGGCAATCGGTACCGGCCCACAACGGCATCCGCGACCCGGGCCTGCCCAAGCCGACCGACGATGGCACCACGCTGCTGGTCACCGAAAATGCCGGCCACGAAGAAGGCCCGCCTTTTCTGACGCTGGGTACCAACAGCACCCTCCGCGGCATCGTGTTGTACTACCCCCGGCAACGTCCCAGCGAAGTCCCAAAGCCCTATCCTTGGGCGATCGCCCTACGCGGTAAAAATCCGGCAGTTCTCGACGTGGAACTGCTCAATCCGTACAACGGCATCGACGCGACGAAGAATGAACGCCATTTGATCCGCAATGTCCATGGCCAACCGTTACGGCGAGGCATCCTGATTGATTCCATCTACGACATCGGGCGGGTCGAGAATGTTCACTTCAACCCGTGGTGGAGCATGCAGCCCAAACTGCGTAACTGGCAGATGGACCATGGCGAAGCTTTCATTCTGGGACGCAGCGACTGGCAGTATGTGCTCAACACGTTTTGTTTCGGCTACAAGATCGGCTACAAGTTCGTGCAAACCAAAGCTGGCGTCTGCAACGGCAATTTCCTGGGCCTCGGAGCCGACGATTGCCAGACGGCGGTGGTGGTCGAACAAAGCGCGCCGATGGGCCTGCTGATCACCAATGGCCAGTTCGTCTCCTTCCACGGGCCCGACCCGACCATGGTAGAAGTCACCGATACGAATCGAGGGAGTGTGCGGTTTGTCAACTGCGCCTTTTGGGGCCCATGCAATCAGATTGCCCGTTTGGCTGGGAAAGGAACCGTCGGTTTCAGCGACTGCACGTTCACCCAGTGGGATAGCAAACGCGAGGGCCGCCACGCGATTCAAGCTGCCAGCGGCACGTTACTGGTCCGGGGCTGCGAATTTCAACAGAACAAACCACAAATCGAACTGCAGCAGCAGGTCCGCCGCGCGGTCATCACCGGAAATCTCTTCTCCGGCCCACCGCGGATCGCCAACCACAGCCAGGGAAGCGTGCAAATCGCCAACAATGCCGAATTGCCGGACTAAAGTCTGGTCAAGCCTAAATTTTCGGATAACGATCGGAACAACTTTTGGCGGGGCAAAGGCTTACGCAGACCGCTACCCGAAAATATTAATTTGACAAAGGGCAAAGATCCTCATGATCGTTGCAACGGTTCCAATCGGAGGTAAGAACCGTCAATTCCTGGCTCGCTCGGTCGTCCGTGGGCACGGAAATATCTTATTCTTTTACACTCCCCTTTACCTGTCCAGCAGCTTGACCCAAGAGGAATTGGCATGCTAGCCACAGCGATACCATCGGCAGCTACCGATTTGAAGCGTCTCAAAGAGGAGGCTACCGGTGCATTGGTTCCCTTTGCCGAAGAGGACCTCCGCAATGCGCTAATTCGGGCGGCTGGTAAAAAACTTACGCTCGTTGCCAAATCGTCAGCCGGCACGATCGAAACACAAATCCAAGCCATTCGGAAAAGTACCTCGGATTTCGAAAACATCCTGGAACGCATGCGTTGTGTCCAAGACAACGTTCAACAAATCGATGTCAATGTCGATAAAGTGGTGGCGGAAACCACCGGCAGTTTCGACCAGATGAACGGGGTCCGCAGCAAAATGGGTGTGCTGCAAACACAGTTCACTGCCATCGATGGACTTGTGAAAACCATCAATGACATTGCGGACCAGACGAATCTTCTGGCCCTCAACGCCACCATCGAAGCCGCCCGCGCGGGTGAGGCTGGCAAAGGTTTCGTGGTAGTGGCTCACGAGGTGAAAGAACTTTCAAGCGTCACTAAAAAAGCGAACTACGAAATACGTGATACCTTGGTGCAAATTGGCGAAGCCATCGAAAATCTTTCCCAAAGCGTGGAACAATCGGCCGATAAGATGCAAAAGTCGCTCGAAGCTGTTCAAGTAACGCGCGAAAATGCGTCACGCATCGAGGTCGAGACATCGCACTTCAGTGAGCGTTTGCATGATACCCTGCAAGGCTTCAACCAGTTGAACGCTTCTTCCATGGAGGTGGAAAACGAAGCCCTCGAAGTCAATACGATTGGCAAAACTTTCGCCTGCATCCTGGAAATGATGGCCATGCAAGGCACCAAGGTCCAATCGATCGATCCACTGGAACGCCTGCAGCCGGTTGTCGAAAAAAGCACTTTCCGCGCGCCAGACCGGTTTACCCGGCAAGAAGAGGAATATGTCCTGCAGGAAAATGACATCTTAATTTCCGCGACCGACCGGCGCGGAAAAATAACTTTTGCCAATAACTGTTTCTACCGGGTTGCCGAATACGAACCTGGCGAACTCGTTGGCCGACCCCACAATGTCATCCGCCACCCGGACATGCCACGAACCGCGTTTGCCGACCTGTGGGCCGTCATCCAAGCGGGTAAACTGTGGCAGGGATATGTTGCCAACCGCTCCCAAGGGGGCGGCATCTACTGGGTAAAAGCAAATGTCTTTCCCTGTTATGAGAATGGGAAAATCGTCGGTTACCTATCGATTCGAACCAGGCCCGAACGAGACACGATCGAAAAAGCCAAGGAAGCTTACCGGTTGGTGCCATGAGAACGGCCGGTTGGTGCCATGAGAACGGCCGGTTGGTGCCATGAGAACGGCCGGTTGGTGTCATAAAAACGGAAAGCGCGAAGAGCTCGCCAAACCTGGCATTTCCTTACTCGTTTCAACCAAGCCAATGACTTGTGAATGACACCCCGGATTACAGTGGCGCACTCTCATCGTCTGATGGTTCTCCTGCGGACGAGCCATTATGCCGGTAGGCGATGACTTGCACCTTCTCCAGGGTGATCAGGCCCTCGACAATCATCTTGTCCAGATCGGGCAGCAGCTCCGCAATCCGCTCGGGCCGATCGACAATCTCCACAACGATTGGCAAATCTTCCGACAACCGCAACACTTTGGCGGTATGCATGCGGCTGTCGGCGCCAAAACCGAGGATCCCGCGCAGCACGGTCGCTCCGGCCATGCCGCGACGCCGGGCCTCATGGACGATTACCTCATGCAGGGGTTTCCCCTGGTACTTATCGCTTTCGCCGATGAAAATGCGCAGCAACTCGGCTTGTCCCGATAGTTTCATCATGACTCCCTTATTCTGCCAGTATCTTGTCGTTTCATACCACCCGCGCCAGAACCGTTCCCAGGTAGAGGCAAAGAAGGCCCAAAACATTCTGGGCAAAAAAATTGCCGCCAGCCAACAGCCATTCACTTTCTCGCATCATCTGGCCCGACTCGAAGACATAAGTCGAAAAGGTGGTCAAAGCGCCCATGAATCCGATCAACACAATCGAACGCGTCTCGGCTGAGATGAGGGCTCGCTCCTCGGCGGCGGCCCAAACAAACCCAAACAGCAGGCAGCCGGTCGCGTTGACGGTCAGGGTTCCCCATGGAAAGGCCCCCTGGGACCAGCGCTGGGCAACGCCCCCCAGCCAATAGCGGGTTAAGGTTCCCAGTGCCCCAGCCACAGCCAGCCAGGCAATCTTCTGCCACATTGCTAAATTTCCTTGTATCGATATTGAGCAGGAATACTTGACTTAGAATCTTCGTATTAAATATACAACATACAGTAGTTCCAAGAATGGCCGATGAAGCCGACCTGGGCAACGTGCTAGCTATTAAAATCGTCGGTACCCAGGCGGCTTATCGCCCTGGGCCACGTAAGGGTGGGTGGAAATTTGGAAGTACTGACATAAGTCAGTATCCTAGCTTAGGGTACCTGTTACCAGACAGACATCAGTTCACCACATGGATCGGTTGTGCCGCGAAGAAGGCTTGGATGTTTTCCGCGGTGATTTTCATCAGGCGACCTCTCGCTTCCAGCGTAGCCCAGGCCAGGTGAGGCGTGAGGAGACAATTTTTCGCCGTCAGCAAGGGACTCTCCCTGGCAATCGGCTCCTCAACCATCACATCGAGGCCGGCCGCCGCCAGACGATCTTCGTTCAGCGCATCGGCCAGGTCGCGTTCAACCACTAGTTGCCCACGGGCCGTATTGATCAGGATCGCCTCGGGGCGTACCTGGGCCAACCGGCTCCGATCGACCAGGCCAATGGTTTCAGGGGTCGCCGGGCAATGCAGACTGATCACATCGACCTTGGGAAACAGTTCGTCCAGACCTGTTTCCTGGACAGGGACCTCACTCGCGCCGACCGGATTACGGGTTACGACCCAGACTTCCATCCCCAAGGCCTGGGCTATCCGGGCGACGCGTCGTCCGATCCGGCCATACCCGACCAGGCCAATCCGCTTCCCAGCCAGTTCTCTCAAGGGTCCGTTCCAAAACGAAAAATGGCCGCACTGCCACCACTGACCGGCCCGGATGGCCGCATCATGCTCGGCAGTCCGGTTGCAAAGTTGCAAGAGAAGGGCCATCGTGTGCTGGGCCACGGACTCGGTACTGTAGGCGGGCACATTCACCACGGCGATGTCATGCCCGCGGGCGGCGACCGCATCGACGCAATCGTAACCGGTTGCTGAAACAGCGATCAGACGCAACCGGGGTAATTGAGCCAACCTCGACTCGTCCAGGGGAATTTTTTTGATCACCAGCACATCTGCGTCGCGCGAACGGTCGATGATCTGCTCATCGGGAGTCTGGT
>JAJRWS010000065.1 GCA_024276705.1 Planctomycetota bacterium | reverse complement strand
ATGCCCGCTTCGTAATGTTTACTTGCCAGGCGAGTACCATCCTTGCGGAAAACTTCCCAGGATCCATGCGGGACACCATGAGCAAAAACGGTGGTTTTGCAGATTTGACCGTTGGGGTGCCAGTATTTCCACTGGCCGTCGAGGATGCCCTGCTTGTACGTACCTTCCGAGAACAGTTGCCCATCCGCATAGAATTCGCGGTAGGGACCGTCATTCAGCAGGCGGTCGTTGGAAAGCCGGATGACCTCACGTTGAATACGCAGGGAACCGTCGGGATATTTGTCTTCCACCTTGTGCCGTTGGACGACTGTGGGAGGAGGATCCGGTTCCGGTTCGTCAAGGTAGACTTCCTGCCCTTTTTCGATCGCGGGCCAGGCTGTCGTGCCAGGCCAGAAAACGGCCAAAGGGGCCAGTGCCAGCAGCAAGCCAGTTTGATAGAAATATCCACGCATTTTCGGCGGGTCCTCTCCAGTGATGATAGATCGTGACATTTCCCCTACCCACTACAGTATGCCATAGGCTATCGATCCAACCAATGGCCTGGCTGCTAATCGGCACTGATTCCCAGGCGAAGGTGACGGTTGGTCCGGTGGGGTTAAGCCGGTTGTCTCCCTTGTGACTCTTGTAAGGCTCTTGTGACCTTGGTAAGGACTGAGTATCCCTTGTGGGTTTAGCCACGCCAGTCCGCGGGTACCGTGGCATTTTTTCCCACGACCACGATTCCATCATGGATTTCAAAAAAACCACGATCTTGGCAGTCTTGGATGTGGTCGTGGTTGACAATTTCCGCTTGGGCGCCAATACGGCAGTTTTTGTCGATGATGGCCCCATCGATGGTCGTGCCATCGCCAATGCCAACACGAGGGGTGTGGCTGCTGTTGGTCGCTTTCTGGGCAGCGGGGTCTTCGTAAAAATCGGCTCCCATGATCACGGAATTGCGGATTGTCACATTCCGGCCGATCCGGCAACGCAGGCCGACGACGCTGTTTTCAATAAGCGTGCCAGGCTCGATGACGCAGCCATCGGCAACCAGGCTGCTCCGTATCGTTGCGCCATCCAGTCGAGAAGGTGGCAGGAAGCGAGGGCGGGAATAAATGGGCGATTGGTCGGTCGCCATTTCGAAAGGTGGATTGGGCTTGGTCATCTGCAAGTTGGCGTTGTAAAACGAACCGATCGTGCCAATGTCTTCCCAGTAGCCATCGAACATATGAAGTTGGACTTTGCGACCATGGATCGATTGGGGGAAGACTTCCTTGCCAAAATCTTGATGGTCCGTCTTCTGGAGTGCATCCAGGAGGACCTGTCGATTGAACAAGTAGATTCCCATACTGGCCAGGCAGTCCCGGCCAGCGCTGACGATTCCTCGGGAATCGATCCAGGCCGGGTCGATGCGGACCTGATCGAGCTGTTCGTCGGTTTGCGGCTTTTCGATAAACCCCGTAATGCGGCCCGTGTCGTCCGCCCGCATCACGCCCAGTGATGAAGCATCCGCCGCGTGTACCGGTTTGGCGGCAATCGTGATGTCGGCGCCGGCATCGCGATGGGTCCGCAACATCTGCTGAAAGTCCATGCGATAGAGTTGGTCACCTGACAGGATGACGATGTAATCGATTCCCGGTTGGGTCAAGTACCGCAAGTTTTTACGTACTGCGTCGGCAGTGCCCTGATACCAATCGGTTCCCTCCTGCAGAGTTTGTTGGGCGGCCAGTGTCTCAACGTAGCCGCCACTGAAATTGTCGAACCGGTAGGTACCACGGATGTGACGGTGTAGACTGACCGACATGAATTGGGTCAACACATAAATTCGCCGTAAGTGACTGTTGATGCAATTGGAGAGAGGGATGTCGATCAGGCGGTATTTGCCCGCCAGGGGAACTGCCGGTTTTGAGCGATAGGTAGTCAGCGGGCGCAGTCGCGTTCCCTGACCACCTCCAAGTACGACGGCAACGACATTTTTCATGGTGATCCCCTGTTCTCTGGTAAAACCGGTAAGTTATCGATCGGTCATCCCTTAACGACAAAATTAATCAGCCGTCCGGGAACAACGATCGTTTTCACGATCTGTTTGCCGGTGAGTAGGTTGGCAATGCGAGCATCTTCACGAGCGGCCGCCTCCAGGGTGGTCTTATCGGCACCTGCGGGCACTCGGATTTTGCTGCGCAGCTTACCATTGATCTGTACGGGGATTTCCAGCTCATCTTCGGCAATCAACGATTCGTCGTACTCGGGCCATGGTTCAAGGGCGAGTGTGTTCGTATGTCCGAGTTGTTGCCAGAGTTCCTCGGCAATGTGTGGGGCGTAAGGCGATAACAAAAGCACAAATTTCTCCATGGCTTCTCGAGGCCGGGAGGTTTGTTTGGTGAAAAAATTGGTGAACTCCATCATCCGGGCGATTGCCGTATTGAATTCCAGACTGGCGATGTCGTGGGTGACCGCCTTGATGGTTTTATGCAGTACGCGTGCTTGTTCTTGCGTAAGAGACGCGTCACTTAGGGCCGTATGGCATTTCGGTTCATCCGCCTTTTCATCCATGATCATCCGCCAGACGCGGTGCAGAAAACCATGCAGGCCATTCAGGCCATCCATGCTCCAGGGCTTGGCGGCTTCCAGGGGGCCCATGAACATTTCGTAGAGCCGCAGTGAGTCCGCGCCATATTCAGCGACGACGGCGTCGGGGTTCACGACGTTGCCTCGGCTCTTGGACATTTTGCCGCCATCTTCCCCCAGAATCATGCCTTGGTTGACGAGTTTGTGAAAAGGTTCCGGAGTGCTTACCAGGCCCCGATCGTAGAGCACCTTGTGCCAGAAACGAGCATACAACAGGTGCAGTACGGCATGCTCCGCGCCGCCAACATACAGGTCGACGGGCATCCACGCCCGCTCAATTTCTGGGTCCACCAAAGCCTGGTCATTGTCAGGATCGAGAAAGCGCAAGTAATACCAGCACGACCCGGCCCACTGGGGCATGGTGTTGGTTTCCCGTTTGTAAGTCACGCCATCGATTACGGGGTACAACCACTCATCCGGAGCGCTGTCCAGGGGAGGTTCGGGGCGACCGTGGGGCGTGAAATTTTCCAGGTGCGGTAAGTCCAGCGGCAGATCCTCGACTCGGAGTGCGCACACGCGTCCGGTTGGTCTGCGCTCGGCGTCCAGTTCATGCAGGATAGGGAACGGTTCGCCCCAGAATCGCTGGCGTGAAAAGAGCCAGTCGCGAAGTTTGTAGTTGACCGCCTGGCAGCCCAGTCTCCGCGTTTCCAGCCACTGGGTGATTTTTTGCTTGAACTGAGCCGTGGGGAGACCATTGAATGGACCTGAATTGATGGCAACGCCTTCGCCGGTGAAAGCCTGGCCACAAGGGTTAGCCGCTGCGTCTGGCCCTGGCGTTGCAGGCTCGGACGTTGCGTTCGGATCGGGTTCTACAACAGGTTTGATTTCGATGCCGTATTGCTGGGCGAACTCGAAGTCGCGTTCGTCATGCGCTGGGACCGCCATGATCGCCCCGGTTCCGTAGCTAATCAGTACATAGTCGGCAATCCAAATAGGGATGGGCTCTTGGTTGACCGGATTGACCGCATAGGAACCGGTGAAGACGCCCGTTTTTTCTTTGGCCAGGTCGGTGCGGTCCAAATCGCTTTTGGCCGCGGCTTGCTCGCGGTAAGCCGTGACGGCTTGCTCGTTTTCCGTCGTGGTCAGCCGTTCGACCAGTGGATGTTCCGGGGCAAGAACCATGTAGGTAGCCCCGAAAAGCGTATCGGGCCGTGTCGTGAAAACCCGAATCACCTTCGCGTCTTGCGAGCCGCATTCTTCGCGATGCTTATCGGTACTTCCCGCGATCAAGGGGGCCGGTCCCGCCTTCTTGCACGCTACATCTTCTCCACCTTCCTCGCGCCTCGCGCCTCGCGCCTCGCAACTCTTCTCTTGGACCAAAAAGTCGACTTCTGCTCCCGTGCTGCGACCGATCCAATTCCGCTGCAACGCCTTGATGCCTTCCGGCCAGTCGACCTGTTCCAGATCTTCCTCCAGACGGTCTGCGTAGGCGGTAATGCGCAGCATCCACTGTCTGAGCGGTTTACGAACCACGGGATGATCGCCCCGTTCGCTCTTGCCATGGATGACCTCTTCGTTGGCCAGTACCGTGCCCAGGGCCGGGCACCAATTGACGGGAGCATCGGATTGGTAAGCCAATCGATGCTGGTCCTGGTAATCGCGCACTGCCGCGGCACCCTGGCGGGCGACCGGTTCGGGGATGGGTAACTGGTCAATCGGTCGTCCCCGCTGCAAATCTTCGTCAAACCAAGTGTCGTAAATCT
>JAJRWS010000064.1 GCA_024276705.1 Planctomycetota bacterium | reverse complement strand
ATAGAAATAGTTTTGGTAGGTGTTACCGGTCATCCACTCCAAGAAGGAGACTGCGGCCAGGTAAGCCGAATTGGCGACCAGCAGAGCCAGCAGTATCAGGACCATTACCAGGAGTCGTCTCAGACGCGGCCCAATGGCCCGAACGTACCTGGGACGTGGTACTGTTTGCGGGGCTTGCTGAGGTGAGGGGGGCGCGGTCATGGCGACTCATGTTCGATTGGTAACAGGAGAATAGGTCTCATGGTATAATTGATAATTAGGAAGGGCGGGTAAACATGGTGGTATCTATTCGTATCGTCAATTAGCATAGCCTTAGCGCCCATCATCAGCATCCCTCCAAGAACATTCCCACCGGAGCCCACCCATGCCATCTTACGACCGTTATTACGCAGCCGCTTGTCAGATTGATCTTCCCAATCCGGCCGGTCGTGAGGATATTTCCGCTCGCGTGGACCGTATGCTGGATATGGTGAATTACGCGGTTGAGGGTTACCAGCCATTTCATGATGTACGGCTGATCGTGTTTCCGGAGTTCGCCCATGCGGCACCCATCTACCAAACGGTGGAGAAATTACGAGACCGCCTGGCTGTGTCAATCCCCAATGAACATACCGAGCGATACCATCGCAGAGCCCGGGAGTTGGGTGTGTACATTCAAACGGGCACGTTTCTGGAGGTCGATTCCCGCTGGCCCGAGCATGTCTTCAATACAACTTGCTTGATCGGTCCCGAAGGGATTCTGTCCCGGTATCGTAAGGTGCATCCGTGGATCCCCTGGGAGCTGCATACCAGCCCGCACGATCTGGCAGACTACGATGAGCCACTCTATCCGGTGGTTGAAACCGAAATTGGCCGACTTGGGGCGGCGATTTGCTACGATTGGTTGTTCCCCGAAGCGATACGCCAGTTAGCCCTTGCGGGAGCCGAGGTTTTGGTTCGCGTTTCCGCCTACATGGATCCCTGGGGTACGGCCAAGCCGACCGATTGGTGGACGCTGGTCAATCGGGCCCGCGCGATGGAGAACATGGCTTACGTGGTGGCTGCCAATTTGGGTTCAAGCCTGGTGAATTATCCACCCTTCAGTTGGCCGGGTGGAAGCATGATTGTTGACTTCGATGGCCGGGTGTTGGCTCAGGCGGAGGCGGGACCCGGAGAGCGGATTGTCGTCGGGCCGATCGATTTAGCCGCGCTTCGTTATGAACGCGGGCGGCGGCAGGGCCACAACATGCTGAAGCATCTGCGCAATGAAACGTATACGGCCTATCGGCAGCCTATTTACCCTGGACACTCGGTCAGTAGCTTCCGTTGATGACCTGGCCATCGCTGCGGTTAGCCAGATTGTTGTGGGCCACCGGATCGATATCGTAGCTCATCGCGTGTACCGAGCCATCGCAGAAGACAGCTTGCCAGACCGACGGATGGGCACTGCCGTATCCCGCGGGCCAGTGTTGGGGGTGACGAATGGAAAATCGAGCCGTATCCGCGAAGGGAGGCAAGCCTTTGTTATCCCAGGTTCTGGTCCAAGCGTGGATATCCAGATCGTCTCCAGTGAGCATGGAATGGTCGTCATTCAAGGGCAGCCCTGACTCGTAATCGTTGATATTAAGATATTTTTCTCCCACCAGGTAAGTATTACTGGTCCCGTCGGTAATCTGTCGATAGCCGACTTCACTGACGACAAAGATGACCCCGGTCGATTCAAACGCGGCTTTTGGCCAGATGAGGTCGCCCATCCGCTTGACCAGGCTGTAGCTACGTGGGCCTTCTCCCCAGCCATAAAAGGTATCCCCCGCATTCGCCGCGTAGTCGGTTTTGCTGGCCATGTCCACTTCATCCATGTTGTTAATCACATCGCCCAGGCCAGCGGGGACCGGGTAGGTCTGCGCCGCCCGCCGCGATGGGCAGTAGACCGTGGGGATGATTACTTGCGCGGCTTCGGCGACCCTCGCTTTTTGCTCGGGGGTGATGATATCGGGCTTGCCGTCGCTGCCCATCGTTCGCAACGCTTGCTGTTCGATGTAGGGGAGTATTTGGTAGGGCCAGCCACCCGGCTGGGGTTTTCCAGCGCCACGGTCAGGGTCGCCCGCCCAGTGCCAGCCCCAACCGCCCGAAGGTAGAAAACCAAACGTGTCATGGTGGTTGATCATGGCCAGTCCGATTTGCTTCAACTGGTTCTTGCATTGAGTCCGACGGGCCGCCTCGCGGGCTGCTTGAATCGCCGGCAAAAGGAGAGCCACCAGGATGCCGATGATGGCGATCACCACCAGCAGCTCCACCAGCGTGAAACCAATCCTGGATAATTTCTGTCGTGAGTGTCGGGCTCCAATACGTTTCATGCCTTGCCTCGGTGGAATCATGCCGCATGTCTGGAGAAATCCAGTATGCGCTTATGGATCGAACTACCTCTTGTATTGTAAAGAAGCCGGCCGAACCGACAAGGAGAAAGCGGGGCTGATATTGTAGAAAACAGGTCGTCTGCGGTTGGCCACTAGCTTCGTGTATTTCACCCACCCGGGCACCGGATCTAGTATTGCACCGGATCTAGTATTGGTCGATGAGCGGCGGTAAGGACCGGTCTGTTCATGACTATATATTACCGTCGGTAGGCCACCTGCTCTGGGGGAGTGAGTACTCATCAGGCTCTGCCGTTCAGTCGTACTCGTACTCGATTGGAACTATTGGGACGCAAACGAAACAAGAGGCCATGGATGTTGATGATGACTGAGGTGGCCGTGGCCTCTCACTTAGATTCGAGTACGAGTACTGCTCTGCTGAGTACGAGTGCGATACTTGAAGCTGTACCATGTCGATCGGCTTATTATGTTCTTTTTCCCTGGACCCAGAATATATCCTGGTACCCGCTTCAGCCCCCTCACCCTAGCCCTCTCCCCCAACCACTTGCCGGGATAGTCCTGGCGACAAGGAACATCTTTCGACGGCAAGTGGCCGGGGGAGAGGGGACGTGTATTACATACACCCCGACCCCCGACCCCAACCCCTGCTCTCCGCCCCCTTAGTGGCGAACGAGGAATAATTTCCCCATTTCAAGTTGGGTATTTTGGCTTCTCTTCGTACTCGTACTCGTACTCAGCAAAGCGGTACTCGTACTCGACGGCCGTAGGATACTCGCCATGCGACTCGAGTACGAGTACCGCCGCAAGCGGCTGAGTACGAGTACGAAGCTGCATTATCAGAACGCCACGATTTACCGAAGTTTTTTTCTTGAACGTT
>JAJRWS010000063.1 GCA_024276705.1 Planctomycetota bacterium | reverse complement strand
TTCGAGTTCATGGTTGATGCGGTGACCGCGCATTTCGCGAACCAGACATCGCCATCGTTGCTGCCGCAATCAGGCATGTCGAAAGCCCCATCGAGAGCGGCATAATTCTCGTTTTGCTCGCACCGACCTGTGAACGCTTACATGGTGAGCCTGCATTGAGCAGAGTCAAGCTCTTCCGGTAAACAACACGTGACGCGAGGATCGGTGGCTCCTGGTGGGGCCATGCCCGCGAATCTTGCCAGCCGGTAATCGGAGACAAAGCCTAGTTTTTCATAGATCGGTTGGCCGAGCGGCGTTGCGTCCATTCGGAGGTAATTGGGGACACTCGCCACTCGGTATACGGGGTTGGTAATGGTCCTTCCTGCCGCGACCCCTCCTTAGAGTGAGGTAAAGGGAAAGGTGCATGTCCCTAAATCTTGTCGTCCCTAAATCTTGTCCCCTAAATCTCTGTGGAGACTACGTTCTGGATGTGCTGCTGGGCTATGTGGTCGTCGGCATCTCGTCCAATCACCGGATTATTGTGAGAGTGCCCGAACCGGCGACTGGCATATTGCTGCTTTCGATATGCCTGCCCGCGGTAATGCAACGCTCGCGCAGACGGCGATGCGATGGGAAATGAGTTGCGCCCCCTTTGATCACGCCCGTCCCCTTTGATCACGCTTTTATCACGTATCACGCCCTTTTATCACGCACGCTTTTATCGCCACGTGGCTTTAATCGGGCAAGCCCTCAGGGTGTGGCTGCTGACTGCCATGACGAAACGCTAGAATGCGAACTACCCGATCTTGTTCGTTCACGTTATAGAGAAACAAACATTGATCAACGATCATCATGCGGATTTCGTAGTCTCAATCATCATTTTCGGGAGCAAAGGGGCAACGGTGTGGAAATTCTTTGAGCGTACGCAATTTGGCTAGCGCTTTTTTGGCCCAACGACTCGCTGCAAGTGATGCTTGTTGTTCAAATTCGATGTGATCGAGAAATTGCCGAAGTTGGTCAATCGTCTCATCTGAGATAGTGAGCCGGTACTTCATTCACCTAGATCGTAACCACGATCGCGGCCAAGCTTCAAGAAAGCTTCTTCGGCGTCGTGGCCACGCCCCGCGTTAAACTCTGCCATACTACGATCACACTGAGCAAGACTTTGTTGGAGTTGTTCAGGGGGGAGCGTACCGCGCGGGTCGTCGACGACCTCTTCGGCCAGCGATGCAATCAGCGCTGGTGCGTCTTCATAACCAGCGGCAATAGCAACGATGGTGAGCTTTTGAAATTGTTCATCAGGTATTTGGTACATAGGGCTATTTTGCCACGCAAGGTCCCGTTTGTCAAAGGAAGGAATAAAGCAGCTGCAATTCAGACGTAAGCGGTGGATCGCGGGGCGGGGGGGGGCGGGCGGAGGAGCAATTAGGATCTTATCTATGAAGCGTAAACGCATGTGATTCGTAAAGCGAATCGGCAGGCCACGAGAGCCTGCGGATCCGGCTTCCCCGGAATTGCCGGGGATCGTGCGAATTCATGGTCTCAGAACTGCCACTCGGGGACTGCCGGGCCTGTCGAGACGATCTCCTCCACGTAGCAGCCGGTCTGAGGTAGAACTGGCTCTTCGCGCCCTCGGGTAGGCAGGAAGTAAGTCTTTATCCGGTACGCCAGCAACGCGTGCCATTGGGCGTCGGCCAGACGTACGACTGCGGACGACGGGTGGTCGACGCACCAAAACGCCTCCTTCGGCCGCACACCAAATTCCTGAGTGCAGTCGCGGATGAGACGCGAGTCGGCCAGATGCGTGCCCTCGACCAGCCAGGAGCAGAGCCTAGGCCGTTTCCCGCCGTGCGGATTCGTAGCAATGAAGGGAGTGCCACGGGCTGTACGGTGGATGCTGACGGGCGACGAGCTTCGCACCTCGGTCTGGCACACGATCTCTTGCCATGTCTTGCCAGCGTCGGCCGATCGCCAGACCACTACCGTACTCTCCTGGTCACCTCCCAGACGAGTGGCGAACATGAGTGAACCGTCGGCCACGCGCACTAGGCTGGGCTCCGAACCAGGGCCCACGGGCACAAACTCCGCAGCGGCCCACTGGCCTTCCTCCCATTGCCAACGACACACTCCGCACCGCCCCTGACCGTCGCGCCGCGCGAGCACTGGCAGTAGCAAATTGTTTCCCTCGGGAATCGCGTTCGAGAGGCCCGGGCTGACCAATTGCCACCCGTCCGAGCCAGCTGACGGCAACCGGGTCGGTCCTGCGATCTCGCGTTCGGTCACCTGGAATCGCGCCCCGGCATAGCTCAACTGCAGCATCTCCACATACCGCACGAATGGCTTCGTCCATGTGAACAAGCCCCTCTTGTCCGTTTCGAGCGACAGGGCCTGGCAGAACCCAAACCCTTTGCCTTCGCCGGGATGGTGTGAGCCGTCATCCGCTTTGGCCCCTAGGGGCCAGAACCCGGCAGCCATGGGGAACTTGACGACAAGACGCGCCTTGCCATTCTCGTCAGCGGCCTGCTTCCGGTTGCGCGAGATCGCGACTGGCTTGGCCGTGTTCAAGGCCCCTAGGCTGTCGAAGAGGATTACGTCTGTACCGTCTTCGTAATCGAACATCCCTGGGGCGATGACGCGCAGATTGCAAAAGAGCGCCGCTTCGGTGGCTGACACCTGCAGGGGCAGACCAATACCGTAGCGGGCTGGCAGGTTGTCCGTGGTCTCTCGCGGCAGGGACACATCGGGTGGGCCGTGTGTGATCATGACGACATCTCCAGCCATCGCAGCGGTCACCGAGGCAATCAGAAGTATGATGATAGGCATCATAGTCATGTAAATGATAGAAAGTTGCTTTTTCAATCTGCCGCCCTCCAAAGTAAACACGATATGGTCCTCCCTGTCGCGATCCCCCCTTAGAGTGAGGTAATGGGAAAGATGCATGTCCCCTAAAACCGAAAAATATAATTTCGCCTAAAAACTAACTGATGTATAAGAAATCCAAAGAATTCCTGTCACAAAGAGCACCTTTTACACGCCTATCCCTATAGGAGGGGTAACCTATTTGCTGGGTATCCCAATGGTTATTGGTACATGGAATCATGAGGAGCATCAATGAATTGGCAACATGCTTTCGGTAGGAATGGTCATTCCTCGCTCTCTCGGTCCTCGTCCTCTTCCCTGTGGAATATTTATCCAGGGAAGGGTAGTGCAGGAAAGAGCAAGGCTTCTCACGGTCCGAATTTCCGTCGTCTACGGATAGAACCGTTGGAAAATCGATGGCTGCTTTCCATCACGGTCAACACCCTGGCCGATGAGTTGGATGGTAGTATCGACGATGGTGACATTTCGCTTCGTGATGCCATTGTTGCGGCCCCAGCGGGAGAAACGATCGATTTTGCCGGCCCACTCGATGGAGGGACCATCTTTCTCGACGATCTTTTGGGCGAATTGAAAATTTCCGGCGATTTAATCATCGACGCCAGCAACTTGCCAAACCGGCTTACCGTCAACGCTGGGCATGGGCCGGATAGCACGCCAGGCACAGGCGATGGCATGCGGATTTTCAATATCGACGATGGTGATGATTTGACTGACAGTAGCGTGGAGATCCATGGTCTTACCCTAATCGGTGGCGATGTCTCTGGAAATGGAGGAGCCATACGTTCGACGGAAACCTTGCAACTGATCGACTCGACCGTTACTGGCAATGCTACCGGTGACGGGGCCAGTGAGGGCAGCAATGGAGAGTCGAGTGGGTACGGAGGAGGCATTTGGTCTGATGGAGCCCTGACTCTCAGTGGTAGCACGATTTCTGACAATTCCACCGGTGCTGGTGGCGATGGTGACTCTGCCGGCTCCAGTGGTGCCGGAGGTGGTATTTATTCGTTAGGGTCACTCACAATCACCAACAGTGTAATTTCCGGCAATTCTACTGGAGATGGTGGCGATAGCGGCGGTGGCTACGGTAACTACGCTGGCTCCAGTGGTCCCGGTGGTGGCATTTTCTCTGACGGGTCACTCTCGATCACCGACAGCGTGATCTCTGGCAATTTCACTGGCGAAGGTGGGAGTGGCGGCTATGGTAGCAACAATAGTTATGGCGGTGGCATCAGTTCCGATGGCACTCTGATGATTACTAACAGCACGATTTCCGGTAAATCTTCGTATTTCGGTGGGGGTATCTATGCCGCTGGATTGACAACCATCATGGGTGGTATGATCTCCGGAAACGATGCTTACGATGGGGGTGGTGTGTCCAGCTACGGGACGACGGTCATCAGCGGCAGCACCATCTCGGACAACACGGCGATTTTCGGGGCGGGATTGTCTACTTATGGCACGACAACAATTTCTGACAGTACGATCTCAGGAAATGCAGGCGAAATTGGCGGAGGTATCGCAGCCTTAGGCACGACCGTGATTCGTAGTAGCACGATTTTAGAAAACACCGCTCTGGATGTTGGTGGGGGAATCATCACTGGTTCCGACCCCAATAATGGTGAATCTTTCACCCTGATTAACTCCACGGTTTCCGGCAACACGGCCATGATTGGCGACAGTGGTTATGGTGGTTATGGTGGCGGTCTCTTTAACTCAGGCGGATTGACGCTGATTCAGCACAGTACCATTACCAACAACACCGCCCCCGTGGGTCGGGGTAGTGGTGTTTCCAGTAATGGACGTGATGACAGTCCTTACACGTACACTCGCACCGAAATCCGTTCCAGCATCATCGCTGGGAATACGAATAGTGATGTGGATGTGAATGATGGACCGATCAATTCATTTGTCTCGCAGGGTTACAACTTAATCGGCACCAGTGTTTCGGTTCCCGATGCCCTAACGGTTTTTAACGAACCCGGCGACCAGACGGGAGTTGCCAATCCGCAGCTAGGGCCGCTGGCCGACAACGGAGGGCCAACCTGGACCCATGCATTACTGGCCGGCAGTCCGGCCATTGAAGCCGGCGATCCGGCGGGTGTCGGGATGGTACCTCTTTACGACCAACGGGGAACTCCGTTCGACCGCGTCGCTAATGGAGGGCAGGGTGTCCCGCCGACGATTGACATTGGAGCCTTTGAGCTTAATTCGCTTGCTCTCTCCGCTGACTTCGACCGTGACGGAGACATCGATGGGAACGATTTTCTTGCCTGGCAGCGTGGGTTTGGCATACAGGCTCCCGATGCGATCCAGAGCGATGGCGATGCGAATCATGACCAGGCGGTCAATGAAGACGATCTGACGGTGTGGCAGGACCAATTCGATACGATTCCAACACCGCAGATGGCGATTTTGCAAGAAGGTGCGAAACCACTCGGGACAAAGGGGGTTGAGCCAGACGACGCACTAGCCGGTCTGTCTGGTTTGGCAATGCCGATTACCAAGACCCTAGGACCCGTTCAGTCTTCCGCTCTCTCTCTTACTGCGAAAGAAGCAAGCCTGGACTCTGGGCCGGCTCATTGGCGGGTATTTACTCAGTGGCCGGATATATTCCAGAGTGCACTCAGCGATGCTCATTCATTCGGTTTGGAGTACCATGCGGGTGATGAAACAACGATTGAATCACACGTTTTTGCCGATGATTTTGCTGCGCCTGGTGATGTGGTCTTCATGCGCATGGGGACAGGTTAGTGCGCTCGAAGTGCGTACAAGATAGTAGTGGATGGAACGGAAACGCTAGACGGAAACGCTAGGACAGGCTAGGCTTAGAAATACCTATCCTTCTTTCCGATTCACCAAGCAACTCTAGATTTACGATGAGCACAACCACGACTCGATTAGTTTTCTTTTTCACTGCAGGCTTAGGTTTAATTGGGTGGTTCAGTTCTACATTGGCTCGGGCAGGCAGAATATCCAACGGATACACGGACGCAGACCTGGAACTCATATCCGAGGTTCCAGATTCCACTGGCATAAATGCTTTTGGTATATCTGTCGCAATCAACAATGGAGTCGCTTTAGTTGGTGCTTCTGGGGAACGCAATACAGGGCAGGCACATTTGTATAATTCACATACTGCCCAATTGCTTACAACTTTAGTTCCGGATAAGGAAATACCTGGGGATGCATTTGGCAGACACGTGGCTCTTGATAAATCGTATGCTTTGGTAAGTTCACTACAAGGGACGCATGTCTACGACTTAGCCACTTACGAACAATTGTATATCTTGCCAGAAACACCTGGACACCTTTCTTGGAGCCATGCCATTGACGTTGAGCTTGGCCACGCTGTTATTGCTACAGCAACAGAAAGCGTAGTCTATGACCTAGCCTCTGGAGAACGGTTGGCTGCTTTTAACGGCCGAGCCGGAACAATGTCAATCTCAGGCGACTCCGTGATTATTGGTGATTATCGAAATGACTCTGTTTCTGTGTACAACTGGAAATCTGGATTACATTTATTCGACCTTAGTCCGGGCAATCTGCCCGAAAGCACAAGATTTGGCGTCTCCGTCGACGCTTACGACGCGCGAGTAGTAGTTGTAGCGACCGGAGTACCTGGCAGCGCATATGTTTTTGATTTAACAAATGGCAAGCTTATTCATGAACTCCAAGGGTCTCATAGCCTGGGGAATACGCAGAGTCTTTCCAGCTTTGGTGGGGATGTGGTCATTAACGGTAGTATCGCGATCGTAGCGGCATATCGGCTTGGCGATTCTCTTTTGCTGGACGGCGAGGAACTAGAGAAATATGAGCTCAACCAGGGAGCAGCTTACGCGTTTGCGCTGGACAGTGGCGAACAGGTTAGAAAATTCACAACTCTTGGGCCGCAGACGGGCGGGTGGGCGCAGTATGGTTTTTCGATCGATTATGACGGGCAGCAAGTTATCGCAGGGATAGGCTTCGGGGGTTGGCCTAAGAAAGCCTTTCTGACAACATTTGTAGTACCCGAACCTCGCTCGTTTGTATTGCTCGTTGCTGGAACTGTGTGTGCATACTTAATGCAGTTCCATGCAAGTCGTAGACATTAGTGTACCAGCAACTCTCGCTCACTGGGGTGGCTCGGTTTTGCCGGACAGTTCAGGTGCTTAGATTGAGATGTTACAATCAAGCACAAAGGAGCGTGTCATGGCAAAGAAAGCCTTTGTTGCTTGTTCGGCGAGTTGCGACACCTCGAGCTGGCACTAACGGGTCTTGATGTTCATCGACCTCGACCGAGCTCATCCAGCCACTCTGACGACTGGTCCCCTCGCGTTCCCATACATGATTGGTCAGTTGATCGGTTCGGGTTTTCAGATCGTCGATCCGATGTATTGCTTAAAAAGTGGCGCTGTCCAGTTAACCCTTTTCCGGACCGGAGCTGGCCCAGATCAAGTCGGGTCGATCCTCGCTGGCCTGGCCCCTGGACATCCGTGTCAGGTCTCGCTGGACGGTGAGCCCGCGTTCGGCCGCCCACGCCATGGCCGTGCAGTTTTCGTAGGGGATATCAATGTAGACCGGCGTTCCAGCTTGCCGGGCGGTTACCGTTTCGAGCAAGGCCAGGCCAGCCGCATTGTTCAGCGCAATCCCGGGCCCTAACTGAGTATGGCTGGCCCCGGCTCGCGACGTGAAATAGCCGGTGATCGATCCGGACTCCCGGAACACGTGCATCCTTTCTGGCGACTCGTGGTACAACCGCTGGAGTAATCGTTCCCGTGCGGTTGCCGTGATGCGCCGGTCAAGCTGCAGCACTGAGTCGAGCTCTTCCGGTAAACAACACGTGACGCGCGGATCGGTGGCTCCTGGTGGGGCCATGCCCGCGAATCTTGCCAGCCGGTACTTGGGGACAAAGCCTAGTTTTTCATAGATCGGTTGGCCGAGCGGCGTCGCATCGAGACGCGCGCAGCGGACGCCACGGGAATCGAGGTAGTCCAAGGCATGTTTTGTCATCGCGGTCCCCAGGCCCCGCCCCCGGGCCGAGGGTGCCACCAGGATCATCGCAATCCAGCCAATTTGACCAAACACAAACGCAGCCGCGGTTGCCACGGTCACTCCGGCCTCTTCACCCATGAAGCAACCGGCCGGCTCCAGGAACAAAAACCGATCGATATCTTGCCGCGTTTGATTCCAGCCAGCCTGCGCCTTCAATGCCAAGACCCCTTCAATATCAGAGGCAGTCAGCGGGCGTATCTGGAGCGTCATGACGAGACCGCATTAACTAAATTGTCCACACGGATTTCGCTGCCCCGGGTTACCCCCTCGGCGATCGCTACGCCCTCGTCGAGCGACCGCTCGGCGGCTTCGCAAACGACGGTCGCGTAGAAACCCAGTTCGAAGGGGCTCATCAGCGCCTGCCGCCGGGCTTCGTCCAGTTGGCCGTTGCGGTTCTGGAGGAAACGCTGGTAGATCTGTCCCGGGCTGGACATGCCATAGCCGCTGACCGTGCCATCGGCGGTGAAGTTCCGAAACAGCGGATTGCGTTCGAGGATGCCTTCCGCAACGATCTCATGGACACCGGGCCGGTCGAGGCCCAGGTCGACCAGGCCGTCCGTGCAGATTATACGCGAGTTCTGCACCGTCGTCGCGTGGGCCGTATTGGGCAGGGCCCAGCCGGTGACGATGTGGGCCACGCCGCCGTTTTCGAACAGCACTTCGACGTCACACAGGTCGTAGCCATCGACGCGAATGGGCGTGAGCGACGGCAGCTTCTGTTTCCAGCCGGTTGCCCGGACGGCCACCGGTTGCAGCCTGACAATGTGCATGAATGCATCGGCCATGTGTACCGTAAGAAAACTGATGGGCGAGTTCTTCTCGGCAAAATCGGGAGTGGCGAAGAATCGGGGTTCGTGGTTGGGGTCGGCCACCGAGAGCTTGTCGAGCATGTACCAGGTGGCGGACTGAAAATTGCCATAGGCTCCCGATTGGTAGCGGGCCGCGACCTCCTTGATCCGCGGGTCCTCGCGCTTGTGGAAGTCGACGCCGATCAACCGGCCGTGCAGCTGGGCGGCTTCGATCATTGCTCGGGCATCGCCGGTCTTGTCCGCCAGTGGTTTGGGGACCATCACGTCGAGGCCGCGTTCCAAGGCATGAATTGTCGGGACACGGTGGAAGGCATCGGGCGTATTGATCTGCACGGCATCGAGTTCGACGGTGTCGAGCATCGCCTGGTAGTCCGTAAAGCGGCGCTGCCTGGCAATTCCGTTTTCGTCACAAAAGGTGGTCAGGCCGTGTTCGTCGAGCTCGGCGACCGCTTCGATCGAAAGCAGGTGCGAATACTCGCTGCGGAAGTAGAGGTGCTGGTAGATTTCGCGGACCACCGACCCGACGCCGATCAATCCGAGGCGAATTTTGTCCATGTTTTGGGTTCCTGTCAATTCGTAGTCAGTCAAGTTGTGGTCAACCATCAATCCTGAGCTTTGACCGTACCGCACTGTTTCAGGATGAAATAAGCAAGCAGCTCGGCGAACCGAACCATTTCGTTGACGTCGATCTGTTCGTCGTCGGCATGGGCATGGCGAAGATGGCCCGGCCCCATCGTCAAGACCGCCAATTCCGGATACTGGCAGGCGAAAATACGGGCATCGCAGGAGACATCCCAGCCGCGCACCGCGTGGTCTTTGGACCAGATGCCAGCCTGGGTGGCCGCGGCGATCGCGGTCCGCATCGTGGGCGAATCGGCCGGCCCGGCGAATGCCGCGTTGTGCAGCTTCTCGTACGTGACCGCCACGACGTCCC
>JAJRWS010000062.1 GCA_024276705.1 Planctomycetota bacterium | reverse complement strand
CCCGCGGATCCAGATGCGTTGAAGATCAAGGCACTGGATAAAGAACTTGCGGAGAAGAAAAAGCTGCTTGCGGAGCTCCAGGTCATGATCGGAGGAGACGTTGGAAAAAACGACTGTGTGAGCAAGCTGGTGAAGGTGCTGGCAGCGGATCGCAATCCAAGTGGGACACCTCTGTTGCCGCGTTTTCTCCGCCAAGTTCTGGCCAATCACGAGAAGGTGGCAACACGGCGCCGGTACGATGATTTCATCCACTCGTTTGCTGCCGATGTATTCCTCTACACTACACGAAAGGGATGCGACTTCCTTAAAAAAACGCTGGGGTTCCTGCCGTCGAGGGAGCACGAGTTGGATGTTATTGTGCGAAGACCGCTGGTCTCTGGGCGGACCAACCTGGGTCTTCACATTGAGTATTGTGTGGAGTATCTGAGGCGTATTGGGTGTCAGCATGTGGGTTGTTGCTACGATGAAACAAAGGTTGCCGGTGTACTGCAATGGGACCCCATGACGAATCGCTTGCTCGGCTTGTCTGCGCCGGTCTTGGCTACAGACTACAGAACGATCCACGATGCCGTGGAGCGGTATAGTGCGATTAACAAAGTGAATGCAGTGTTGATTACCCCCGCTGATCGGGACGCTCCCTCTCTTTGTGTGTTGCTGGATCCGGTTGCACAGGATCTGGATGGTGCAGGAGTGGTGGCCCTGCAGCAGCTCATTGATAAGCATATGCAAGAACAGGGCATTTCTGTTATGGTGTTCGCGTCCGATGGGGCTCCGGTGCAGCTCCGTGCGATGCTCATGCGCTGCAGCAGCACTGCAGGGGAGAGATTTTGGGGGCAAGAGGCCACGAAGAGCTGGCCATGGTACCACATTCACTTTCCTGTTTCTGTTGGTGGTCGCGCTCTGCTGTTCTTCCAAGATGCTCCCCACGTTACACTCAAGCTGTGGCATCTCCTGCTACGGCGGAAGAGGCAAACAATTGGAAATGGATACATGGATATTGCCTACTTACACGACATGATTGAATGTGAGGGAGCCAGTGTGCCCCTGGTGCCGTACATGTTGGAACGCGGGCAGCAGGATTACGATGCCGCAGAGCGATTCACGTCCGACGCCGTGATCAATGCACTTCGAAAGCACTATGAGGAGAACGACAACAAGTTCAAGGGCGCGCAGGGCATTCTGGTATTCATTACTGCATGTCGTGCCCACCGTGATGCGTTCGCGCCGGGTGATGCCTCTATCGACGCAAGGATCAGCGACATTTGGACGTGCGCGACTTTTTTGAGGTTGTGGAGACATGATCTCAACGAGCGGAAACTCTACTTGGCATATCATTTTTGCACTACGAATGTTTACGCATGTGTTCAGCTGAATGCTCATGCGATGTTTGTTTCAGCGCTGTACGCTCGGGATCACTTGGGCGGAGACCTTGCGTTGCCGGCGCTGGCGTCGCAACGAGCAGAAGATCTATTCCGGCGCGCTCGCGACATGGCGCATATGGGCCTCAACTTCGGTCTTCTGGATATGGAACGGCGCGTTGGGTCCCTCAATGCTGCCTCGATTCGTCATGCGCGGAGTCCCGTGGGTGTTCCAGACACGGCACACCACAAGTCCGCCAGGCCATTGCATGGTGTAGTTCGATCAACTGAACAACTTGTGAGCGCCGTCGAAAAGGGAATCGCGAGAGGAACCGCGCTGGCGGCGAGCACTGGGATCGATATCACTGATGCCCAGGATGTGATGAAGAAAGACAATTTCGGGTTCACTGTTGGGCAGCCGGGGGGAGGGGAAGGCACCAGCACTGAACTGAAGGAGTTCACTGATCTACAGGAACCGGAGCCGGAGCCGCGATGATCTCCGTTGTGGATGGCGATGGTGGTGGCGCTGGTGGCAACCACGAACCGGAGAGCAGTTTTGAATGCGAGGACGTGACTGCGACGGCCGTATCGATGGTGGAAAATTTCCCTCACACCAGCGACGACAGATCAAGTGATGATGGCGAGTCTCTGTCCTACGAAGCAGAGCGATCTGCTGCGGTCGAGCCGATGCTGATGACAGCAGCTGCTTCCACCAGTGCAAATGTCTCCAGAAGAACACAGAGGCGACGACGCGCCCGCCTTGTTGGTTCACAAGCCTCTTCAGCAAACGCACGTCCAAGCCCCTACGTGTACCATGATGATGGCAAAGGGCGGATCCATAAGGCCCGCCTGGTGGCCCAATTGTCATACAATCTACGCCCCACTCTGAAAGACAATCGCGCCACCCGCTTCAAGAGGCCTGGGGATCCTGCGACCCTGCGATTCAGCGGCGGTGGGTCAACGGAGGAGCGCCGGGGGGCGTCGGCGGCCGTGGGCAAGAGCTCTCGTGTGGAGAAGCTCCGTGAACAACTCGCCGGTGTGGAGGTGGTCGTTGACGAGGATCGCATCAAGACAATGACAAAGAAGGTGGCTCATGAGCAACTGCAGGTACTGGTGTACGTGTATGGCCTCAAGGATGTACAGCTGTCGTGCATGGGTATCTCAGAAACTCGTGAAGCTTTGTTGCGTGCCATTCGTCGGCATCGGAACAGGTTCCCTGTGGAACCGCGTCGCTCATCGCGCACCAGACGTGAAACAGAGAAAATGAAAGAGTATGTAGGTGGTGGGGGGACGTGAGGTGTACATGTAAATTTAAATTTATCATCAAATTTAAAGGTGGAGGGCGCGCTTATAACGGAGCTCCCAGTTACTTTGAAATCCCGCGCCTCCAGGGCTTCACTAGGATTCACTTTGTGACTCCTAGTGGGTTTAGGTGAACCCTAGTAGGTTTATACGAACGTTTTTTTATTTTTATAAGGCTTATACGAACGTTTTTTTATTTTTATAAGGCCAAGTAGTACAAATATAGGCTGAGTGCGGCGCGAGACGAATTACGAACCTTAGTAAT
>JAJRWS010000061.1 GCA_024276705.1 Planctomycetota bacterium | reverse complement strand
CTGTTCAAAGGCGCGCAACAGGTAGATGATGTCCACCTTGCCGGTGCAGGGCAGGTGCAGCACCTTGACGTTGGGCGGATAGCTCAGCCGCATCGAGCCGGCCAGGTCCGCCGCCGCGTAGGCGCAATAGTGGCAGGCAAAGGCTAAAACCTGGGGTTCAAAGTCGGTCATGGTTGACTCCTAATCCATTCTTGGCTTGAAGCTGGTGTCGTCGCGCCTGACTTGCAAGAGTGCGGCGTATTCCGCTGGAGGCAGTTTGCCGTCGCAAGCTTGAGCAAACTCGCTTTGGTGCAATCGGATCTGCCTGAGCATCGAAGCGTAGGTCTTGGGCGGAATGTCCCGCCTTTTGGCTGGCAACATGGTGCGCGTTTTCAAGCCATCCAGCAAAAAGACAAACCAACGGTGACTGCCTTTGCCCCGGTGTGGCTCTTCTGTAAACCCAAGCCTTCTCAGACATCTGACCAGTTCGCGAGTGGAGTAGGATTTGCGGCTCATGCCAGCGATGGCTCCACGTTTGCTTGCTCGAAAAATAGCGGAAGAAAGGTCATCGCTGGTCGCGTTGCTTCAATTGATTCCTCCACACGGAAGTGGCGATAGAGCCTCAAGTGTTCTTGACTGGCCTGATCCAATTGGCCTTCATTGGCGACGAGATACAGGTAGTATTCTTCGACAGCAGACGCCAAATTCTCTCTGGCTTCTTCCCAGGTATCCCCACATGTAACCAGGTCCAATTCTGGGCAATAGGCTGTAACGCCAGCTTCTTCTGATGTCACTTCAAACGTCAAGGGTATAGACATTTTGTCAACTCCGTACCAGATCCACCGCAGCGTAGTAGATGTCTCGCAGATTTTCTTCCAGTTCTTCTATCGTTTCGCCTTGCGTCCAATAGTCGGGGTATCCTTCCAGGTAGCCAGGCCACATGTCTGTCTTGCCAGTAGACATATTTGGTTGTTTCCATCGTCTGTCCCTTCCAACATTCTCAAGCCAGCTTTAGACATAGGCCAGATTGGGATCGTCGCGGATATAGGCCAGTTGCCGCCCCAGGTAGGGCAGGGGCGGCAGATTATGCCAACTCCGCAGCAGATGGTAGGTCGGCGAGGTCAGCAGGCGGCAGGCATCCACCGCTTCGCGCCATTCCGGGCGACGGATCTGGGCCACGGTGCTGGGATCGGGCAGCAAGCCGAAATCCCAGGCCGCACAGAGGCGCGCCAGAAAATC
This sequence comes from Planctomycetota bacterium, assembly GCA_024276705.1. Taxonomy (GTDB): domain Bacteria; phylum Planctomycetota; class Planctomycetia; order Pirellulales; family Lacipirellulaceae; genus JAJRWS01. Next base: position 1,427 of record JAJRWS010000061.1, on the reverse strand, counting down.
CACCCGGTCGGCCAGGGCCTCCAAAGCCGTGGGCGCTTCCATGTCAGGGTACAGCGCGCCATCCAACCATCCTCCGTCGTTGCTCTCAGAGTGCATTCAAAAACTCCTCGGCAAACCAATGGCGGACCGTTTCTGCTTCGGCCCGCTGCCGGGAATCGGCGATCTGCGCCAGCGGGCGGTGCTGGACGATGCGGGCCAGATGGGTCTCCACGGCCAATTTGGCCCGGTCGTGGTCCGTATCGCTGCCGGCCAACTGTTGACGGCGTCGCCAGAGAGCCCAGCATCGATGCGGTGTGATCAAACCGGCCTGGTTCAAGGCGTAAATGTCGCGGAAATCGCGCGGCGCCCCGCGCTCGACCAGGGCGACCATCTTGCTCGCCGCCAGGTCGGCAAAACTATCCAACTGGACATCCGTCCACGGCGCTGGGGCGGACGGCTCCAATTGCGCAGAGCGGCGCGCGATCTGAAAGCTAAAAATCGTCTGTCCCTCCGGAGCGAGTTCGATGCTGGTGACATCACCCCAGGCGCGAGTTTTGACGGAGCCAAAGGATTTGAGTGTAGCTTTGACAGTTTGGATCACCTGGCGTTGATCCTCTGCCGTAGCCGACGCATCCCACCAGGCGTCCACATCGTGGGTGGGGCGATAATCGAGATAATGCAACAGGCCCAGCGCGCCTCCCACAGAGATCTTGTCGCCCAGTCCGCCTTCGGCCAGGTCCTGCAAACAAACCTGCGCGTAATCGGACAGATAGGATGGGCGACGGGGAAGCGGATCACGATCGTTCATGGGCAACTACTCCAACTCTATCTGTTCGGCTATATCATGCCACTCGCACGCCGGTTCGTTGGATTTCACTGACCAGCGGGTCGTTGGCGTCGAAATCCTCCGGTGTGTACGGGTTGGGTTCGATCCGGTCGTCTATCCTCGCTGCCAGGAGCATCAAGTTCACGCGCTCTTGGAATCGATCCGCTGAAAAGTCTGGTGAAATCACGGCCAGGTCAATATCGCTCCATTCAGTGGCTTGACCGGTGACTTGAGAGCCATATACGTAGGCCGCCTCGATCCGCTGCCGACGTTGGACCGTCTGTAAGAACTGTTCGATGCATACGGACGGAGTGAAATCACCCAAAGAAATGTAGAGAATGTCTTCACCTTGATCGTAGTGATACGTTAGCGTTTTGGTCTTATCCATACTATCTTGCCTCCCGCAGCTCCAGCAGATTATGGCTCCTGCCCCAAATATGACATCGCCAAAGCCTGCTCCACCACCTGCGGTAGTTCCAACGGAAAAAACCGCTCAGTCGAATAGGCATAATCTTGACCGCTTTCATCTACAACGCGAACGTAACCATGAGCGGCTGCCTTGTCATCCGGGATGACGCGATACAACTTGCCTATATCGAGCGAGGCTGGGTAGCTTTCATTG
>JAJRWS010000060.1 GCA_024276705.1 Planctomycetota bacterium | reverse complement strand
CCGCGATCAGCCCAATGCTGGTAACATCCCGCTCGCGCCAGTACCACTCATGGAAACGCTCCAGCGGCTCAAGACATTGTTCCAACAGTTTGCGGTCGCCGTTGCGCTGGTAGATGCGCTGAACGCCCCATGCCAGAATCGGAATCTGGGAATAGGCCGGGAACTCCTGCCAATCGCTAGAAAATGAGCTCATCCCCTTCGGCCGTGCGGGCCAGATCATACATGCCACCATGTCATGGGCAAACGCGGGTTTCACTTCGTTCCAGCGAACTTGAAAATCCCAGAAGTTCTGGAACATGGCAAGGTAGATCGACCCGGGAAGCTTTTTACCGCTTAAAGTGTCGGTATACCCTGTTGATCGGTGATTTGCTGACTTACTTCCATTGCTTGCAAATAACACAACTATTTGAGATACTTGCAATCAAGTGGGCCTGGCCGCGTGGATGGTTTGGGCACGGTTTTTACGGGTATTAGCCTGTTGTTGCGTGTCCTCGATCCCCAAGCACACCGCTCAAGCGCCCATGGCACAACGGAATCCAATCGATTGCGGTTTTCTCTTCGTTTGTCGACTGAACGAGCTTCTCATTCAAAGCACGCAATATTGCGAACGTGTTCACAATGCCTGATAGTTCCAATTCCGATCACCAACCGGTTCCACTGGCCCTTTTCTACCACCGCAAGCGGAAGTTGTTCACCTCACCGCTGGATACTTGTCTGGAAATAGGCCGGCAGCGCGAAAACGAACCCTCTCCTCCGACGCGAGTGGATTATTCCGACGGTGCACGAGTCATACTCGCCGCCTTGGACGACCGGGAAATTTCACGCTCCCATTTGCAGCTCGAGCCTCTGCCGGGCGAATCGATTCGCGTCACCAATCGGAGTCGCACCTTGCCGGTACGCATATCTCCCACGGTTCGCCTTGCCCCCGGCGAATCGATTCAACTCACTCCACCCCTGCTAGTGCAATTTGGTGTCTACGCGGTGCGTGTCGATCCGATCGTCGAGGATGATTTGGAACTGATGGGGCTCTCGAATTACACCATTCCTCCCGGGAAAAGAATAGCCGGACAGTTACCCGTTGAACTTCCCAAAATCGACCGGCTCGACGATCCGGCCTTACTGGACTGGTTGCAAATGGTCTTGGGCGTGTTCCAGAGCGCGGCCTGTTCCAAAGAGTTCCCCGCACAGGCGGCTCGAGCCGTGGTGAATATCGTCGGGCTCGACACGGCCGCCATGCTTCAATTTTCGGAAAAGGGCCGCTGGCGGGTTGTCGCTTTGCACTCCGTGGCCGCGGATCAAAATGAACACACATGGATTCCCAGTCAAACGTTGCTTAGCCAGGTGCGGCGGCAACGGCGTACGTTTCGCCACCTGCCCTCTTCAGGTTCCGCCGATACACCCCGTAGCCTGGAAGAGGTCACGGCTCTCGTCGCGGCCCCAATTCTGGATGTTACCGGAGAAGTGATTGGCGCTCTGTATGGCGACCGGCGACGCTGCCATCGAGCCATTGGAAACTTTGAGATCAGTCCCTTTGAAGCCAAGCTGGTTGAATTGCTGGCCAGCGGGATTGCCGCGGGGCTTGCTCGTCTGAAAGAAGAACAGTCGGCCATGGCGGCCCGCGTCCGTTTTGAACAGTTTTTTACGCCCCAGTTGGCAGCCCAGCTAGAAATGGATCCTCATCTGCTCACCGGCCGCGACGCTGAAGTTACCTTGCTGTTTGCCGATATCCGCGGCTTCAGTCGAATTAGCGAACGCCTTGGCCCCGAACGGACCATGGCATGGATCCAGGATACGATGGGTGTATTATCCGACTGCGTGCTCCAATGCGACGGTGTGTTGGTCGACTACCTGGGCGATGAAATAATGGCCATGTGGGGTGCGCCGGTACCCCAGGCCCATCATGCCGATCTTGCCTGCCGGGCAGCGAAGCAGATGTTGCTTGCCTTGCCATCGCTCTCGGCACGTTGGGAAGCGGAACTGGGCCAGGTGGTGGAATTGGGTATCGGCATCAATTCGGGAATTGCCCGAGTGGGAAATACGGGCTCGGCCCAGAAATTCAAATACGGTCCGCTGGGAGATACGGTGAACATCGCCAGTCGCGTTCAAGGAGCGACCAAATACCTGGGAGCGGACTGCTTGATTTCTGGACAGACCCACGCTGCGTTTCAAGATCCTCAAGTCACGCGGCGATTGGCTCGAGTACGCGTGGTCAACATTGATCGTCCTATCGAGCTCTACGAGCTGACGGCCAACCCTTCGGACGACTGGGGACATCGCTGCCACCGTTATGAGCAGGCCTTAGTTGCCCTGGAGGAAAATCAGCTACTGTCAGCCCAAGAGCAGGTAACCGCCTTGCGCATCAGTTTTCCCGATGACGGAGCTGTGGCAGAGTTGGAAAAGCGGATCGCCGAGGCGCTCCAACGAGATGACCACAACGGTACGGCCGTCTGGCACTTGCCGGGTAAATAAAGGGCCGGGTAAATAAAGGTGGTTTTTCAGGTCGAAGTCCATGGCTCCGCGCCGGCCAGTTTCAATCGTTTGGCTTTGTGCGATAAGGTTTCTTCGCCTGGTAATCAGCTTTCCGGTCATCGAAGTACGAGTCTTTGTTTGCTGGAGCTAATTCCTTAGCCTTGATAATCCATTCCACCGCCTTGGCAAAATCACCCGACTCAGCGTAGGCGGCTGAAATGGTATCGAGCGTATTCCATAATCGAAAATGGCTAAGTTTACACGCCTGGGTGGCTAACTCCACGGCGCGCAAGCCATCGCGAAGTTGTTCTTCAGGGCATGTTGCCAGGATCCAAGCTAGATTATTGTAGGGAATAATGTTTTTCGGATTGATAAGGATGGCCTTTTTGTAGTCAGCGATGGCTTCGCCATAGTTGCCTTTAGACTCCCATTCCAGGCCACGGCCACAGTATGCCTGAAAACAATCCGGAGAGAGACGAATGGCTTCGTTGTAATCGGCAAAAGCTTTTTCATGGTTGCCTAGGGCCTGCCACGCGTCTCCGCGTTTGAAATAGGCTTCCGCAGACCTCGGAGCGAGCCGAATGGCCAAGTTGTAGTCGGCAATGGCCTGGTCGTTGTTACCCAGGGCCTGCCACGCTTTGCCGCGGTAAAAATATGCTTTGACGGCCTTCGGTGCGAGTCGAATGGCCAGGTTGTAGTCGGCGATGGCTTGGTCGTTGTTGCCTTTGGCCTGCCACGCTCTGCCGCGGTTGAAGTAGGCCTCGGCGGCCCTAGGAGCGAGCCGAATGGCTTCGCTGTAGTCGGTGATGGCCTGGTCGTTGTTGCCTTTGGTCTGCCACACTCTGCCACGAAAGAAATAGGCCAAGGCGTTTTTCGGACTAATCCGAATGGCTTCGTTGTAGTCGGCAATGGATTTATCGTAATTTTCCTTGGCCAACCATGCCTTGCCGCGTTTGAAGAAGGCCTGGTCTATCTCCGGCTCAATCCGAATGGCTTCGCTGTAGTCGGCAATGGCCTGGTCGTTATTGCCTTCGGCCTGCCACACGTCGCCACGAAAGATGTAGGCGAAGGTGTGTTTCGGATTGATCCGAATGGCCTCGTTAAAGTCTGCCATGGCTTGGTCGTACTTGCCTTGCTCCCGCCAAACACGCCCGCGGCTGCAGTATGCATAGGCGTTATTCGGCTCAATCCGAATGGCTTCGTTGTAGTCGGCAATAGCTTTGTCGTAGTCACGCTTGGCTTGCCACATATTGCCGCGGTATTCGTAAACCTTCGTTGATTCCGGATCTAGCCGAATGGCTATGTTAAAGTCGGCGATGGCTTTGTCGTATTCCCTTTTAACTCCCCATAGGCGTCCCCGATTGAAGTAGGCCGGGGAGTACTTCGGAATGAGTCGAATGGTTTCGCTGTAGTCTTCCATGGCCTGGTCGTAATTGTCTTTATCCTTCCATGCGTTGCCTCGGTGGAGGTAGGCCAGAGCCACTTTTGGAACGAGTTCGCAGGCTTCTTTGTAGTCAGCGATGGCTTTTGCAATGCTGCTTTCATCACCTTGTGGACTGCTACCGAAGTCATCAAACCCGGCAGATTCCGGCTTGAGTCTTATGGCCTCGTTGTAGTCGGCGCTTTCCTTTTCGTGATTGCCTTTGGCACGCCACGTGCGAGCACGGTTGAAGTAGGCGCTGGCGTATTTGGGATTGAACCGGATGGCTACGTCGTAGTCGGCCATGGCTTTGTCGTATTCGCCTTGGTAATGCCACATGTAGCCCATTCTATTGAATGCCCGAGCAACTTTCGTGGCAAGCAGCGTGACCTTGCCGTAGTCGGCGATGGCTTGGTCGTGGTTGCCCATGGATTTCCAGGCCGCGGCACGGTTGATATAATTCTCGGCGGACGGGTTTTCCCGTACCTGCTGGTTAAAGTAGTCCATCGCTTCTTCGTAGAGTACTACATCCTGGGCTTCCACCCAGCCACCTACCGCCTGGCTAAACCAAAGACGAGAACCGTCTATTCTGCTGACCTCATACACTTTGCCAAGTTCCAGTTTTTGGACGACAGTCGTATCATTGCGTACCTCGGTGCCCCACTTGATGGTCATCACCTTTCGCCCCTGATAGTGGGTGTAGTCTTGAGCGGAAATTCTTCTCGAAGAGATAAGCATGACCAACAAGGTCACAAGGCAGGAAATTATCGAGCGATTCATGGCAGGCCTCTCGTGGAAAGGGATGGAACTACGGTCATGTAATGGAAGGCATGCTCATTCGAGCGTTATTGGCTTGCGACGTTTCTGGATCCGAACCCGCTTGGATCGCATCGCCCGAGGTGCATTGCGGATGCTAGCAGGCATTGAGTGACAACCGGAGATAGGGGCGTGGAGTATCATTTCGGATGCTCCCCACGCGTAAGAGGATCCAGCTTGGCCCGTTGTGCATCAAATTCCGCCAACGCGGTATACCACTTCTCGCGTTCGGTCGAGTTTTTCCATTCGTGGTGGACGTACGCGAGATCGTGGTAGATCCGATGTGCACGGTGCCAATCAAAATAATTGAATACACTTCTAAATTGTTCTGAAGGCAAGGTCGATTCGGCTTGCCGAAGATATTGGTTAGCCTTTTTCCATTTTCCCTGTTTCGCATAGGCCGAACCCAAAATGCTATTCGTCCACCAAAAAACGCTATCACTGGGGGAGTATGCTCGTATATTGGCAAAAGACTCCTTGGCTACGCGAATGGCATCATCTAATTTGCCAGCGGCCAGCAGCGCAGCCGCCATGGCCGCACGGTTATGGATAAGATATTTTTCTCCAGATTTACGTTCGGCCTCCATGCGATTTTGGCAGAGTTCCAATACCTTGGTAGTCTCGTTCGCGAGCAATAGCGCATTGCGATATTCCAGTGCGACTTTGCCCGTCCGATTATCCATTTCACCAAATTTTTTGAGATAGTTTCGATAGGTCTTCTCGAGGAGTGAACATGCGGCTGCGTGCTTGTTAAGACGTTGATAACTCAAAGCCAGTTTGAGAATTTCGGAAAGAGGGTCCGATGAAGTGTTCACGGTCGAACGGCTTCGTGGGAACAGCTTTTCCACAAGTTCAGCGGACTGTTCGTGCTTATTCTGCTCGAAATAGACGGTCGCCAGAGTGCTCATCGCGAGCCGCGTATAAGTGTGTTCCTCGCCCAGCTCTGCTTGGCAATGCCGTAGATTCGTTTTATAGAGTTCCAGCGCCTCGCTCATGTTCCCCAAGGATTTATGGCTACCAGCCAGTTCACGTAGAGCCATGATGGTAGTGGAGTTGACATTTCCTAGCTTTTTTTGAGCCAGTTGGTAGGCGGTCTCAAAGAGTGCATGCGCGTCTTGCTGCCTTTTGAGAGCGGCGTAGCTTCTGCCTACATTCAACATGATTTGAAGAGTTGTTGGATGGTCATTACCCAGTTTCTTTTGCGCCATCATGAACGCTTCCTCGGACAGCTTTAGGGACTTGGCATATTGGCCGATCTTAAAGTATCCAAGAGCGAGGTTATCCATTGCGATAAGAGTTTTAGGATGGTCCATGCCAAGTACTTTTCGCATTCGTTTGTGTGTTTCTTTGTGCAGTGTGAGGGCTTTTTGGTGCTGCCCGGTAGCGTTATATATCATGGCAAGGTCATTCATTGTCGAAAGCGTGCTGGGATGATCCGCCCCCAATTTTTGATGCCTCAGTCTGGATGTTGTTTCAAGAAGTTCCAGGGCCTTTTCCGTGTTTCCAGTTTCATGATAACAATTGGCAAGATTATTCAGGGCGATAAGAGTTTGGGGATGATTTTCACCTATCATTTTACATAATTGATCGTATGCTTCTTTATGCAACGCGAGTGCTTTATCATGGAATCCCCGCTCACGATAGAAGCTGGCGATGTTCCGTACCATCATCATGGTACCAATAGGGTCTCCCCTCGTTCCATCTCGTGCGATTCTGAGTGCTTCTTTTTGCAGGGCAAAGGCCTTGTCCGGATTGCCAGCATCAAAATAGGCCACGGCGAGGTTGTTCATCGATGTAAGCGTATCTTGAGGATCCGTGTCTGGTTTTGCACGCTTTAACTTAAGAGCTTTATTAAACAGAACAAGAGCTTTATCGGAATGGCCCGCCATTAAGTATACCAGCGCAAGATTGTTCATTGACGAAAGTGTTTGTTCGTCATCCAGCCCTAAATATTCTTGCCGTAGTTTTAACGCAACGCTGCATAACCGAATTGCCTCATGGTGCAGTCCAAGGCCTAAGTAAGTGCTTCCCAACGCATCCAGCAGGGCGGCTTTCGTGGTAGGGGCGCCTTCGAAGCGGTTTTCCAGACCCAAAATTGCATCGTCCAGTAACTGCACGACGGTTAGTTGGCGCCCGCTGATTCCTGGATCGGGCGAGCGAAATGCCGCGATTAGAAAATCTAAAACTTCCCGTGCCTCGTCTCGGGCTTTCACTGCTTCGTCACGCGCGGCAATCGCCTTTTTGCGAGACGCAACTAAATTCTCGTTCAACTCGGCCAGTTTGACATTCTTTTCGCCTAGCAGGCGATTGCTATGGGTCACCACGCCGGCGATTGTCGCTGCGCTGACGATTCCCGCCACCAAGGTTGCAGTCAACGAACCAATGACGCGCGGATGTTTGCGTACCCAACGCTGAGTGCGACGAATCCATGGTTCGGGGTATGCCTGCACCGGTTCGTCGGCGAGGTAACATTCGATGTCGTTGGCCAATTGGCGGACCGAGGGATAGCGATCGTTGGGATCCAACGCCATCGCCTGATCGCAAATCGCGCCCAGCGCGATGTCGACTCGCGGCAATTGTTGGCGCGCCGTCAAACGCTTACCGATCCGCACGTTTTCCAAGATCTCTTGAATCGATTCGCCAGCGACCGGTTTACAGTTGGTGAGTAACGTGTAAAGCGTGGCACCCAGGCTGTAAACGTCGGTTGTGGGGCCCAGACGGTCGTTTTCGCCGCAGGCTTGTTCGGGGCTCATGTAGTGTGGAGAGCCAATGACGGAGCCCAAAAGCGTGGTATCGACCGCACTCCCGGACCGAGGCTGCAGTGGAGCTTCTCGATCGTCCATGCGCACGTCAGAGACGTTAGGAGGCTCCGCCTGTTCCATCGGCTTGGCCAATCCCCAGTCCACGACTAAAGTTTCGCCGTACTCCCCGAGCATAATATTGCCCGGCTTGAGGTCACGATGCAACACGCCCCGTTGGTGGGCATAGTAGACCGCATTGCAAATATCCAAGAATCGTCCCAGCAGGCGTCGCCTGGCGACTGAACGATCTGCTTTGCTGGTGTTTTCATGAAACTGCTTGATCGCGATGGCCAGGTTATCGCCTTTGATGAACCGCATGGCGTAATATGGCCTGCCGTCGGCGGTGGCCCCCAGGCTGTAAATCGGTACGATGCCGGGATGCTCCAGCCCGCCGGTGATCTCGGCTTCGAGCAAGAAACGTGAGCGGCTGATCGCATCGTCGGCGTAGTGCGGTTTGATTTCCTTGAGGGCCACTTCGCGGTCGAGTTCCGTATCGAGAGCAACGGAAACTTTGCCCAGGCCTCCTTCGTCATGCGGACGGAGGATTTTGAATCGTGGTCCGTCCGATCGCGCCTTTTCAGAATGCCTGGCGCGAGGTTCAACGGGTGGAGAAATTGCGGGACCGATCGTGCTATAAATGTCTTCATCACCGCGACTACGAAGGTCCGCAAACAATGAGTCCGTATCAGAACCCAGCGTGCGGTTTAGCGAGTCGAGATCACTCTGCTTGAGCAGCAGTTTTTCCATCAGATCTTGAAGCAGACGAACTTCATCCGCGGAAATGGCCTGATTGCATAGCAGAGTCCGGTCGATGTTACGAGTCTTGTCTTCCAGCCATTGGTCCACCGCGGTAAGCAGTTGCTCACGGGTAATAAGACCATTCTGATATGCCAGGATGCCGAAGAGCAGGTGCTGCTCGGATGCCATGCGAAGGTCCTCCATAAGTAGCGTTTGGCCTGTGCGGCGGACTCAAACCAGCCGGCATGCTACTCGAACGTATCCGTCAATAGGCGTACAATTTTAGCTCCTTAACGGGATATGGGGGCAGTGAAATGCCCCGATCAGACAAAAATCTCCAATATTTCATCTCTGATCTCGATGAAATTGGTTGATGCTATCCAGGAGGTGCAAGTCCTTCCACGAGTAACGCCTGGCTTGCAGCCAGTTGGTTCCGGATATCCTTAGGGTTTCGACTGCAGGGCAAAGTCGATCACGCTGCCTCCCGCGGAAACCGTTGCCGTGAGTGGTGTTTGCACCCTGCTGCCGTACATGGCGGGGAGAAGCTGGCTGGATGGTGAGAGGACGGGAGGGCTTCCTGGCTTGTCTGCTGTGCTGGGCATCATGTTCATCCCTGCCATCACTTCAATCGTCACTCGATACTCACCTACCGCGGTGCCGGTTTCGCCGCGAGTTGAAACCAATTCGTATTTGCCGTCTTGATTGGTCCTTCCCCCGGCGGCGCTTCCACGGGTGGAACCGGTAGGAATGAACCAGACCACGGCGTCGGAAACCAGCTTCTGGTCGAGCGTTACCGTTCCGCTGACAGGCACCATCTCGGGCAAGTTCGGGTCGCGTCCACCACAGCCTACGACCAGCAACAGCAGCAAACCGAGAGAGGTTGACCCCAGCCATCGATTCCGCATCGTGTTGATTTCCTATAAGACCAGGCGCGCTGTCACGGATTGGCCATTGCCCGGTGAGTGTATTGTGAGTGTTTGGAACGAAGACTTAAAATGGAGAGCTGATCGTTTCTTCACCAGCCATGGTCGACATCGCCTCAAGTACAACGAAGTCGGTTGTTTCGGCAAGGAAGTGGACCGCTCCGTCCGCGGAGACAGCATGCGCTCCGCCTGGGTGCATGCTTCCCGCCGCTGACCAGTTTCCCAGAATTCCAGGTATCCCCGGTACGTTGGGGTAGTACCGGTCTTGCCACGTGTTGATGCCGGCGAAACCCAGATCGATACCTTGAAAAACCCAGGCCCGGTATCCCCAGGCGGGGCAGCCTCCGTTGCGAACCTCGTAAACCGTTTCGACCACGGCGACCGTGTTGGAGAGGCCATCTTGGACGTCGGTCGCGCGGGTGGTGCTGTTCTCGCCGAACATCCGCCGCGCCACACGTTCCTGCCTTTCCCATGCAGTGCAGCAGCGGCCGAAGGGTTTGATCGAGCCGTCACCGCTAAAGTCGTAGTTCGTTTTTGCGCCCGGCCAAATGCTTCCTGCCTTCACACCGTAGGCAGCGTTTGCGGGATCATGGAAAGGATTGCCCGTCTCCGAAGGGCAGGTAAACATCGGCAAATGCGTCGACACGACCTGGGCATTGCCACTGGTTACCGCGTCCCCCACCAGCTTGCCTCGGGATCCGCCCCATTTGCAATGGCTGGCGCACTGTGTCTGGTCGTAATTGGCGAATAATCCTTGCTGTTCCAGGTAGGGCAGCAGTTCCACCCAACCGTTGGAATTCAGCACTGTCGGAGACGCAGTGCGTCTGCTGCATTCCTGGCACCATCCATAGTCGCGGCCCGCTGGAGGGAAGCGCTGAAACGCAGCATGATAATTTTGCAGCGCTAGGCCAAGCTGCTTGAGGTTGTTGGTGCAATGCACCCGTCGCGCGGCTTCCCGAGCCGCCTGCACTGCCGGTAACAGCAAGGCGACCAGGATGCCGATGATGGCGATGACAACCAGCAGTTCCACCAATGTAAAACCAGATCGCTTGCGTCGCATGGCGAACACTTCACTTTCTGCCTCTTCAACAGAATCTGTGGGTTTTTCGGGAGTTATAAAATTCGGCCCGCACTTCAGCGAGAAATTATCGTCTATCGGCTGGCTACCGTCAAACCTGATTGTCGACGTAATTCTTGCGGACTTGCCAACTGTGGCCATTATCGTCTGAGTAGAACGCGATGCCCGTGTAACCGCTATGGTCGCGACTGCCAGGGTAATGGGCTTT
>JAJRWS010000059.1 GCA_024276705.1 Planctomycetota bacterium | reverse complement strand
TACCTTGCAGCCGCGCCCCGAAAGGGGCGTCGGCCAGGGTACGGTCTGTACGCCCTGTCGTAGGGGTTCCCGGAACGGCTCAGGTTCGACGCCCTGTTTTTTCGGGAACCTTCAGCAATGCCCAACCGTGTACCCACCGGCAGCAAACGCTCTGGCACTCTTCCACTTCCTATGGCCCAGTCGACCTGGGAGGCAGTGGCCCTGGAGTTGGCTCTTTCTCCGCAACAGATACGGATCGTAGAACTTATTCTGCGTGATCGGTCGGACAAAGAGATTGCGGACGAACTCCGTTTGACGGTCCCCACGATCCGAACGCACCTCGCGCGAATCTTCGACCGCACCGGCGCAACCAGCCGCCTGAACTTGGTGCTCCGCATCTTCTCGATGGTCCACAACTGAGCGGCCACACGATGTAATCGCTGCCGATGTCATTGCTAGAGACGACTTGCGGCATCTCACCGTTTGACTATCCTTGACCTGAATCACCAACGAGACACAAACCGGCAACGAGTACCTGCTACTGCAAGACGATCGCTAGGATGACTCCCACAATGCTTGTTCGGCAAGCGCTGGCGTCATCCTTTTTCTATGCGCTTTCTATAGCGTATTTTCGGTACCGTCCCTATTCATTTCCCGATGTCTTTTCTCTGCTAGGACAATCGGAGCAACACGATATTTCGCTAAGGACATTTCAATATGACGAACAACTTGAGTTTCACAAAATCAGGACAAGTACGCTCAATGGAATCGCGGACCTATTTTTCCGTTGCAACCCGAGGGATAGCAAGCGGCGGCATTGTTGCTCTGCTGTTCGCCTTTTTAAGCCTAACTTCAACCTTGCATGCCGAAGAATTTGTGTGGACCGGCGGCGCGGGAAACACCAACTGGAACGACCCCGCCAACTGGACAAGCACGACCGCCCCCGGCGAATTCCCCACCGCAGGGGACTCGGTTTTCTTTGATTCGGACGTCGTGACTACTGGCGGTGCTGCCTCCACACTCTCAAACACCCAACGCTTAACTATCACTGGTGAATCTTTCGGCCTCATTGTGATATCGGGCGGTGGGGAAGTGGTTAACTCAGGCGAGATTTTGCTTGGCCCTGACGCAGACGGAGATATCCTGCCAGGAAGGCCCGACCAAGGGTTCCGCTTTAGTGCTGGTGGAGCGTCATTCTCTGGCGGTGGAACCATTCGTCTAAATGGACCGGATGTTGGCTTTGACTCGATCGGTTTTACTAGCGGCATAACTAATGTTGATAATACAATTCGTGGTAACGGTCTAATTTCGCGTGTCGGCTTGATCAATCAAGGTGAGATCATCGCTGAGGATGGTACCCTAATGTTCTTGGGGGCGAGCATTGAAAATAATGGGGGATCCGTCAGCGTTGCATCTGACGGAGTGCTGGATTTTGTGGGCCCAGGCATCTTGTCCGGTGGTGTGGTAAATATCGCAGAAGGAGGTCTATTCAAAGCAAGTCAGATTAGAGCAAGCGATACGACTTTCCGAGGACCAGGAGTTGTCGAGCTTAGTGGCAGTAGTTTGGCCGATGTTACCAACGACACTTGGATTCGAATCTTGACCGGAGGGTCGCCTTCCGACAACAGTCGCGGATTTTTTAGCGGAACAATACAGAACCAGGGCAAGATCACCTATGAATCCTCTTCCCCGAGTAACAATATTTTAATATCTACAGAAGTCACTTTAACCGGTGGCGGGACGCTTGAATTAATGGGAAACAACAATGGTTTTGCGAGCGTTGGTAATGACCTCGCAACACTGAACAATGTTGACCATACCATTCGAGGTTTTGGGAAGATTGAAAATCTGACGCTCCAAAATGAAGGCAGCATCATCGCAGAAGATGGTACGTTAGTGCTTCGCAACACCACGATCACCGGCAATGGTGAATTGCGAGTTGCTGGTGGAGCTGCTATCGTTGCTGAAGGCGATATCAGAGCCCGTCAACTTATCGTAGATGATGCCGGTGGTTTTGCTTTCAACGGAAATCGACTTGAAGTGACTGATTTCATCGGCAACTTCAACCAAACTCAAGGAACTTACGCACCGGGGGCTTCCCCTGCCGTATCGACACTGACTGGCGACTATATTGCCACGGGAGGTACCCTCGAAATCGAAATTGAAGGCACGGAACCCGGTGAATATGATCAGCTACAAGTAGGAGGTGATGTCACGCTTTCTGGTGTAAATCTTTCTGTAGTTAGCCGAACAGGCTTCACAGCTACACCAGGGGATGTGTTTGATATTGTTGACGTAGGTGGCAATCAGCGCGGGCTGTTTAATTCTGATACCTTACTCGAAGGGGCGACCGTCGCGACGCTCGGCTCGCCACTACGGATCACCTACAACGCAGGCGACGGCAACGACATTGCCCTGTTTGCCACGACGAATCCTACCGCAGTCTTCTGGGAAACCGCAGGCCCCGGCGACGAAGTTTACTTCCTCGGCAACCGAGGCCTCACGCTCGATACCAACACCTTTGCTTTCAAAGAATTCGAAATCCTCGCTGGCCAGGGTTTTACGCTCGGCCCCAACGAAACCTTTGTTCTTGACGGCGGCGACGGTACGCTCTTTGTTCGAGAGGGGGCCGTCTTCAGCGGCAACGGAATCATTGATGGCAATCTGTTTAATGCCGGCTTAGTTCGTATCCCGATCGTTCGATTGCAGAACATCTCGCGTGTCACAGGCGGCCTCGTTGAAATTTTCCCCTCCGAGCAGGTGCCGCCTGTTTTCACTGAACCTGTTGAAATCATCCCCACGACCTTTGTTCGCTTTGCTGCCAGTGGCGGCGGCGGTGGCGGTGGTGGAGGCGGCGGAGGTGGTGGAGGCGGCAGTGTCCCTGGTCCTGTCGTCAATAGTGGTATCGTCGGCTGGGATGCCAGCCTGGAAGTCACCGGCTTTTATGAGCAGACCGAAACCGGGGCCCTTCGCATGTTCATTGCCGGGCTTGAAGAAGGGGTGAACTATAGCCAACTCATCGTCGGCGAAGACGTGACCCTTAACGGAGAGCTTCAAATTGTCTTCGATCTCGATAAGTTTTCAGAATTTGGCTATACGCCTGAAGCAGGCCAAACTTTTGATCTCATCACTGCTGTCGACGGAATCACGATCGATCCTTCGGGCATCGACCTGCTGAACTTTGTGACGGTCGCAGGCTCGGGCAGCATCAACGGCTTGATGCTCACCCCCTACGACAGTGGCCTCGCCGCCGACCCCGACAGCCTGCTGCAAATCGCGGAAACGCTCTTTAGCTTCGAGTTGGTCGAGAACAATACGATTTTGCGAGCAACGCTGCTCAGCGATTTCAATGTGATTCCCGAGCCGGGTAGTTTTGTGCTTGCTTTTTGGGCTTTGCTTGCATTGGTGGTCAGGAGGAAGTGCGGCGGCTTAAGTAGTCCGCAGTAAGTTTTTTGGGGTGGTTATGAGTTTATT
>JAJRWS010000058.1 GCA_024276705.1 Planctomycetota bacterium | reverse complement strand
CGCGGCGGCGGGTCCAGACGCGATTGTTGCGCCGCCAGACGCCCGGATTGTCCGCTTGCTCCCCGATCTGTTGATCGGCGTGCCGCACAGCACTCGGCAAAAGGATGAAACTCGTCGTTACGATGATTCGGATTATGAGCTGATACCGCTGGACCGTGACGATTACCGCGAGATGATTCAAGCAGGATTCAACGGTTTCGCCATCCAGGCCGACCAGGTGCCATGGTTCGACCGAGCCGATGTTTTTTATTTTGGCGTGAGTTCGGAAAATATCCCGTACCCGGAATGCCTCTACCGGAGTCGGTATCTGGGTCCCACACTCTATCTGGACGAACCGGCCGTGGTCACACGCGATTACGTACTACGTCCCCGACTGCGCAAGGAGCCTGGCTTTCGCAAGTCTATTACACCGCAAATAGCTCTGCAGGCCCTGGAAAAACATTTCGGCCAGCAACTCCAGGACAGCGCGCCGACGCGATTGCTCAAGGGATTGACCGTCCGCGAAGACGTCGACCCGGGAGCCATGCGGTTTTCGCAGCAAAACATCTTCAGTTGGGAGACGATGGTCAGCTCCGCCGCCTACGAGCTGAGGCAAGATCCAGGCGTACCGGCCGCCATCGTCTTCGAACCGCCCGGACGGATCGGCACGCGCCGAACACTGCCGGAAATGAATATGACCTACGGTTGCCAGATTCCGGTCAACGGACCGAATCATCTCTTCGATATCATCATAGGCTTCCTCCGCGGAGCCGCGCGACAGACCAGCAAGGCCTGGGGCATCAGCATCTACGGTCAGGTCGATCGAGCGGACGCCTTTGGTTTCCTTACGCATGCCTACGATTTGGGGGCGACTCGCTTTTTCTTTTGGGATACGCACCGATTGGCCTGCGTGCCTTACGGCGAATGCCTCGCCCTGGCGCGAAATCTTCAGGGGCACGCCCTGCAGCATCCCGAACGTGACCTCCCACGGCTATGCCAGGCCGCCGAAGTCGCCATCCTGTTGCCACCAGGGTACAACCTGGGCCATGTGGCGATGGGCAAGGGCAGCCTTTGGGGAATTGGCGAGCTGAACCTGGAGCGTAAGAATCGCCAGGGGATCCGCTACCGTCAGGTGATGGGCAATTTCTTTACCGAGATCGAACGGTGCCTGCGTTTGGGCGTGGCATTCGATTTGCTGTGGGACTTGCCCGGCAACCGTCTGACTGGCTATCGGGAACTGGTCCATGTTCGCGAAGACGGCAAAGTGCGGGTCGAGGAAGGGGCCACTTCAAGGTTACTCGATCAGGCCCGAACACCCTCGCGCCCCGATGGAAAACCTCCGCGACTCAACGTCAAACTTACCGGCCTGAAAGGTCCGCTCCCGCTCCAGATCGCAGCAGTCGCCCAAGTCGCGACTGCGTCGGCGCCGGTCTATTATACGTTCGGCGCCGATGAAACCGGCATCCACCACAATGCAATGGTCGCCTGGGAATTGTACGGTCCTGGCACGGAGGACTATCGCTTCCTGCAGCCCGATAATCTGAAGCCTCAGGTACATCCTGACGGAAAGGGTGGCCATCGGATCGAAGTATCGCTGCGTATCGAGCGACCAGGCCAATACCGGCTACGTGCCGCCACCGTCGACCTGGCCGGCCGCACGACGGTGGTTTGGAAAACGATCGATGTTGCCGAGTAACTCAATGGGACAGGGAAGGGGCAAGCGTTTACAGGTCGGTGAGCCTATAAAACACCTGCTTTTCTGAGCCCGCAGAATATGCTGTCGTAGAAAGCAGCCGTGTCGTACAAGGATTGTGCTATCAAATCACGAACCAAAATTCAAAAACGCAAGAAACACGACAAAGTCAGTATCGCATCAAACCTCCATGGATTGTAGGTCCGACCTGACCGGATGGCATGCGCGGCTACAACTTATCTGCGTCATCTGCGTCATCTGCGGGCTTCTCTCTTCTTGGAGACCTCAAAGCAGACGACCGGGGATCTGCAAGGTTTCTTCTTGAAGAAAGTACTAATTGTTCACACCGTCTCCCATGGGTTCCTATTCAAGGAGGCCCGCAGATGACGCAGATTGACGCAGATGATTCGTTTGGGAAGCGACCAATGTCGTATTCTGAGGTGGAAGAGAATGGATGGTCATTTGGAAGTACATTGGGGGGTTCCCCCCCAACCCACCGGAATTGATTTGCAAGCTGATCCTGCTGTTCAGGGCTCTTCGGCGGCCTCCACTGAGAACAAGAGAAGGGAATAAGGAAAGCCAATCGTGATAATCTTGTTTTTTCTCCGCTCTCCGCTCTCCGCTCTCCGCTCTCTGTTCTCCGCTTCCCGCCCTCCGCCTTAGGGCTCGGGAGTTTCATCCACCCTTTCCGGCGCATCTCCGGTGAACGTATTGTTTTTCAACACCACGCGACCGTTCATCCCTTTTCCCATAAATAATACCGCCGTCTGCCGGGGAGTGGTATAGAACAGATTGTTTTCAATCCGGATGGCATCGGTGTTGACTGCATAGGCTTCGGAGTTGTCCAGCCGAATCTCGGCGTCACGCTGGCCATCGTCCTTACGGCCGTTTTCACGAAACACATTCCCTTGCACCAGAATCCCCTGGACTTCAGGCGCCCAAAGCCCTTCGCGGCCACTCCAGCGGATGATGTTGTGGGTGAGTGTGCAGAATTGACTATTCCGTTCGATCGTAACCCCGCGCGAGCCGTTATGACTGAACAAGTTGCCCGAAGCCAATACCGTTTCGCAGTTTTCCAGGAAATATCCTCCCATCTTGCTGCCTGACACGACGTTGTTGACAAAGCGCCCATTGTGACTGTGGTAGAAATGCGTGCCGTCCGAGCGCGAATTTACAAAGCGGCAGCCATCCACCAGCCAGCCATCGACATGATAAAAGGCCACCGTGCCCTGGTCTTTTCGCTCACTTCCCTCTGCCGGGCCTGGCTGATCGCTGAGGTAGTCCCCATAACGGTTGCAGCATTGGCGGCCGGTCACCTGCAGCAGGGTGACATTGCGAATAGGGTTCTCATCGCTTTTGCCAAAGACTCCGATCGCATTGGAGGATAGCTTACTACAGGTCAAATTGCGGATGCGAATGTCGTGGCACTTTCCCACGATGCGCAAGCCCGCCACATTGGTGCCAGGAGCCCATTGCTCTCGCTGGCCGATGATAGCACCACCACTCCAGTCGATACCGGCTACATCATTCAGTAAAAATGCCTGCCCATCCTTATGCATGGATGCTGGAAGATGGAAACGGACCCCCTCCATTCTCAATGTCGCACCCGAGGGAACGAGAATTCCCCGAGGGTCGGTAAGGGTGTAATCTCCTGGAGCGAATGTGAAGTATCGGTACGGCCCCTTGGCACGATCCATTATTTCCTGAATCCGTTTCTGGTGGTTTTCAACCGGGACTTCAAGGAAGGGGCCGATGATGATTTCCGTACCGCTGACCGTCCCCTGTCGAGGTGTTGCCGCTTGAACAGACTCGACAGCCTGGCAAGCGATAAGATAAAACGCCATGAGCGCGGCATACAGTACTGTGGGCATTGTAGGATCCCTGGTCGGGCGAAGTGGTCTTGAGGCTCTACTCAGAGGTTTCAACGAATCAACTCGGCCCCACGGAACGTCAGACGGATATACGGTCCTTGAAATGGCAACACGCAATCAAAAGGTTGCCACCTCGGTATCGTCTGCCGATTCCGAGGGCACGAATGTGAATGATAGCCCGTTCTTCCCGGTGAGCCAAGGCAGTTGACGCCGAGTCGTCTCTCCCATTACGATCGGTTCTGACGCTGTAATTATCCCTTCCAGTTCTTCTGTTGATTGGGGGTTCGCGATGCACATTGGCTTTCATACGGATGCGTTCAATTCTGCTTACTTCAGTTTCGAGGCCTGTCTCGAATGGGCCCAAAGCAACGGCGTCCACTTCATTGAGTGTGGCCTGATCGATGGGGTAAGCTGGATCCATGGCCTGGGCTACCAACCCCATGTAGCCTTGTACGAAGATCCTGTCCTGCTCCGCCAGAAAATGGACCGCTATGACGTACGGTTTTCGCAAGTCGACGCGGCCTACCCGCTTTCCGGCAAGGATGGGCCTTTGCGTGGTGTGCCCTACGTGATGAAGTCGATCCAGTGGGCCAAACTGATCGGTTGCTCGAAAGTCGACACGACCGATGGGATGGCGCCGCCCGAAGGATTATCCGACGAAGCGGCAATGGACCTGATGAAACGGAGCTACGAACAGATAATCGAAGTCGCCCAGGCTCATGAGATCACGGTCAACATCGAACCTCATGGTCATTTTACCACCCGGCCCGAGATGATGGAGCGGATGCTTGATTTTTGCGACAGTCCGCTGTTGCGGTTGAACATGGATACGGGCAACACTTTTATCGCCGGCCAGGATCCGGTGGCCTATTTGCGCCAATTCATCGATCGGGTGAGCCATGTGCATGTCAAGGATGTCTCCGAATCGCTGGCTGCGGCATCTCGAGGTGAGCAAACCGGCATCGCCGTCAGCCAATGCGCCCTGGGAGACGGCGCCAACGCCGACAATATTCGCCGCTGTTTGGAAGTGCTCCGCGATTCTGGTTACGATGGGGTACTCAGCATCGAATGCGAAGGCCAGGGCGGTGCGATGATTGAGAAGTCACTTGCATGGGTCCGTCGCACGCTGCAGGAGCTAGGCATTTCCTCTCACAACACCCCGAAGGAGCAATGACATGGCGGATCGGTTGACACGGCGAAGGTTCCTAGAAACGACCGCGAAAACCACGGTGGTGGCGAGTGGCCTGACCCTGGCCCGGAGCGCGCATGCCGCAGGCGCGGGAACGATCCGAATTGGCATGATCGGTTGCGGTGGTCGATGTTCGGGGGCAGCGGCCCAGAGCATGAAGGCCGACTCCGATGTAAAACTGGTCGCCATGTACGATATCTTCGCGGATCGAGTCCAATCGAGCCGGAAGAACCTTAAAAAGATTGCCCCCGAGCAGGTAAAAGTCGACGACGAGCACTGCTTCACCGATTTCGACGGCTATCGGAAAGTCATCGACAGCGTCGATGTCGTGCTGATTGCCTGCGCTTCCAAGTTTCACCCCATGTACGCGGAAGCAGCCATTCTGGCGGGCAAACATGTCTTCGTCGAAAAGCCCCACGGCATCGATCCGGTGGGCGTTCGGCGGATGCAAGCGGCTTGTGACCTGGCCAAGGAAAAGGGACTGAGCATCGTATCCGGGCTACAGAGCCGGTACCACCGAGGCTGGCAGGAAACGATTCAGCGCATTCACGATGGGGCCATTGGCGACATTGTGGCGATGCAGCCGATGTTCCTGCGCGGACCCTACCGTCTCGAAAAACGGGATCCTGAAATGACGGAAACGGAGTACCAGTTCCGGAATTGGTATCATTTTCGCTGGCTCTCCGGTGACGATGTCCCCCAGTCGCTTGTGCATAACATGGACCGCATGTCGTGGATCATGCAGGAGGAGATGCCCACCTGGTGCTTCGGCCTGGCTGGCCGTGCTTCTTCTTTTGGCGAAGCCTATGGCGACATGTTCGATCACCACACGGTTGTGTACGAATATGCCAGCGGCGCCCGGGCGTACGCCATGTGTCGAACGCAAGTCGGGTGTTACAGCAACTCAGGCGACATGATCCTGGGCACCAAGGGGACATGCAAACTCGATAAATGCATTATCCAAGGCGAGAACAACTGGCGTTATCAGGGTGAACGCAGCAAACCTTATGAAGCAGAACAGATAGCGCTTATCGAGTCGGTACGCAGTGGTCAGCCGATTAACAATGGCAACTACATGGCCAATAGCACGATGGCAACGGTCATGGGGCAGATCACCTGCTATACCGGCAAGCCGACGAAATGGGATGAGGTTTATGGTGCGGATTTGCAATATGGACCAACGCCCGAAGCATCGAACTTTGCGATCGAACCACCGACGCGGCCTGGGCCCTCAGGCGACTATCCGCTACCGATACCGGGAATCACCAAACTTCTTTAACTCGATAGGGGCGGCAAGCGGACTGTTTTTACAGCTCTTGAGTACACAGTGGGAGCCCAACTGCTTTACATCATTCTTAAGTTTCTGTTTAATACGATGGTTGTCGACGCAACACGCTGAGCCACTCATCTCCAAGGATTTCCGCCATGAAAACGTACCTTTCTCACATAACCACTTGTGCTATCCTGGCATCATGCCTGGGTAGCTTTTCTCTATTTCCCGGAGGCACAACGATGGCAGCGGAGTTGAAAGTGGGCGATCAGGCGCCCCAGTTCGAGCTACCAGGTTCGGACGGTAAGATCTACCAGTTGGCAAAACTGACCCAGCAAGGCAAGGTGGTCGTGGTTGCCTGGTACCCCAAAGCGTTTACCGGTGGCTGAACGGCCGAATGCAAGTCGCTCCGTGCGAGCGGCGACGACCTGAGCGCCTACAACATTGCGTACTTCGCCGCCAGTTGCGACACGGCGGAAGAGAACACACGTTTCGCTAAATCGCTGGACTTGAATTATCCAATTCTGAGCGATCCGGACAAAAAAGTCGCCCGCGCCTATGGCGTGGTGGGATTAACGCGACCCTTGCCACGTCGCTGGACTTATTACATTGGCACCGATGGTAAGATTTTAGCCATCGACAAAAAGGTCAAGCCAGGTTCTCACGGCATGGATGTGGTCGCCAAACTCCAGGAACTGGGGGTCGCGAAGAAGAAAAAGGAATAGGAGCGGAGCAAGTGATGTTGCCAACCCTCGACTCGTTACTGCTAACAAAAGACGAATTAAAGGCTGCCAGGAAGCGTGTGCAGGAGATGGCCTATGCCAGGTGGCAAGCGGCAGGCTGCCCCAAAGCAGGCTGCCCCGAGGACGATACGCAGGCATTCTGGCGGGAAGCCGAACTGGAATGGATCGAATACTATTACGTTCCGGACCGCTAAGGAACGTTCGAGTCTCAAGACTTGCTCGCTCGCATGGTGATAGCTTTGGCCACGGTCAGAACAAAACGTATCATCCTGACCAAACTCCCGACGTGACTTCTTTTCAGCTTTGGCGTTTTTCATGATCAACCTTTTCTGGACCAATGTGATGAAATGCATGTGGAACTCAATGATGAGTTGCTCAGGTCGGATCTGGCTTCCTGGGTGTATTTGAGAAAGGAGTGCACGGTCGGCACTTATGCATTGCACCAAAGGCGGCGCGACCCATACCCTTTACGGATCGAGGAACCCCCTCTTTACTCCTTGGACGTCACGGCATAGACGCTCGAGCCTCGAAGAAAGAAACGGAGCCGAATGGTTTGTCCGGCGAGTTGGCGGGCGGAGGCATCGTCCCATTTCAGTGGAATGTCTGGACGGTCGTCATTGCGAATGAGGCATT
Organism: Planctomycetota bacterium; assembly: GCA_024276705.1. GTDB lineage: Bacteria > Planctomycetota > Planctomycetia > Pirellulales > Lacipirellulaceae > JAJRWS01. The sequence continues at coordinate 2,546 of JAJRWS010000058.1, read as the reverse complement.
TTTCCGCTTCAAATCCCGGCAGGATGTTCCCTTCCTCGTCCAGCACGGCGACCATCACATAGGCCTGAACCTTTGCGTAGGGACGTTCGTGAGCGGGCACCGCGACGTTCAGCAGCAGATCCGCCGCCGGCATTGAGAACAACATCGTCGAGAACTCGGCGTTTGCCCGCGCACCGATGTAGCTGATGCGGTCTTCCGGCAATCCCAACAACTGAGGGCCTCGCGGGAACAGGATGGTGCCGTTGATAACCAAAGGATGCGTTTCGAGACGCGGAATCCGTGGAAACGCCTCCAGTGCGTTGACGCCGCGAGCCGGGCGTTCCCATCGCAAGCCGTCACGACTTGTCCACCACTCCGTGTCCAACTGTGGTGCGTGCTTGCGCGGCAGCAGCGGGCTGGCCGCATAGTTGAGCACCATCATGTACGCGCGGTCATGATACCAGAAACCGTTGCCACTGTAGAATTCCAGGTCCGGCGGGTCATCGGCATCGGGCAACGTCAGAAATCCTGTCGGGATCGGTCCCTTGCGGTTATTGCGATTCCAGACATCGAGCATGGAAACCGACGGTTCCCAGTGGCGACCGTCGGGACTGGAACGCATCATCAACACCCGCCGGTCGCGTAGGGAATCATCGCCCAGGGAAGGCGTGGGACCACCGTGGTCGAGGATGTGTTTGCGATACGGTTGGAGGCTCTTGTTGATGCATACAAAGCGGTGCAGTACTGGGCTCCAAAACAGGCTCATGGCATCGCCGTCATGGAAAAGCGGATTGCCCGGATGCTCCTGCCAGCTCCTACCGTCCGAACTGAAAAAGGCCGTGTACGCAAAACCGGAAGTATCCGCCTTGAGCTTGAGCAACAGGTATTCTCCCGAGTCCGGGTTTCGGGCGATCGCGAAATGTTCCGACCATGCCGCCTTTTGTTCGAACCGAGTCTCCAGGTTCTCGAACGTCGCGCCATCGCGTGTGATGGCCCGAATGAGCTTCCAGGACATGATCCGCTGATACGGTTCGTCACCGGGCGTGACCTCCGTCATCTGCTGACCAAAGACCTCCCACGAACCATCAGGGCGCGGAAAGCATCCGCCAAAGGTGAACGGTGGGGGCTCGCACTCGCGAATCCGCTGCACTGGCGTCACACCGAAATGCAGTTTGCCCCAGGTATCCACAACGTCCTGGCTACCGGAGAAGAGCAGCTTGAATGGAACAACTACGGATAACCTTGCATCCCGCGTGCGCGCGGACGGCGACGTCTTCTCGCGTGCGGTAGCGCCGGACTGAAAGAATATTATGAAGGCCGTGAAGAGGAGCAAGGAACGTAGGGAGTATTTCATGGGACCTTCTCAGTACTGCACGCTTTTGAAAATCATCGGTTAGCCCCTATTTTATGCCTCCGCGGCGGTCGAGTGTAACCCCATTGTACTCCTTGCTTTAGGACAGGAGGGAATACGACCGTCGATTAAGCTCCGGACCGTTAAGGCTGGAGACCGCAAGTCCCTCACGCCTACTCTGGACTCAACTGGTAGGCATCGGGAGTTGCCCGCTTGAGGTTTGGGGCAACCTCGGCATCGACTTGTCCCAGTACCCAGGAAAGACCGCCCAGCACAATCTGGGCAAACGGCTCGCTGGTCCAGACGTCTTCGCGGTGACCCAGCGAGGTAAAAAAGACCCGACCGGATTTTTGCACCCGGGCCCAGGTGGCGGGGTAGGGGGGCCGCTGGTACCAGTTGCCCCGCATCGACGCGGTCTCCTGAACCAGGATCACATGCAGGTCGTCGGCAAAATTTTTCAGCCCATAGTATTCCTCGTGCAGCCGCAAGGCTCTTCCCAGCTTCTGGACCCCGGGAAAATTCGGGTCCACTACCCGCAGGGCCGCTTCCTGTTGGGCACCATGGGCAATAAATTCTCCGCCTAGCATTCTCAAGAAAGGGGAAAGCTGATCGAGATGATTTTCGTTTTTCTCACCCGCGGTGCGCCAACTGGCGCAGGTTGAGTGAAGTCCCAGGAAACCGGTACCGGAGTCGATCGCGGCCAGCAAGCGCTGCAAACCGGTGGCGGTCATGGGAGGCACATGGCGCTTGTTTTCCAATGTCAGGTCGCCGTTCGTATAAAAAACGAACGCATCGAAACGGCTCAGGTCCTGATCGAAAATACGGCCATCCTTCTCGCAAACCGTTTCAATTTCCACTTTTTTCAGCAGTTCGGTCAACCGCTTTTCGGCAAAGCTGAGTTGGTCCCCTTCGCGATGGACGACCGCATGCTCATAACCGACATTTCGACTAAAAAACAGCACCCGAGTCGGTTTGGCACTCTCTCCGGCGACCGCTGCGGGGATGGCCAAACCCATCAACAGGAGGGTGAAAGATAGCATCTTTTGGCTGATTGCCGGTTTCTGGAGTCGATGGCAGTTCATGATCAGTTCCTTAAGGGGAATTCAGTGGTTTCAAGAATGGCCGATGAAGCCGACCCGGACAACGTGCTACCTACTAAAAACACCGGTTTCCGGGCGGCTTATCGCCCTGTCCTGCGTGGGGCCATGTGGCAATT
>JAJRWS010000057.1 GCA_024276705.1 Planctomycetota bacterium | reverse complement strand
GGTCCCTGACACCCGGCAGCTGAGTCCGATTTGCTTTTACTCTGGTACCCGCTTCAGCCCCCTCGCCCTAACCCTCTCCCCCAACCACTTGCCGGTAAGGTACTTGCGGCATGGAACATCTCCTGGCGGCAAGTGGTCGGGGGAGAGGGGACATTGTTTCGTTCCGGTCCCCGACACCCGGCAGCTTTTGGCCGGGAGCGGAACTTTTCACTGAGGCCAAATCATCAATCATCAATCATCAATCATCAATCATAGATTCCCTGCCCCCTGACTCCCTAACCCCATGCTAATCACTCCCTCCGCTTTTCGCGATCTGGTCAGTGGCCGGCGGCGTGGGCTGGTGGCCGGTATGTTGCGTGGGCTATTGCGCTTGGCGGAGATACCGTATGGCTGGGCGGTCCGACTTCGCAACGGCCGTTACGACCGCCATACCGCAGCCATACATGCTGTCGACGTACCGGTTGTATGCGTTGGCAATCTTACTTTGGGCGGTACGGGTAAAACGCCGTTGGTCGAGTGGCTTGCCCGCTGGCATGTCGCCCGTGGGCTGCGCGTGGCGATTGTCAGTCGCGGCTATGGGACCCGTGCTGGCGTGCCCAACGATGAATCGCTCGAATTGGCCAATGCGCTGCCCGGGGTGCCTCATGTGCAGGATGCCGATCGCGTGGCCGCCGCCCGGGCGGCGATCGATCGGTATGCGGCCGAGCTGATTGTGCTGGACGACGGCTTCCAGCATCGACGACTTGGCCGCGATCTGGATGTGGTATTATTGGATGCCAGCGAGCCGTTCGGCATGGAACACCTTTTTCCTCGCGGCATGTTGCGGGAACCTCTCGAGTCGCTTCGTCGTGCCGATGTGGTGGTGCTCAGTCGGGCCACGTTGCTCGATGATCCTGGTCGGGCAGCGGTTTGTCGCCGGGTCGCGAATTTGGCTCCCCGGGCTGTGTGGTGCGAAGTGGAGCATCGGCCCACGGCGCTAGTCAATCAGGAGGGAGAGCGATTGCCGCTTGCGTACCTGGCTGGGCGGTCCACGGCCGCTTTTTGCGGCATCGGCAATCCGGCCGGTTTTCGGCACACGCTCATTTCGCTCGGGTGCGAGCTTACCGCATGGCGTGAATTTGCCGACCACCATGCCTACGATGGCAACTCCAGGGAGTCGCTGCAAACGTGGATCACCGAGGCGAAAGCCGAATTGGCCGTATGTACCCGCAAGGACCTGGTCAAACTACAAACGGTAAGCCTGGGGGCTACGCCGCTGTGGGCGATTGCCATTGAACTACAGTTTTTACGCGGCAGGCAAGAGCTGGAATCGCTGCTGGAAGAGAAGGCGAAAAGGGGGAAGGTGGGATGATGGAAGGGTGGAAGGGTGGAAAGATGGAAAGGTGGTGGCGGGTAGCGATCCAGAGGGCTGAGCCGAAGGCGCTAGCCTCGGGTTTTATAGGGTTTTGCGTTGTCTCCAAGGCACCCGAGGCTACGGCTCAAAGTAGATACCCTTGGGCGTGAGCCTCAGGACGGCCTGACCAGAATCAGCAGACCACGTTGATGTTGTTGACCAACTGCTGGTAATCCAACACACCCATGGCTACGTGTTGAGCCATTTGTTTGGTGTAATAGGTGCGGCACTCACCGGTCAGTTCGACTAAATCGTCGGTGATACAAACAATCAGATCGCGCACACGTCCCGGCAGACGGGTGTGGATCCGCTGCAGAATCAAGTCTTCCAGTTGCTGCCGCGATTGCACTGGTGGAGATTGCAATTGGACAGACTGAAAAGAGGCGGAGCCCTTTGTCGTTCCATCGAACTGCTCGGCAGGGAGGCGTGGCTCGGAGCTGGAGGATGAAGTACGTTGGCTTTGGTCTGGAATTTCTGTCGCGGAGAGTCGCCCCAAGCTCCGATCACCCAGCTCCCGATCCACAAGACCCTGTTCAGCAAGAGCCATGTGACCATTTACGCTACGCCGGATACGCAGGGAGTAACTTTCGCGGAATCTGCTCCCGTTTTTATTGAGACCGTACGGTCTCCTCTGGGGCGGCGCCCTGCGTGGTCGATGCCGTCGATGCGCAGAATGGTTCATGATGTTTCCTCCTTGAATGTCCCTCCTCGGAATGGTGCCCGTTGCCAAAATGGTATTGACAACAAAGCTCCCGCGCCATTCCCTTGCAATCTATGCCGATTCCCAAGGCCAAGTCAACAGGGACTTGCCGATTGTTTTATCGTTTTTTCGTAATATTCGCGCGAGTGCCAGCATGATTACGAATGCGCATGGCTGTCTGGGTAAGCACTTGGTTTTTGGCAGTCTGCAGCCGTAGCTCAAGAGTACGTAGCTTTGCCGCGCCAAGCATCTGCTAAGGATCGTTCGAGAAATAACTGGCATATTTCCAGGCCCCTCACCCTGCCCTCTCCCCAAAGGGGCGAGGGGACATCGGACAGTTATTTCTCGAACGATCCTAAGCTGGCGTTGTATTTTTCCCTAACGGATGATTTTTCTGTCGACAAGAAACTCAATCACTTCGCCCGCAAGCTCGTCGGGCTTTCGCTGGCCCGCCTCGAGCCTTAATTCGGCATTTTCTGGAGCCTCGTAAGGCGCATCGAGTCCGGTGAATCCTTTGATCTGGCCAGCTCGTGCCAGTTTGTAGAGTCCTTTGGGATCTCGCGCTTCGCATACCTCCAAGGGGGCATCGACGAATACTTCCAGAAAATCGCCTGCGTTCATGCTGTCGCGCACCGCGTCGCGATCGGCCCGGTAGGGGCTGACGAATGCGGTCAAGGTGACCAGGCCCGCATCGCACATCAAGCGGGCCACGGCTCCCACTCGGCGGATGTTTTCCTGACGATCCTGCGGTGAGAATCCTAGTCCGAATCGTTCGGCGAATGGCTGGCCATATTTTTCGGTCAGCAGCTGCGGGGTAGCGTTGAGTCCATGCCGCACGTTGTCGCCATCGAGTACGTAACAGCGCACTTTTCGTTGGTGCAATTGTTGGTCGACCAGGTTGGCGACCGTGCTTTTGCCGCATCCACTCAGGCCTGTGAACCAAACGACGCAGCCTCGATGGCCCGCCAATTTTTCTCGGTCGGCGCGGAGGACACTCTGTTCATGCCAGACAACGATGGGATCCTGGTTTGAGTTGGCCATAGGGGTTGAGCTCAGGGTGTAGGGGTAAAGGGGTGTCAGGGAATTTATGATTTATGATTTATGATTTGGCCCCAATGAAAAGTTCCGCTCTCGGCCAAAAGCTGCCGGGTATCGGGGACCGGAGCGAAACAATGTCCCCTCTCCCCCGACCACTTGCCGCCAGGAGATGTTCCATGCCGCAAGAACCTTACCGGCAAGTGGTTGGGGGAGAGGGTTAGGGTGAGGGGGCTGAAGTGGGTACCAGGGTAAAAGTAAATCGGACTCAGGTGTCGGGTGCCGGGGAAAAAGGGTTCAGGGTTCAGGTGTTGGCCGCTGGGCGTTAATCGGCGATTCCGGCCAGTTCGCACAGGTTGGCTTGAGACACCGGTTGTGGGCAGCTCCAGACCAGGAAGAAGAGTGCTTCGCGGCACCATCGGCCTGCCGGATGTCCCACCAGGTAGCCGGTCCCTTTGGCGGCGACCAGCGCTGCTTGCGTGGCCCGCAGGACAAGACTGTTGGCATGGCCGCGCAACTGCTGGTTCGAGCAGATGGGCACGCCTCGCACCAGCGAAAATAGTTCGTTGGTGACCTGTTCGTGTTCGGCCTGCAAGGCTTCCAGGGGTGCTTGGAGATTGTTTCTCCGGGATGCTTCCTGGGCAATGTAATCAATGGCCGCCTTGGCCAGTCCTAGGGCGAGGGTGGAGGTTTGATGGCCGCCGGTGGTTCCACCCTGGCCCGAGGTCATCACTTCCTCGATGGGCCCGGCGATGATGTATTGGTCCTGGACGAAGACTCTTTTTAATCGCAACTGGCCCGTGTGGCTGGCCGAGAGACCAATCAATTGGGCCGGTTCGGGAGTCGACACGCCGGGCAAGTCGGTCGGCAGGGCCAGTAGAAGTTGCGTGCCGCTCGGCTCCAACTCCGGGGAATCGAGACTTTCGACGTTATCGCCTTCAAGCATCGTCGCGGCCACCACGATCGTGTCGGCGTTCGCGGCGCCGGTGACCCACGGGCTGAAACCGTCCAGTACGTATCCGTCCGCTACGCGGATTGCCCGAAGTACGGGCTTCAACAAGTGTTGGCGGCTGGTGGTCAAGTGAGAAATGGCAACGGTGGCAAAGGCCGTTCCCGAAGCTAACGAGGGGAGGAGCTGCTGCTTAAGGGGTCGGTTATCGCTGCTGGCCAGTCGGCGGCAGGCGCCGCTGCGTTGGGTGATGATGAACGTCGTTGTCAGGCAGGCGGCGCCCAGTGCCATGTAGCCGCGCAGGATAGCCTGTTCGTCCCACGCCTGGCCGCCCCAGGTCGGATCGAGAAACCACCGGTAGACACCATACTCGCCACAGAGCCTGAGTTGTTCGGCCGGCCAGGCTCCCGTCTGATCGAGCGGGCCGGCCAATTCGGCCAGCCGCGAACAGAGTTCCGCCAAGGCCGGGTCGTCGGGAGAGGTGATGGGTGATGGGGGCATGGGGGGGGTAGTTTATGAGTTGAGAGGCGCGAGTTGGGGGGGGTGGGGAATAAGGTGTCGGGTGCCGGGAAATTTATGATTTATGATTGATGAGTTGGCCCCAATGAAAAGTTCCGCTCTCGGCCAAAAGCTGCCGGGTGTCGGGTACCGGAGCGAAACAATGTCCCCTCTCCCCCGGCCACTTGCCGCCAGGAGATGTTCCATGCCGAAAGCACCTTACCGGCAAGTGGTTGGGGGAGAGGGTTAGGGTGAGGGGGCTGAAGCGGGTACCAGGGTAAAAGTAAATCGGACTCAGGTGTCGGGGGTTGGGGAATTTATGATTTATGATTTATGATGAAAAAGGGTGTCGGGTTTAAGGCTTAGGTTTAAAGTCTTACCCTTGTAATATGCGCGTATGTTCTAAAGTGATTAGCCACAAAAAACACAAAAAGTCACGAAAAACAAAGGCGGATCTTGTAGAGTTGCGTATTTTATCCTTTTTGTGTCTTTTTGCGTTTTTCGTGGCCATTATTTTTTGCGGCCGGGAGGCAGCCTTGGGGGCATGGCTCAATAAATGCCGGAACTGCGCGGAGCTTGTTCCGGCCTACAAACTCGTGCCTCGCAACTACCTCACACTCATGTCGGAACTCAGGCCTCCGGCGGCTACCAGGTATGCTTTGGTGACGTAATCCATGACCATGCGGTGGGCACTGAAACGGGAGGTCAGCGTGGCAATGGAGTTGGTCATCCGTTCGATCCATTGCAGGGGCAAGCCATCCGCATCTCGATTGTAGAAGAGGGGAATGATTTCGTTTTCCAACACATTGATCAAATCGTTGGCGTCGCGGGCGTCGCCCAAATCGAAGTCGGTATGCTGATTGCCATTGCCGATGGCAAATCCATTCTTGCCATTGAACGCCTCGGCCCACCAGCCATCGAGTACGGAACAATTGAGGCCGCCGTTGAAAACGACCTTTTCGCCACTGGTTCCCGAAGCCTCCATCGGCCTGCGCGGATTGTTCAACCAGACGTCGACTCCCTGGATCAGGTGCCGGCCGACATTGATGTCGTAATCTTCGATGAACACGATCCGACCGCAGAACCGAGGGTCATGGCGGAGATTGGCGATCCGCTGAATCAGTTGCTTACCCGGCTCGTCCGCCGGATGGGCCTTGCCGGCGAAGATGAACTGGACAGGCCGGTTGGCATCGTTGATCAGGGCGCTGATCCGCTCGAGGTGATGCATGAACATGTCGGCCCGTTTGTAGGTGGCAAAACGGCGGGCGAAGCCGATCGTCAGGGCGCTGGGGTCCAACGCCGTGCGGGCTGCTTCGATAGCTCCTTCCTCTTCGTTGCGGCGCCGACACTGGCGGCTTAGCCGCCGCCGGACAAATTCCAACAGACGATTTTTCAAGGCGTTATGGGTTTCCCACAACTCGCCCGGATCGACCGAATAGATGTTCTGCCAGATTGCCGGATCGCCCATGTGATGTTGCCATTGGGCGTCTAGGTATTTGTCGTACAGTGCCTGCATCGGATAGGCCAGCCACGAAGGTACGTGCACGCCGTTGGTGATATGGCCAATCGGGATTTCTTCTTCCACTCGCCAGGGCCAGAGATGGGCCCACATGCGCCGCGATACATGCCCATGCAGGCTGCTGACCGCATTGGCACGGCGTGAAAGTTTCAGGCCAATGACCGTCATGCAGAACGGTTCACTTTCGTTTTGTGGCTCCACCCGGCCCAGGCCCATCAGTTGTTCGTAGGTGATGCCCAGCTCCTGACGTAAGGGGCCCAGATGCTCTTCCACCAAGGCCCCGTCAAACCGGTCATGACCGGCGGGTACCGGCGTGTGCGTGGTGAAGACCGTGCGATGAGCCACTTCACGCAGGGCATCGTCGAAGGTCATGCCGTCGTCGTGCATTCGCTCACGCATCACTTCCAGGGGAGCGAACGCACTGTGCCCTTCGTTGAGGTGGTAAACTCCCGGCGTGATCCCCAGCTCGCGCAAGGCTTTCACACCCCCCACGCCCAGGACCAACTCTTGTCGGATCCGGGTACGGACATCGCCTCCATACAATCGCGAGGTCAACTCGCGGTCTTCCGGCGGATTGCCTTCCACATCGCAGTCGAGCAGATAGAGCTTGATCCGACCGACATACATCAACCAAACCTTGGCCAGCAGTTGGCCGCCCGTGGTGTCGATGGCCACCATGATGGGTTTGCCCGCCTTATCGCAGGCCGGTTCCATGGGTTGATTTTCGACCTTGGTGTCGACGTATTCCTCCAATTGCATCCCATGGCTGTCCAAATGTTGCTTGAAATAGCCTTGGTCATAAAACAGACCGATTGCCACCAGGG
>JAJRWS010000056.1 GCA_024276705.1 Planctomycetota bacterium | reverse complement strand
GGGCATGTTGCACGATGGCCCGGTTCAGTCCGGACCATGGGTAGCCTTCAAAATGAGTGGGCGCGCCATCAACTGCGCCGACCGAGTACACCGCATCCTCAGTTTCGTATTCAAAGATGCGTTGCTCGGCCTGGTGAATCCAGGTCACACCGGATTGCCCCACCCGGGCACGTGAAGGCATGACGATCAAACGTCCATACGGGAGCGCGAGTTTGGTGTAGGCGTAGCCATCATCAAGGCCAACCGGGATGGGGGTTATGGAGGACGCATCGGTCATGATGTTACGTATCCTTTGGTTCATGAGTGTTCGATCGGGTCGCGGTTCTGCGCTACCCGATCACCTGGCCCAGGGCAGCGAAGGGCTTGCTGGCAGTATTGGCTTGCGCGGGTTTTACCTTCACACCGGCAGGTTCCTGCTCTGGATGACTGGCAGACTTTTTCGACTCACAGACCATCCAGTTTGCGAATGCCATGGTGGGGCTGCGTCCTGCCTCATCCGATGCGCCGCGAAGCGCCTGGCACTCGGAAAGTAACCCTTGCACCAGCAGTCCACGTAGCCACTCTTGCCGACGGGTTGCTGGAATGCGCTCTCGTCGGTTCAGGATGATCTCCTCCAGTGCGATGCGTGGATCAAGCTGCAGCACAATACGATGCCTGGGGTTCGCCTTAGCCACGAATTTTCTGCCACGTCATTACAAACTCTGGTACAGGATTATGAGGCGAGGTTGGGACCATGACAGTGAAAACCCCATACACTAGCTGTCGACGTTTTTGTCTTCAGACAGCGCCGTGTCGGGTATTGGAGATTCAGGACGCAATTTCACGTGCCCGGCAAACCCGGATGGAAATTTCACCTTGCGCGGCACCAGGGCTGCCTGGTGTTCACCGCTCAGGATAGCGTCCGGAACCTCGCCCATGGCCTGGCGGGCCTCGTGACTTCTCCCTGTTTTCAGGCGCACGGATTCCCGATCGATCTTCAGGAAACGGTAACTTTGGGGGATCATAAAGAGCGCGCGCAGTTTATGTGCGCATGCCTGCTGAACGTCCACATAGGCCGCACCATCCAATACTCCGATATGACGCGCGGTCAGTGCCGTGCAGGCCAGGCGGTCGTATTCGGCCAGCAGCTGAGCCGCTCGGTAGGCATACGGGTTGGCAAATTGCAGGTGAACCCGGTATGGCCGCTGGGACGCCGCAATACTCACCTCCATGGCAGTCATCTGTTCCAGTTGTTTAACCAGGTCCACTTGCCGGCGACCAATATCGTTCCCGGCACTCTCTATGGCTTCATGGACCTTGATCAACCACCAGTCCGCATAAGGGTCGTTATTCCGTGCCGCCTGCCAGATCACGCGCAAACGGTTGGCAAAGCCGACCAGCCCGATGATTGTGGGTTTACCGGAGGTTCCTTTGCGACCGTGAATAAGTTGCTGGGCCAGGCTTGTCTGGACTGTCAACCAGACCTGGCCATGGAGTGCACCCGGCTTCTCCGGCAACCCGGGCCGCTCGACAAGATGCTGATCCGCTTGATGAAGAGTGGGGTGGTCTGTATGCATGGCGCCATTGAGCCCGTGATCTGGCGATACTGCCAAGTGACAACCCCTTCATGCCCAGTCGTCGTTTTCTGCTGAACGACACTCAGGCGCATTGCCCGGTACTTGCCGTGTTTATTGCTTGCCTACCTGGAGTGTGACCCATAGGGAGTGTCGATATTCGACACCCTGTCGAAGTGTTGCCCCGGGCAACACCCTATCTGGATTAACTTTCGCCTGTAACGCCTTGATTCCTGGTTGGTGTCCTCATCCCAAGTCGCTTGCGTATTTTGGCTATATGCGTTTTTCCGGCTGCCTTTCGCTTTCTTCGCTGCTCATCGGTCTCTCGAGATCGTTGCGGTACTGTCATCGAAGCCGTTTTTCGATCAGACTTTTTCCGTCCACGTCGTTCATTACGCACCTTGACACCCAGGTTTGGCAGAAACTTTCCTCGCTTCACAAGCTCACACAGCGAGTGCAGGAAACTGAGTTCGTCATACACCGGCTTCATTCCCTTTTCTTCCGCCCGAAAGCGGCCTTCCAGCTCATCAAGGACGGGTTGGCGCTGTTCGTGAGCCAGTGAGCTGAGATAGCGAGCAGCGGTCTGTCGATGGTTGTCGCACAGACGTGCCGGGTAGACCAATGGCCGATTGTCTTTCCCGGTGGGTTCAAATTTCGACGGCTCCCCTGTCTGGGTAGTAGTAGTTTTATTAATATAACTACTACAACTACCCGAGTTCGATTTTTGTGCGTTCAAATTTCGAACTCGGTCTTCAGCGGAGTTCGAATTTTGGTCATGGTGTGATCGCTCTGTCTTGTTATGGGTTAAGTCACTGCGTAACCGCCTGACAACGTTCTCGGTGAACGAGAAAAAACGACGTGGCCCCTTGCCTGCGGTAGCCACCATGCTTTGCATTCGTCGCTCGATCGGGTGGGGTTGCGCGCAGACAGCCTGGCCAGCCTGAATATCCTCATCAATGGAATCGAGAACCCCTTGCGAAACCGCACGGACACGGGCGTGGCCGTGGCCAACTGCATTATCCAGAAAGGCCATGTAGCCAGCGTCGAGATGCAGCGCATCGACGAGCGGCAACGGTTCATCATGCAACGCATAGACGTTACCGCGATACCGACCGTTGGCTTTACGGACTCGTGCACACAGGGTTATCCAGCGCGTGGCCCGTAATATGGCGATAGCTCGGGCGATGGTGGAACGGGACGACACGTTGGCCATTTTGCCGATAGACGCGTAACCCGGGAAAGTGGTGTTGCCACCTGTCTCGCGAACCGCGAGCATGATAACCATCCAGACCAGCTTATCCACCGGTTCGAGCACCGGATCTTTAACCACGGCGGTTGGAAACGACTGGTGCCGTTTCCCGAGAAAGACCATCGTGTCGAGCGATCCCTGACCCACTGAGGACTCGGCCTGCGCGAGGGTCTCCTGGATCAGGGCATCGAGGGCAAGCGTTTCCGACCGAAGTGTGACCAGGATTTCATTCATGGGTACCCGCCTGAACGGTAGCCGTGTCGATCTGACCGTTCAGATATCCGTACTGGGCCCAGCGTTGCGTCAGGCTCCAGATCGCGCGCATCGACAGGCCGGTGTCCCCATGAATCGCCAGATATTGCTCAGGTGCCAGTAAACCGGATTCCTCACCCTCAACCCGACTTGACCAGGCTTCCCAGAGCCGATGCGAACTCTCCTCGTCCAGTTCAGGCGGTCGGCCAATTGCGGGGTCGACCAGGAGGGTTCGGCGTAACCGCGTGTAATCGCGCTGATTCAGCCCAAACAATATCTGCATCATCTCCTGGGGGGCATCGGCCGAGATCAACGTCTGAATCGTTTCTTCCATCGCCCTTTGCATACTGAGATGTTCAATCATCGGCCAGTACACCTGCCGGTTCAGCACAATCTCCAGGCAATGCGCACGCAGGGACTCGACCCGGTAGAGGTCCGCGACACGCATCTCGCGCAAGGCCTCGATCTCTTTGACACCGAAGTTCATGTTACGTAGCGCCGCCTGATCACCTTCGGCCAGACAGCGCATGGCATACATCAGGATAGCCGTAACCAGTTCTGCTTCTTTGGTACCTTCCATCGCCGTTAATCCCAGATCGCCGTACCCGTTTCGGCGGCCAGGTGGCGAATACGCCGGTAGGTATCCATGAGATTGATCAGATCATGCCAGTCCCGATCATGGAGTGGACGCCAGAGACGGTAGCCCGTGTGGCCGGGATCAAGCGTCCAGATATTGTTGAAGAGCAGTTCGGCATCCTGATCTTCAAGGGCGCGTCGCAGGACAGAACCGGCGGGCAGAATGGGCACGATAATTTCAAGCGGTGCAAACGTCATTTCTGAACAGGCTGCGAGTTGCCACCAGAGCACGCAGATCTGGGCCAGGGCATCCTCGTCGAGTTGATCTGCCAGGACAGGGTCGGGCACGTCACGCAATACAAAGCCAAGCCCCTGACCCGACAAGGATACAACCAGATCCCCGATACCATTGCGTTGGGCAAGGCGCGCCGCCAGGGTCCAGGCTCTCCCGCGCAATGATTTCAGGTCAGCCGGATTGGACGATCCGGTATCAATCTCGGCTTCAGGATCATCGGCAGCAGGTTCGTCCTGATGATCTTGCAATTGACTCGGTGTTTGTACCGGGTCTACGTGCACTTCACCCTTGTGGTCCAAACCGGCGTCTACCTCATCATGGTTACCGGGCTCTTCGGGCTCTTCGGGCTCTTCGGGCTCTTCGGGCTCTTCAAGCGCAACCGGGTTCCCGGCACCGTTACCACGCATTTCCGGTCGGGGTGGCTCTTTGATCGGCACGAACTCCGGGATAACCTGTTCCCGCCCCTGAATCTCGGCATCGAGCGCCACCCGGATCGTTTGAATACTGGTCTCCGCTTCTTCGGCAATCTCGGTCTCGAGGGCGCCCTGCAAAATGTCGGTGTCCCAATCCAGTCCATCGTAACGGTGGCACAAGGTGGTGAACACAGCATCAAACGTACTTTCACCGCCAGCACAACAACGTAGCCAGAGTTGCCTGGCCGCCCGTTCCAGAGCGCGAATCCGTTTGACCTGATGCTTGCCCATGCCGGCATCGAGGGCCTGAGGAACCAGATCCAACAGTGTCTCGACGGTATACATCATGAGACATATACCGGGGCTACTGATGCGGTATCCTCCATTCCCGAGTTCGGCTTCCAGCCTTCTCATTGAGACCTTTTTGACACCCAGCTCCTCCCCGAGTAATTGTCTTGCGCGGTGGACCGCTCGCGCCTTGTCGATAAAAGGGAGGTTCCCGCGGAGGTCATTTTCCCTAAGATGCGCCAGCAGGACATCCGACTCGCATCGCCAGGGCCGAAACAGGCAATTCGCAAACCGGAAACGCTCGTCAGCGGTTTCAGCATAAAGTTCTTTGAGAATTTGCAGGCAGGTGTTTCCCCCGGCACAAACCATATAGTCTGTCTCTCCGGGTCGCTGAGTGACCACCAGTGACTGATCCATGTTGCGGGAACGAATAGAGTCCTTGATCCGGTCATATTCGGGATTCTTGTTGTGACGCGGATTTCGGTCATAACATTGGATTTGCGATATTTCCAGATATAATGGCGTAGGACTCTCGGGATCATTTTCCATGCCCGCGGTGGCGCTCGGCTGCGGCATTGAATCGGTGCGATTTGTCGTCGGCTTGTTCATGGTGTCACGCCGTAGTCGCCAAGCGGCACCTCGTAAACGCCTGTGAAGATCTCCGGATGTTTGACCAAACTTTCCCTCGGTACGGCCTGGAGTCGGCCTCGAGACCGGGCGGCAACCTGTCGGGTTATTTGCTCGATCCGAGTCGCCATCAAGGCGCTCGCATAGCGGTGCATGCCGGCCAGTTGGTACAAGTACGGGATCGAGTCATTGCAAACTGCGGCCACTTCGGCACGTTCACGTTTGCTGGCTATCCGTAAAAAACTGCTAAGCTCCATAGAAACCACTAAACTCCATAACAACACCTACGCTCCCTGCACAAAAACGTTAGCATTGGGCTAAATTGCCAACAACCTAACGACTGCGGCAAACATTTATCATCCTGCTAAATTCCTTGGTATACTTGTACGGATGAATCGACGGCTCGAAACAGTTCGGCTTCGTAACCTGGAGCTTCTCATCGACGAGGCGGGCTCAGCCGCCAAACTTGCACGTATTGCGGACACAAGCAGCTCTTACCTCAGCCAGATCCGGCACCGGACACCCACGCGAAGCGGTAAACCCCGAAAACTTGGTGATGATCTCGCCGAGAAACTGGAACGCAAGATGGAAAAACCGAATGGGTGGATGGACGAGCTTCACGGTACGGCGCAGCTCCAACAGACGTACTCAGCAGGATCGGATGGTCCCGGCCGCCACCCGCTTATTTCCTGGGTACAAGCCCGTGAATGGCCAAAAATTGCGAAAAACTATGCCCCACAATCTGGGGACGAACTCTTTCCTTGCCCGGTAAAATGCAGTGAAGAATCCTACGTTTTACGTGTTCGCGGCGTTAGTATGGAGCCAAAATTCCACGACGGAGAGCTGATCTTTGTTGATCCCAAGATTCCACCCACGCATGGCAAATATGTCGTCGTGCGACTTAATGATTCCAGTGAGGCCACCTTCAAGCAGTTTATTGTTGAAGGGGATTCTCTGTACCTGAAGGCCCTCAACCCGGACTGGCCTAAACCCATCATTGAAATCGATTCGGCCACCACTATCTGCGGTGCCGTTATCTTCAAGGGCGAGACACTAATAACAGACCGTCCTGCTTGAAATAGCCGAATACAATAACCAAAACGACCAGACCACCAACTTTGCGCACTTGGGATGCAATGCCCTAAATATGCGGCACTAAATTTCTCACTGCATCCCGTTCAGATCGCAATACGGTTAAGGGATTTATCGTTTTGCTAAACATTTTCCCTTTGCTGAATAAATTTGCATCGTGCTAATGTTTATTGGCGCGCAGCATACGGATTCGCAAAGAAACAAACGCGCATCACTTGAATAGACGCGCTGGAGACATCGAAAAATCTACCATGCCACACAATTCGGCCCATGTCCCCCCGTCCTGTTCAGCGATCCATGATTATCGGAATGAAGCACCTGACTGTGGCCAAAAACTCGCCTTTCGCTGATCAGGAAATGAACCAGGCGTCCAAAGATCCGGCTTGCGCACCGCGCCTACTCGTTCCACGCCTGATCAGGCTACGGGACGCCCCATTCTATACCGGGATGGACAGAAATCGCTTCAACACAGAGGTTCGCCCGTATCTAATTGAAATTCGCATCGGACAACAAGGTATTGCCTTCGATCGCCTTGATCTGGACGCATGGATAGACCAATATAAGTCCCGCAACGGGCGTTCCGGTCATCTCAGAGGAGAATTGACATGGGACGCAAGAGAACAGCTGGACTCTACAAACGTCGTGGGGTCTGGCATATCGACAAGCAAATCCGAGGTTGCCGCCTTTGCGAAAGCACTGGAGAAAGCAACCTCACAAGGGCGGAAGAATACCTTGCCAGGAGGACCGAGGAAATCCGCCAGCAAGCGGTCTACGGAGTAAGACCAAAGCGGACGTTTCGACAGGCTGCGACGGAGCACCTCAATACGTGCGAAGACAAAGCCAGCATTTCGGACGATGCCATGCACCTGGAGTTGCTCGACCCCTATATCGGGGACCTTGAACTCGAACAGGTCCACATGGGAACACTGAGGCCTTTTATAGACGCGCGCAAAAAAGCAGGGATTCGGAATACGGAAAAGGGAGTCAAGAACCGTACGATCAATTACTCGCTGCAAGTCGTTCGCCGCATATTGCACCTGGCGGCATACGAGTGGCGTGATCAATCGGGAATGACCTGGCTGGCAGCAGCACCCAAGATCCGACTTCTTCCTGAATCCGATCGACGCAAACCATACCCGATGTCCTGGGATGAGCAGCATCGATTGTTTTGGGAACTGCCGCCACACCTGCGACGGATGGCTCGCTTCAAGGTCAACACCGGTTGTCGCGAAGCGGAAGTGTGTGGTTTACGTTGGGACTGGGAGGTCATGGTGCCGGAACTCGAAACCAGCGTTTTTCTGATACCGGATGATCGGGTCAAGAACCGTGAAGAACGTCTAGTGGTTTTAAACCGGATCGCACGATCGGTAATCGATGAACAACGCGGGCAACATTCGGAGTTCGTCTTTACCTATAAGGGACATGCGATACAGAAGATGAATGGCAACGCCTGGCGAAAAGCACGGAAGCGAGCGGGATTGTCCGAGGTACGGGTACACGATCTCAAACACACCTTTGGCCGTCGACTACGCGCTGCAGGCGTATCGTTTGAAGATCGTCAGGACCTGCTCGGGCACAAGTCGGGAAGGATCACGACACACTACTCTGCAGCTGAACTTCACAATCTTTTGGAAGCTGCAAACAAGGTG
>JAJRWS010000055.1 GCA_024276705.1 Planctomycetota bacterium | reverse complement strand
TACTCAGCAAAGCGGTACTCGTACTCGAACCCGACTGGGAGGCAAGGTCGGTCATCATCAATATCCATGGCCTTATGTTTCTGTTGAATGCAATGGTTCCAGTCGAGTACGAGTACGAGTACGAGTACGAGCAATATCACTACGGAACTGTCGAACTCTGCCAGTCCCCCGGCAAAGCCGGGGGTTTTCTTAAGGAAATAAGCAACCATGACCGAAGCAACCAGCATCTCCGATCGTTCCGTCCACGAGGATCTGCAAGGGATCCCCGCCCTCTTCTGGACCCTGGTTCCCGAAGACGCGATCAATCTGGGCTACGACTTCTACGGAAGAATAGAATCAGTCAATCTCCTGCGCCGGCAGCCAGGTACGGCGGAGATGCTGCATGAGCCGGCGCCAGGTCTCACGTTGCCGATCCTCCAGGGTCCGGCCGATCTGCGCTTCGGCAAGGTCCAATTGGGCCTCAACCTCAGGCTGCACACGACGGCGTAATTGAGCCAACGCTTGTTGCCGCTCGGTAAGAATCGCCTCGACTTGCCGAACCTGCTCGGAAGTCAAATCGAGCGGGCCTCGGAGGCGGGCGGCCATTTTGGCCGGCATCCGTTCCGGATGATGGATCCGCTCCAGGGCGCTGTCACGTAAGAACAGAATCGTGAGCCCGGAACCGACCACGGCTCCCGAAACAAACAACAGCAGCCAGGCCAACAGGCGCGGCCACCATGGCTTTGCCGCGCTGGTGACACGAAGCGGGATGTTGCTGGCGTATATTTCATTCATCGTAAAGAATTCATGGCTAAGTATCTTCATTGTAAGGTGGGGACCACCTGGAAAAACTGTTCCGCCAACTGGCCGCCCACTAGCGGATCGTGTTGCGAGACCATGGCCATCACCGCCACCGCGGCCGCGATGGCCAGCGCGGTTGCGATCCAGAGTGGGCGATCCCCGGCCATGGGACGGACAGGAATTCGCAAGCTCTGGGCCACGCGCTCGGCTACGTCACAGGGTGGGATCGGTTCGCGTCGCGCCGCGGTGACGAGCTGTTCGAAGGGAATAGACGGTTTGCTCATGGCTGCACTCCCTGCGCTTGACAAATCTTTCTGAGTCGTTTGCGCGCCCGATGCAACTGCACCTTGACCAGCGATTGGCTCCAACCGGTCAAATCGGCGATCCCGGCAACGGATTGTTCTTCAAGGTACATCAGCGTGAGCACCAACCGATCGCGCGGCCCGAGTTGGGCCAGCAGATGATGCACCAGTTCGCCCACTTCGGTGGCGGAGCCAATTTCACTGGCATCGGAACCAAGCTCCCACTCATGCGCAGCCAAAGAAACTTCGCGACGATTCCGCTTGCATTCCTGCCAGTAACGATAGCCTACACGCGTGGCAATCCGCATGAGCCAATGCGTCAGCGGCGCCTGGCCCTGAAACCCGGACAGCGAAAAATAGGCTTCGACAAACGTATCATGAACCAGCTCCTCGCGCACCGCCCGGTCGCGTGTGAAACGCCACATCCTATCGGCGATCGCCTGCTGATGCCGTCGGACCAGGCGAGCATAAGCCTCCTGGTCGCCTTCCAGCGAGGCTCGCACATCTTCCGAATCGTCACGACACACCTCAGCCGCGTTCCGGGCGCCCGGTCGGGGCGAAGTAGAAGCAGCCAACAGGAACGACCGCGGCCACGCGGGCCTAGCCCTCACGCGTGCACCCGCCTCAGCCCAGGCCCGGCCTTTCCCCATCAGGCCCAGCCAGGCGGGGAGCCCCTTACCGATGGCAAGGGAACTCCCAGTGGCCTCGTATCGACATCCCAATGCTATGCTCATGGCTTCAAGATAGGCCCTTGGCCGGCAGCCTCCAAGAGACGTTCGATGGAAACATCACATTCGGCCCGAAACTGGCCGATCCGGCCACGCTGCTCGGGAGTGAGAATGGGGCCTATTTGGCCGCGCAATCTGGAAGCCTTCACCGCGGCCTCCGCAATCGCTTGGCCCAATTGGGAAGCTTGGGCACGGATTTTCGACTCTTCGGGAGAATTGGCAAGTACTGCGTCGCGGAGAGCGAGCCGCTGAGTACGAACTGTCCGCAGGGTGGAGACAATCTCCTGCCGATGTTCCGACAGAATACCACGGATTTGCTCCCGCTGTGCGTCGGTAACATTCAAATCGGCCCGCAAAGCCAGCAGCCTGCCCACATTGCCGGATAGCATTCGTCCGATGGGACTATTCGGACCGCGCCACCCGGCTGCAGGCCCTCCAACTCCGGACCCCGACGGGGCCGCCACCGCAGGGGCCGCCGTTACGGCCTGGACACTCAATCCGAGCACCACCAACCCCACCCAACCTTTTTTTCGTAACATGCTACAAACTCCTCTCGAACCAGAAAAATGGAACTCGAGAGCCTCAACCGGCTACCCACGGCAGCCCGGCAGACTCTCCACCACTCTTAGTGGGCCAGCAGGGAGAGGAGGTTACACCCCAAAATTAAATTCCAGTGCTTCATCGGGCGGTATTGCCCCTTGCCCTCTTTGGTTACAGTTCTCAGCCCGTCTCCAATCTTCATGCACGTACTCAGCAAAGTGGTACTCGTACTCGACCTATGCGTCGGTTGGCGCAGAAGATCCGGCAAAGCCACACGACGAATTGCATGATCGGTCATGATCGAAAACGATGCCCTAGGCTGTGCTTACGAGCACGCGCACGAATGTGGTAAACCGTTTTAGGTTGCAAGCGTCAGCCCGAGTTAAGTATACTGATGCTATGAGCACTGCTGAAAAAATAACGACGGCGGATGAATTGTTCCGCATGCCGGATGATCAAGGACGTTTTGAATTACTGGAAGGGGAGCTGGTAATGATGTCTCCATCGGGGAGCGAGCATGCAAT
>JAJRWS010000054.1 GCA_024276705.1 Planctomycetota bacterium | reverse complement strand
TCGATTCCTCGTTCTTCCGCCCAGCACCATGTTGACGGCGAGTACGAGTACCGCTCTGCTGAGTACGAGTACGAAATCCAAACCAAAACGCAATGAAGCCAAAAACAAGCGTTTCAACCGTTCTCACGCCCCGCTTTGCGGGGCAAACCAAAGCCACGGCTTCTAGCCGTGGTCGATTACTCGACTTGATGAATCATTATAGCCTATCCAGTCTGGTTCGACGATGGTTTCACAATCGTTCGAAAACGCCAAAGAAGAAGGCAAAGCACTCTCCGAACGACTGTCGGTGCCACCCTAGCTATCGAGTGAGCAATTTACGGCTAATTCACTCGCAGAAAACTTTTCCCGATCGGGGGTTGACAAATGTATTAGTACAGTAGTACAATCAAGGCCATGCACATTCGTATTACATCCGACGATGGCGCGCCGATCTATCGGCAGATTGTCAACCAAATCAAGTATTTGGTCGCGGCGGGCCGCTACGAGGTGGGGGACCGCTTGCCGCCAGTCCGGAAGCTAGCCCAGCAGTTGCTGGTGAATCCCAATACGGTCGCCCGAGCCTATCGCGAGTTGGAGACGGCGGGCGTGATTACGACGCGGCAGGGTTCCGGCACGACCATTGCCGAGAATGGCTCACCTTTGGCTCGGGCAGAGAAAGTGCGGATCCTGACCGATCGAATCGACATGCTCCTGGCCGAGGCGAGCCAGATGGAAGTGCCGCTGGAAACGCTCTTAAAACTGGTTCGGCAGCGCGAGCGGACATTTCAAAAAACGACAAGTAAGAAACCTGGTACGAAACGTAAAGGGTGATCGCCATGAACGAACCTGTCATTCGGGTGCAAGACCTTTCCCGGCGGTTTGGCAAGAATCAGGCTCTGGAGCAGGTCAATCTTGAAGTGCGACCTGGTATTGTCTTTGGCCTGGTGGGGGAAAATGGCGCGGGGAAAACCACGCTCATCAAACACCTGCTGGGACTGCTGAAAGCCCAGCAAGGAAGGGTGCGAGTGTTGGGGCATGACCCGGTACAGAATCCGGTCGAGGTGCTGGGCAACATTGGCTACCTGTCCGAACAGCGTGATCTGCCCGAGCGGATGACCATCGGTCAGTTGATACGTTATCAGCAGGCTTTTTTCCCTAATTGGGACGAGGTCTATGCCCACCAGTTGGGCGAGACATTCCAGTTGGATCTGGGACAGCGGATCGATCGCCTGTCGCGAGGCCAGCGTGCCCGCACCGGTCTGTTGGCCGCCCTGGCGCATCGGCCGAGGCTGCTGGTCTTGGACGAACCTTCCTCGGGGCTCGATCCGGTCGTGCGCCGTGATATCCTGGGAGCGATCATCCGCAGCGTGACGGAGGAAGGACGAAATGTGCTGTTCTCGTCGCACTTGCTTGACGAGGTGCAGCGGGTTGCCGACGAGGTGGCCATGCTCCATCGTGGCCGGATCGTATTGTGCGGCCCGCTGGAGCAAATCCTTGGCAACCATCATCGGCTTACCGTCCGTTTCACCCAGCCGCAAGCGGAAGCTCCCAATTTTCCAGGCAGCGGTGCGTGGAGCGGTGAGCGGCATGAGTGGAGTACGATTTGTAACGGCGAACTGGACCAGTTGAAACGGGCCATCGAGGCTGCCGGCGCCCAGATCGTGGAGCAAGATCAACCATCGCTCGAGGAAGTCTTTATCGGGCGAATCGCAGGTGACAGGAGGCACGAACCATGGACCGACAGATGTGGGCGTTGACGACCGACTTTTGGCGCTCGCGCGGGTGGCAATTGGCCGGCACGTTGTTGCTGCCGATGCTGCTGCCGCTACTGATTTACGGACCTCTCTATGTGCATCTCAAGTATGACTGGCAGCACGACCCTTCGACGGTGGTGATGCATGTCGTGCTTACCGGAATCATGACGTTGTGCATCGTGGCAACACTCTTGACCTGGTCGAATTCTTTGGGTCGCGAGTACACACTGCCGATCAGCACCTGGAAGCTGGTTCTCACCCGCTCGCTGGGCGGCGCCTGGGTCGCGGCGACGGCCTGCGGGCTGGCCTGCCTGACGGCGAAGTGGCTATTTCAGGTTCCTTGGCCCCTTCTGGGCCCGGTGCTTCTGATCATTACCGTCTATCTGGCGGCCCAGGCGGTCCACTGGTTGACCATGCAATCACCCGCTTTGGGTCTGCTTCTATTCGCGCCCTTCTGCCTTCTGGCTGCCTGGTGGTTCAGGCTTCGCTACGAGCCGGGTGGACTTTCAGAGGAAAGTAGCCAGTACCTGCGGATGTGGACCCATGTCACCGGCAGCGAATGGGTCACACTGTTGCTGGTTGGTGGCGGAGGTGTGTGGGGCAGCTATCACGCGGCTCGCTTGCAACGCATGGGGTGCGGGCCGACATGGGCCCGATTGCTGGCTCTGGGATTCGGCGAAAAATCACACACCGATCGAACGACACGCGCAAAATTCACGAATTTCCAATCCGCTCTGGGTTGGCGGGAATGGCGCGAGCGAGGCCGGGCCATTCCAATCCTGTTTGCCACAGCCGCTCTCATTCATGGGGCTCTTTGGTGGCTGCTAGGGCTGAATACTCAGGAAGCTGGAGAGATATTCGGAGGGTTTTCCATGCTGGGAACCTGGAGTTTTATTGCTTGGGGAATCTACCTGGGTATGCGCAGCAAAAGACAGAACTTTCCCAGTTTCGACGCGACCCGACCCATCACCGATGCCCAGTGGTCCGTTGCCCTGCTGCGTAGCATGACCCGGAGTACGCTGTTGGCTTGCGGCGTGTGGGCTTTGGGGGCCGGTCTGATCGGCGCGATTGCCTGGGGACTGGAGGGAGAATCCGCGGCAATTGCGCTGAGCCGCAGCCTGGGCGGTGAGTTCGCACATTTCAACCTGACCGACTTTTACAGTCTGGTCAGGTTCCTTGGTGAGTTGGCCGCGCTGGTCGGCCTCTGGGTCCTTGTCTGCTGGACTCTGGCAGCTAATGGAATGATGCTCGCACTACTGCGACGCGGCGCAACGCTCGCCTTGCTGCCAGGTGGCATCGCTTTGTTCGTGTTGACCATGCTGGTGACCACGGTATGGGTGCCCCAGCACCTGCAAGGGATTGTAGCCATGAGTCTCTGGGGTACCTTTTTTACCGGCCTTCTCGTGATGACCCTGGTTTCGTTCTTGGTTGCCTGGCGCCGAAAGCTGATTGGCCGTTCGACCTGCCTGCGCAGTCTGGCCCTGTGGCTTACGCTCGCTGCAGGCATTCTCTGTTGGATGATCAACCAACTGCCGCAGACGGAGGAAAAACTCTTTGCGGGCTTTATGCTGAGCAGCCTGCTGCTACTTCCGTTTCTGCCCTTGGCCGGTACGCCCCTGGCGGTGGCCTGGAATCGGCATCGGTAAACCGTTTCCATGTTACCTCTTGACTTTTGGTTTCCAGTGTTGTATCTTAATACATCGCACAAAAGGAATTAAGATGGCTTGGATTCACGTATTTTGGGATCTTGGCCCGGAAGGCAATGCGGAGCACATTGCCGAGCACGGCTTGGGACCTGAGGAAATCGAGCATGTCTTGATGCATCCCCAGGACGATGCTTCAAGCCACCGTAGCGGGCGCCCCATGGTTTTTGGATACACTCCATCGGGCGAATACATTGCGATAATCTATGAAGAGCTGGACGATGCCACCGTATACCCAGTAACGGCTTTTCCTGTTGAGGATTGATGATGACGAAGAAGAATGTCCCCAAGCGACTGGCGAAGAAATCAACGCGGATCGTCGGCCGACTGTCCGATGAAAAACGGAATGAACTTGCCAAGGTTATTAAGCAGGTTGAAAGAGAACAGAGCGACCGCATTAAAAAGCCCAGTCCAGGCCGCGTTGCCCTGGCGAAACTGAAAGTAGCGCGGATGCGTGAAGGCCTGAGTCTGGCAGATGTTTCGAGAAAGGCCGGGATCGAGCGAGGTAATATCAGTAAACTGGAGAATAACGTCGAGAACGTCAAACTTAACACCCTGGTGCGACTTGCGGATGCCCTGGGTTACGACGTCGTAATTGATCTCAAGAAGAGGGTTCTTCAGTGATGGTAATCGAATTATCTGAAAAGAGACTCGGCAACGTGAGTTATAGCAACAGCGACAATTCCTAGCTTAAATGCTAGAAGTGTCCCTGTACAACTATATGCGACACCTACCTCGACCGCTTGCCGCGTTTCGAGGCCACTTTACGGGTAGTTCGTTTTGACGCTTGTTGCTTTTTGGCCTGTCGAGAGGCTTCCTTGCGCTGGGCCAGTTGCTGTTTCCGGGCGACGATCGAGGTGACACGCGAGGCGTTCACCAGGTAGAGTTGCGGGTCGTCGATCACGAACGGAGTGGACCAGGTTTTCCCATCGTTCTTGTTGCAGGCGTCAAAGAAATAAGTACGGAACCGCTGGGCTTCGTAGTTGTAGGGGAATTTCGACGCCAGGTGATCCTCGGCCTGCAGATCCTCGACTCCGGCATGGGCGTAGTAGTGAACCATGCCGTCGGCGGTGAAGGACATACCGAGTGTCCACCAGCCGAATTGATCGGCCGGGATATTCAAGGCCCGAAAATCACGCCCATTCGTTCCCGCGCGGATGGTCAGAAAAGCCGAGTCTTCCTTGACACGACGGCTGGTCTTGCTGCGGAAATTGATCCACATACCGGGCCAGTACGGTTCGTTGGTGGTTTCGGTGCGCGAACCGAAGAACAGGAACGACTTTTTCTCGGTCGCCATGGTCGACACACTCGCCCGAAAACCAAACTGCGGACCGGAGCGATTTTCCCATTGGTCGGCCGGTGGCAGGTAGACGCGGACCACTACGCTGGGCATTTCGCTGATGCTGATGGTGCCGCCGAGTCGCGAGATACAGTTGGCTATCAAGTCGTCCTGCTGCACATCGTACGAACGGCTTCCCGGTACTCCCGAGTTGAGCGTGCGAATTAACAGCGCCTGGGTGCTTCCCTCCAGTCCGCCTTCGGGGGTGGGGACGACCTGCATGGAATCAGGATGGCCCCGTTCGGGACCTTCGTGCCATAGTCCATTGACCGAATAGCCGGTGGGGGACCGCACCTGATCGTCGTTTTCACGCGAGCTTTTGGGCAGGTTTTGCACGAATCGCCAATCGGTTCCCTCGAAGTCATCGCTTACGTAGTCGATCCGTGTGCCGGTTCCCGGGACAAATGCCCGGGAGTTGATGCTCCTTGAGTAGGACTTTTGCCCACAGCCTGGTTCAATCTGGAAGCTAGTGAAAATAAGGACGATGACAGCAGTCAGACAATAGGGGCGACTCATAACCTGATTTTCCAAAAGGGGGTGCTAGCGTTTGCCGGGATGCTTCCCGGGCAGCATGAGCTACGCACGTCGCCTTTTTAAGCGAGGCCGGACATGATGAACCTATTTCAGAACCTTTATCAGTTACCTTGCCAGTACCGTATGCAAGAGCTTACTGAGATAAGTTCTTAGGACAGAAATGAGTATCGGTAGACTCCAGCCCCATTATCATGCGATCTGTTGTTACAGGCGTATCTTACCTAAATCGCAAGATCTGTCCCTAAACCCCCACCGGTCGCAGGGGGCTGTGCGCCAGCACGTAGCGCCGCTGGCCCGCGGTGACGAAACGGACGGTTGCCCGGCGGTTTCGCCCCGACCCGGAGAGGGCGACAATCTTTCCCGGACCCAATTCGGGATGGACCACGGCCATCCCCTGCTTGAACTGGTTGGGAGATAGCTGTGGCCGGAGGCTAGACGCTGCCGTGGTAGCCTGGCCTTGTTCCTGGTCCTTCTCGGCCAATCGGGCGGCCGTCGTGATCGATTGAGCATGGGTCGGAGAGGGATGATTGCCATGGGTCGACGGGCTCGCGGCAGGATCCTCGTCGATCCCGTCGTGTTCATCGTAGCTCGGCTCTAATTCGAAGGAATCGTCCAAGGTTGGGTCTTCCAGGGGAGCATCGGCCTGCTCCCAATCCTCATTCCAGGAAGCGTTGTCGTAGGTGCTGGAAACTCGTTCCATCTCTTCTCTTGGCATCTCAAACAGAAAGGAGCTGGGGACCGCGTTGCGGCGTTGGCCGCGGAAATCGCGATGCATTGCGTAACTGATTTGCAACTGCTGCTCTGCCCGAGTGATGCCGACAAACGCCAGCCGGCGTTCTTCTTCCAGTTGCGTATCGTCCGAGTTACTCCGTTCGTGCGGCAGGATGCCCTGTTCCATCGCAATCAGAAAAACGACGGGAAACTCCAACCCTTTGGACGCATGGAGCGTTAGCAACGTGACTTGATCGGTTTCCGCATCCCACTGGTCGGTGTCGCTGACCAGCCAGGCGTCTTCCAGGTAGGCTTCCAGTCGGCTGCTGGGAGCGGGAGCATTCGGATCCTCCGGCCTTTCGCCATCGAATCGCTCGTCAAACTGGCGGGCGTCGGTCAGTAATTCCTCAATGTTGGCCAACCGGTTGAGATCTTCCTCAGAGTTACTCAGTTCCAGGTGTTCGCAATAGGCCGTTTCCTCCAGGATCGTGCCGAGAATTTCTTCCATCGGCGCATCGGCCAGGTGGCTCAGCCGGTCGACCAGTTCGACGTATTGGCCAATTTTTTTCATGGCCCGAGGTTTCAGGCCGTCGACCTGGACCGCTTCGCGGGCCGCCGTCAGCAAGGAGATGGCATAGCGGGTTGCGTGCCGGGTCAAGCAGTCGATCGATTTACGGCCGATGCCACGGACCGGTGTGTTGATGGTGCGAAGTACGGCCTGGTCGTCACGAGGATTGTTCACCAACTGGCAGTACCCGAGTACATCCTTGATTTCTTTACGCTGGTAAAATTCCAGCCCTCGCACCAACTGGTAGGGCACCCCCGCCGTGTGCAGTGCTCTCTCCAAGCCTCGGGAAAGTGCATTGATACGATACATTATCGCAAAATCGCTGGCCCGGCGCTGGCCACTTGCCACCTCCTGGGCGATGTGGTCAGCAATTTTCTGGGCTTCTTTTTCCCCGTTTGCATACTCCACCAGGCGTACGGGCAGGCCTTCGTCGTTATCGGTAAAGAGCGACTTTTTCTTGCGTTGCCGATTGTAGCTGATCAACCGGTCGGCGACGCGTAAGATGCATTTGCTGCTGCGGTAGTTTTTTTCCAGCCGTACGATCCGTACGTCGGGATAGTCTGTTTCGAACTGCAGGATGTTCTGAATGTTCGCTCCACGCCAGCCGTAAATCGACTGATCGGGATCACCCGTAACCGCCAGGTTCGGATGGTCGACCGACAAAGCCCGCAGGATCACATACTGGGCATGATTTGTATCTTGGTATTCATCCACCAGGATATAGCGGAATCGATCATCGAGCGTGGCACGTATCTCTGCATTCTGATAAAGCAGCAGGGCGATATAAAGTAGCAAGTCGTCAAAATCAACCGCCGAAGAGGATTGCAATCGTTTTTGATAAAGCGGATAGATCTCGGCGACCAGTTGGCTCAACGGACTGCCTGTCCGGGGCTGATACTTGTCGGGGGTGACCAGGCGGCTCTTGGCGGTGCTGATGGCAGCCGCCACCTGTTCGGGTTTGTAGTGGTACGTATCGATATCCGCCTCGTCGATTGCCCGACGCAAGGTTTTCCGCGCATCGGACGTATCGTAGATGGTAAAGTTCGGCGTCAAGCCCACGTAGTCGGCGTATTGTCGAATCAAGCGTGCCCCAAATCGATGAAACGTACTGACCCAGACCCGCTGGCCCGGGGCCAGTTCCTCGATCCGAGTTCGCATTTCGCTCGACGCCTTGTTCGTAAATGTCAATGCCAGGATTTGCCTGGCGGGAATTCCCGAGCGGAGCAAGTGGGCAACGCGGTGCGTCACCACCCGAGTCTTGCCGCTGCCTGGGCCCGCTAGCGTAAGCAGCGGGCCTTCCTGGTGTCTTACTGCTTCGCATTGGGCCTGATTGAGAGATTCAAGAAGAGGGTCAAACGGGGCCATGGTCCTGGATCGGGGAGTTAGGGTATCGAGCAGGGCAAGAATGGTTTTATCTTAGCGGTCATCGGAGGATGTGCCTACTTACCAGTTCGTGCTAGCAGTTGGGCTATTTAGACAAGAAATAAGAAAAAAATAGTTCTTGCGGGTCGCACGCCAGCGCCTGTTTGGTATACTCCCTTGCTGATTGAGATTTGCCTGAGAGCAATAACCGTTTTCTCCAATCAACCCAAGATTTAGGGAGGGACCCCTGTCATGACGCGCATTCCCATCAATCAAGCAGAATTGGCCAACGAAGGCTTGCAAGAACGCTTGCAGATGAGTACTGCGGAAATTGGTTTGGCCGTGCGGACAACCAATTGTCTGGAAGAAAAAGGGATTTTTACCGTGCATGATCTGTTGCACACCAAACGCGAAGACCTGCTGAGCATCTCCAACTTCGGTGAAAAAACACTGGAAGAAGTTTACAAGTCTCTGGAGGATATCGGCTTCTACCGGCCAGGGTCTCAGGGCCAGATGCAGCAGGAGGCGGCGAATCAAAGACGGGGAATGATTCCCCGGTAACGCGAGGGGCGCATGACTGGGTTCGCTAGACATTGGACCAAGATTTGCGCTAACACAATAGCCCGTTCGCGATGCCTGCCAAAGCCCTGCCCTGAATGGAGCCGCTCCCCCGAATCGCACCTGTTTTCGGTCGGCTGACTTGTGCGAAAATCCAAAGCGACAGCTGCGCTGTCGCACTCCACAGTATGGAGTGCTGCGGCGTAGCCGTAGCTTTGGATTTTTTACGCACTCCCAAACGTTGAGTTCCTGCCCCGTGATGGAAGCCAAAGGAGCTCCTGGCTGACCTGGGGCGCGCTATTTCTTTAGCACCAGTCGGATTGAACCAGCGGTTCCGTAATTGCGTATACAGGGCAGCAGGGTGACGCAAACCCTGCCCGGGAATCGTGGTCCTGATTGGATGTTGTTTTATTGCATCATCTCACATCGGATTCATACGGTCGTGAGAAATTGAGTATGATTTTTTCATGCAGCCTGGCAGTGGTTCGTGGGCTATAATTGATGGACTGTTTGCTGGCATTGCCTGCATGCCGCGGCAGCATAACTACTCCGGTGCGACTGGTAGCTCTCAAGGCAACTTTTCCCAGGTCGCAAACTCCCCCCAGGGTGAAATAACAACCAAATTTACCGGTCGGGCAATAAAATCATTGCCAAACCGGTAGGTGGGAGTGTAAACAAGAAGTAGGGGGGCTGCGCTGAATCCTCCCATTCCTAGCATGAGACCAATGAACATGAAATCGAAATCGATCCGAGTTCGCCTTATTGTATTGGCAATGGTTGCCGCATCGGCCGTGCTGTGCATGGCTGGACCGTGGGTGAGTGCGGCCAGTGCCCAGTGTACGACTTGCGCTACTCCCGCAACTCCGACGGTGACCTACATGCCTGTCACCTATGCTGCGTACCAGCCGGTTGTGGTACAGCAACCAGATACAGGCTGGTATCTGGGGAGATGGTTCGACCGCCGTCGGGCGAAGCGTCAGGCAGCAGCCAATGCGGCTGCGACGACCGCAACAACTTATACCGCGGGCTATGTGCCTTATACATCGAGCTATGTGCCTTATGCGGCGGGATACACGCCTTACACGGCAGCCTACGCACCCGTTTCCACGGTCACGTACAAGCCCTACCTGACTGCGTACGCACCTCTGGCACAAACGGTAGTGGCCACTCCCATCGTGCAGACCGCTTACTATAGTCCGGCGGTTTCCTCGGGGTGTTCAAGTTGCGCGACACAGACGGCTACCTTGAAGCCGGTGGTTAGCAGTGGCTGTTCAACCTGCAGCGTCGCTTCTCCCACCGGCGGTTGCAGCACTTGTTCGACAGGAGTCAATTCGGCCGTTTATACGCAGCCTTCATCGTCTTGTTCCAGTTGTACCTCGGCGTCGACCGGTCCGATTTACTCAGGGAGCGCGATCGGTAGCGGCATTCCCTCGGCCGGTCCCATAACGCCTCAGCCTCAGCTAGATACCCGGCCCACAGCGCCGGTTGATCCGACCTTCAAGGCGCATCGCCCAGTGGCACCCACAGCTCCCGCAGCCCCCACGACACCCGCGGCGGCACCCACAACGCCTGCGGCGGCACCTACAACACCTACAACACCTGCGGCACCCACGACACCCGCAGCAGCCCCTACGACGCCTGCGACACCCGCAGCCCCTACGACGCCCGCGGCGGCACCTACGACACCCGCAGCACCCACGACACCTACAACACCCGCACCGGCAGCGTTGCCTGAGTCGACGGGGACGGGGTCTGCCGACGCCAATACCTATCTCGAACCTCCCAGGCTGTTCGACCCCGCCGATCGTTCAGCCCGCCGCTTGCCGAACCACCACAGTCAGGTGAGTGTACCTGTGCACACGGCCGTCTATCAGAAGCCGATTTCATCGACCAGCACCGATCGTCAGTTCACCGGGCGTCAGTTCACCGGGCAAACCGCAAGTCCACAACGTACTCAGGCCGAGATCGACGCGGAAGGCTGGCATTCGGTGCGTAATTAGGCGAAAAGGGACAGCAACCTTTTCCTGCGAAGGGCCCGGCAACCTGGGCCCCCTTTCTTGCACTGGCAGCAAGCCTAAACTGGATGCATGACCAATCGAGAAATTGCCGCTTTCTTCGAGCAGATCGCGGACCTGCTTGAATTTCAGCAGGCCAATCCTTTTCGTGTACGCGCCTACCGTAACGGAGCGCGTAAGATCGCAGAGCTGGCGGAACCTTTGTCTGC
>JAJRWS010000053.1 GCA_024276705.1 Planctomycetota bacterium | reverse complement strand
CGGGGATCTTCAAATTTGCAATTCGGATTCCGTCGCCATGCTTTTCCACTTGGTAGCCGGTCAGAATTGTTCGATGTTGCGCCGCCTGTTCCTGGAATTGCCCGAATGGGCGTAGCTGAAATTCGCCATCAGGCTGCCGTTGCAAGACCAGCGAATCTGCGTGCTGTGGAGGAAAGTTACTGGCAGTGATTTGCAGATTGTCGTGGGCTCTTCGGAAACGATGTAAAAAGGCGTCGGTATTTTTCACACCTGGAATATCGATCGTATTGATCTGCCCGGCTGCTTCCTGTCCCATCTGTTTCAACACAGTTCGGAAATGGGCGAAGGATGTCTCTTCGGGATAGTAGTTCACCACAGGCGAAGCGAATGGCAGGAATCCCCAGAGATATTTTCCGTCCGGATCAAATGTTGGGATTTCGTAGTACTTGGTGAGTGCCGATTCAAAGGGACGAAAACTGGCGGTCAGTCGAACACCATGATCCATGGCGCTCTGGGAAATAATGGTCCCCAGATTTCGCTGCAACCGAAGTTCACAGAGTTTTCGATTCCATCCCCAGGGCAAAACCTGAGCCGCGCCGTTTTCTTTGAGGCTCTCTTGTTTACGAGTGTGAATGAACGTGTCAAACAGTTCGCTGTCCAGCAGTGCTCGAGTCTGTTTTTCGAAACGATTCCAGTCTTCCGTTGCATAATTGTCGTTGCAACTATCGACAGCCAAAGTCATTGAACATGGTGCGCCCGATGAATGGAAGATCCGTTAGTGTAGTGAAAAATTTAGAGCGTACAATAAGGCCGAAATGGAGCTGCGGGGAGCCTGGCGGATTCGTCCTCATTCTCTCTAGAAAAAAACCCGCCCCAGCAGCGAGTGAGGGTCCTATGCTTTGACCATGTTGATTTGATGGGTTCCAGCGAGCAGCATCCGCAAGATCGTCAGGAACCGGACAAATAAAGGAAGCACGTTGAAAACTCTCGCTGTCTATCGTATCGGAAGTTTCCCAGAAGTTTTTCAATAGTCCATATTTCACCGGTTCTTCCTCTTCTTCTCATGGTAAAGCTGATGGTAGCCTTCCATATCTTCGAGCCGAAGAATGGCAAGATACTCGATCGTGAAGTCAGTATATTTCGGGGCCATTGTCCTGCTATGCGCTGATTTTTGATCTGTTTGCTCGAAACGAATCGTGTGCTTGCCTGGCTTGAGGTCGTGCAGATCCAACTGGTACCACTTGAAGCCTCCGCCGAGCGATCCCATGTCGATCGGTAAATTGATTTTCTTTCCATCAAGTGAAGGCTGGAAGACACCACTCAAAAAGCTATCCTGAAATACTCCGCTAAGCTGATAACGTCCGGGCTGATCGACGGAGAAATCGAATTCGATCGCGTCGCCTGGTCCCGAGGATAAGTACCGCACCCCAACGTCAGATGGATGCACGTTCTTTGGCGAATCAGCACGATGTTCGAGCGACTGCACTGGTAGCACGCGATAGGGCGCGATTCGCTTGGATGCAGGAGGCAATTCGTCCTTGATAACGGCAGGCGGATATTGATACCAAAAGCCGACCGAACTGATCCAGTCGAGACGTTCGCTGGAGAATGCTATCTCAAAGTCCTTGGGGTCCTTTGCCGTCTCGTCGTAGACGCGTCCACGGTGCTCGATAGTCACTCGAATGGATTGTTTGAATGGAATCGGATCCGCGATGTGCCAGCGATAGGCCGTTACCCGATCTCCCGGATAGACGCCTTCATAGAGACTTACGCCATGAAATGGTGTATGAAATTCGCTAAAACCCCAGGCATCGTTGAAATAGTCTTCCGTGCCGGTTCCTTTGAGCCGCGGTACTTCAGCTCCGTCGATATAAATGAAGTCGTATCCCTCGCCAAACCAACCCATCTCTACTTGTTGGGCCGAGTAGACGGTGCCCACGTAGTGCCCCGTCCCCACGGTGTCAAGAATCGTGTAGTGACCCTTCGCCGCCGGCATCGATTGGCGGTACTCGGCGTGAAAGTACATGGTCTCTTCGGGCAGACGCTTGTGTTTTTGCCAGTCAAGGTAATAGTAAAAGTCGGCCACTGGAAAAACAGGGGACTCGTTTGTGATGGTAACTTTAATGTGTTTGCGAAATGGGATCTGCCAGTAGCATGTGCGGGAAAGCCCCGACGCGGAAACCGTCACCGGCATCGATGTGAATGACTTCAGAGCGCCATGTCCCACCCCAAAGAAGTCGCCCAGGGGTGCCTGTACACTGGGCCGCGTATTGCCATCGTAGTAGATACGCAGCACGACCGACCTTCCTGAGAAGGGATCTAGCGCCGCGATCGTGTTCCAGAGATGGGTAATGACCCCCGGCCCATCGGCATCCAGCAAGGTAATGGATTTCCCGGGTGGAATCGGGATGGAATCGCCATTGCCCTTAAGGTCTGGTTCCGAACTACTTTCTCGCCTCGCTTCAAAATCCTGCCGAAGGCTGAGGGCAGCTAGAGCCCCAGGAACAGGTTCAGCCGCGGCAGTAGGCGACATCAACGCGGACGACAGAAACAAGGCAAGTAAAACCGGGACTATTCGTTGCATGGTGGTTCATCCCCCCATGGGTAATCAGAGACAATGGAAATACGTCAGCAACATGAGTGCGACGATCGCGAAAGCATCTTTTCGCGAGACAAGGGCTTGATGTTCTTGACAATGAAGTCGCGCATCGATTGGCCAAGTTCGCACTGTTGCGGATAGGAAAGAAATTTGAGGTCAAGATTGAGTCGGTCGGAAACTTCAAGGGCGAGGATCGGCCATAGCACGCCAATGTCGCCGATCACGGGAATGCTGCCAGGGAGGCGAGCGAAGCCTGACATTTCCATGCGGAAGGGGATGTTGAGCAATTTCGTTTTCGGCAGACCCTGATTGATTGCTTCTTGCACGGTGGCCGAGCCACGTTCGATTTCACACACGGCTTGTAGATTGGGGTCCAGATCGAAACGAACTAGCGTCTTGCCTTGCAGCGAAAACGTGGGGTGGCCGTCCCAATCGGCCCAAACGCCGTGGCCCGTAAATATCTCAAAGGGGCCGTCGTGAATTTCTTGCGTGAGCGCAACAGCCGACTCGATGATGATATCAGCTTCGGACAGGATGTTTGCAATACGTGCCGACCTTTCGGTGATGGAAATACTGTCGCCGAGTGCCAGTCCGACGCTCCCACCACCAACCAGTTGGGGGACGGAAATCAAGACCGGCACGTTCGCGCGATAGCCAGCGCCGATCATTGTCCGCGGATCGGCACCGCGACCAGCGATCTCCTCGAACGGCCGTCCTTCGATCTTTGCACGTTGTAGTACCTCGGTGGAAATACGTTCAGTCCGGTATCCCATCGGATAGGCCATGTTGCCAGCAGCCTTAATAATTTCGTCACCCTCGGCCTCTTGGAGGAGTCGAATGAGATCGTTGTCGAGTTGCAGCTCCTGTTTAATTGCATCGAGCTGGTCTGCATCGAGCAGCGACAACTCGAAATGGCCACCCAAAGGTAGTTTTTCTTCAGGAATTCCACAGCGAACTCCGTCGACCCGTTTGACCCGATCAAGCGTGCCTGCCATCTCATGCGCAATCACTGCGGAACTTGTAGTCACCCCGTCAATGACACCAATACGAATCAGCTCGGCAATGAGCGTTGTCACCCCTTCGTGAAGGTTGGGTCCACTTCCCGTGACCACCGCTACTTTTCCACCAGATTTTTTCGTATCGACGATTCGATCGATAGCCGCTTGCAGATGGTTTCGCACATCCTCGGAAAGTGAGGCCTTGAGTTTGGCGATCAAACCCCGGTCGATCTCTGGGCCAGATTTTGGCATCTCTTACTCCATTCTACGCTCTTTTAGCATCGCTTCGCCTCGCTTTACGTCTTCAGCGGTATCGATGCTGAAACCGCTAAACTCGTTATCCTGACAGTTTGTGACGACACATCGTAATTGGTAGCCGTGCTCAATAACGCGAAGCTGCTCTAAGCCTTCGACACGTTCAAGCAGGGTTTGCGGTAAGCTGGCGAGTGTGGCCAGGAAATCACGCCTGTAGACGTAGAGACTAACATATTCGTAAACAAGATGGGCAATATGCTTGTGAGGTGAGGGAATAAGCGACCTCGAAAAATACATGACGTTCCCATGCAAATCGATGACCGTCTTGACGATCCCTGGATCGCGCCCTGGATCGCGAAAAGCTTCTTTCTTTCGGTTTGACTTCAGTCAACCTTGCAACTTGATTAGTCAGTCAAATTTAGTAATACTATACGTCCATGTCAACCAGGCAGGTATTGGTGTCATTTTGCTCTAGATAGTTTAAGGGGTTAGGTAGTCTGCATGCACGTAAAACGAACGCCACGGAAGGATGTTGGTACTCTTGCCAATACGCTCGCGGATCGCATCCATTTGGATACGAATGAGAAGAATCTGTCTGCGGGCGACTTTTTCATGACGGTCGAGCAAGTGAGTCAGCATTATGGTGTCTCACGCACTATTGCCCGCGAGGCGGTCAGTCAGCTACACGGATTGGGCATCCTTGAAAGTCGCCAGGGAAAAGGGCTATTGATAGGGAGTCCTGATCCGGCTCAACTCATGTCCCGATGGCTCCCATTTTATGGCCGAGCAGGAGACGGTGAAAACATAAAGGAACTGGCGCAACTGCGTTACACCCTGGAACTAGGAGCGATCGACTTGGCCATTTCAAATTGTTCGTCGGAGCAATGCGAACAGCTTGCTGGTATTGCCAAGGAATTTGAGGGGATTGCCTCTGCCTCGGGCCATGGGCGGCAGTCAGACGTTGCCGACCTATCGTTCCACGGCCTTATCCTCGCTATGACTGGAAATCCACTCATTGCTGGAATGCACGGTGTCTTGTCAGACTACTTTCATGTTTCAGAACAGTCCGAACAACCTAGCAATCCGAGCAAAGCAATCCGTGAACACCAAATGATTGTTGATGCTTTCAAGCAGAGAGACCGTGAGCTTGCTCGAACGGTCTTGCGTAGCCACTTACAAGGAACATTTCATGCGGCAGTACAAGGACCCAAAAGTTTGCCCGGTTAGCGTACTCATAGATTTTCGGAAAATGCGATGAACATGCGGAAGCATGCATTGAAAGCAGCAATTCTGATCGTGGCCATCGTCTTTGCTGGCAAGACGCGGGCCGACGATTTTCAAAGACTGTCGTATAATAACCCAGGTCTCGTCGTCGACCTTGGGGTTGGGCTTTGGGTCTGGCCTCTCCCGATGGACTACGACGGAGATGGTGATCTCGATTTACTGGCAGCGTGCCCCGACAAGCCTTCCAATGGCGTCTATTTCTTTGAAAATCCTGGAAATGACACGAAGATGCCGATTTTCAAACCGGGAGTACGGCTCGGCACAGCTTCCCGCTACATGCACATTTCGTACGTCAACGATCAACCGCGGATTCTGATGCCGAAACACGAATTCGTGAGTTTTCAGCAGCAAGGTTTTGCAAAGCCCAGGCGGATCTACCCCGACGTCGATATCCATTCTGGAAGTTCACGGGCGAAAGACTGGCACTACGTCGATTACGATGGCGACAACGCCTACGATTTAATCGTAGGGATTGGCGATTGGGCGGACTACGGGTGGGATAACGCATTCGACACGCGCGGGGTTTGGCAAAATGGAAAACTACACGGATTCGTCTACCTCCTGCGCAATCTTGGGACGACGGAGAATCCGAAGTACGCAGATCCAGTGCGTGTGCAGGCTGGTGGAGCTGATGTGGACGTCTATGGCTGGCCATCCCCAAACTTTGCCGATTTCGATAGCGATGGCGATTTAGATCTGATCTGCGGAGAGTTCCTGGACGGTTTTACCTATTTCGAGAACGTTGGCACTCGATCGGAACCAGAATATGCAGTCGGCAAGAGGCTTTCCAATCGAGGAAAACCGGTGACCATGGATCTGCAGATGATCGTGCCAGTAGCGATCGATTGGGACGACGATGGGGACATCGACCTTGTTGTAGGGCAAGAAGATGGACGAATTGCTCTGGTGGAACACAGTGGCCAAGTGGTTGCCGGTGTTCCGCAGTTTTTGCCCCCGAAGTTTTTTCAGCAAGAAGCAGACTGCGTGAAGTTTGGGGCCGATTCGACTCCGGTAGGCTTCGATTGGGATGGCGATGGTGATGAAGACATTCTTTGCGGTAACAGCGCTGGTACCATCGGGTTTATTGAGAACCTTGGTGGCGAAGTATCGCCGAAATGGGATTCTCCCGAATACCTCCATGCTGACGGTAAAATTATTCGCATCACGGTAGGCGAGAACGGTTCGATCCAAGGCCCGTGTGAGGCAAAGTGGGGCCAGACGGTGCTGTCGATTGCCGATTGGGACCACGACAGTCTACCCGACCTGCTTGTGAATTCCATGTGGGGAGAGATCCTTTGGTACCGGAATATCGGAAGCCGACAAAACCCCAAGCTGTCCGCTGCAAAGCCTGTGGAGGTTAGCTGGCCAGGCAATCCGCCAAAGCCGAAGTGGAATTGGTGGGATCCGACCGGTAAGCAACTGGTAACCCAGTGGCGAACGACACCTGTCGCTGTTGATTTTACCGGAGACAGCTTGGTTGATTTGATCATGCTCGACCATGAGGGCTATCTGGCATTGTATGAACGTCGCAAAAGTCGCGATCACCTGGAATTACTTCCCCCACAACGGTTGTTTGTTGACGAAGACGGTAACCCAATTCGACTTAATGATGGCAGCGTCGGCAGCAGCGGCCGACGGAAAATCGACGTTGTGGATTGGGATCGCGATGGGCGGCTTGATGTATTGGTCGACGCGACTAATGCCGACTGGTGGCGAAATTGTGAAACCCGGAATGGTAAGATTGTGCTTAAAAAAGTCGGACCGCTGGGACGTCGCGAATTAGCAAAACACAGCACGAGCCCAACCGTCGTCGACTGGAACCGCGATGGGCTTTCTGATCTCCTCCTGGGAGCCGAAGACGGATTCTTCTATCACCTGATGCATGAGAACGCGAGCAACTACTCTCAGCAACAGAAACAAGCGCGATTGCCGCGAGAGAAAAATCGCGACGGATTGTTGGCAGAACCGGGTGTCGAAGATCAGGAATTTGTGTTCACCGAGGCTCCATTCCAGCAGTGTCATGCTTCGACGATTGTCAACACGTCTGCGGGAGTCGTTGTTGCATGGTTCGGGGGTACGGAAGAAGGTGCCGATGACGTGGGGATTTGGGTCAGTCGTCACAAGGGAGGGTGGACCGACCCCGTCGAGGTCGCCAATGGTATTCAGCACCGTGGTAAGCGATATCCTTGTTGGAATCCGGTTCTCTATCAAGTTCCACACGGCCCACTGATGTTATTCTACAAGGTCGGGTCCCATCCGAGTCGCTGGTGGGGTGAACTCATGGTGTCGTACGATGGTGGCCGCGTATGGACGCAGCCGCGACGTCTTCCAGAAGGCATTTTTGGCCCGATCTATAACAAGCCGGTTCTTTTGTCCGACGGCGCACTATTATGTGGAAGCAGTACCGAGCATGATGGTTGGCGGGTTCACTTTGAAATAACTCGAGATTGGGGGACCAGTTGGGAACGATTTGGACCCGTCGAAGATAGGGAACAGTTTGATGCGATACAGCCCACTATTTTGAGCCATCCGAACGGACGTCTTCAAGCTTTATGCCGCAGTCGCGAAGGCCGAATCACGACCACTTCGTCTCAAGATGGAGGCGAGACCTGGGGTACGATGGTCGCTACAGATCTCCCCAACCCCAACTCCGGAATCGATGGCGTGACGCTCTTCGATGGACGCCATCTGCTCGTCTACAACCACACGCTGCGGGACGAAGGTTCTCCATCCGATCGAGAGATGCTTAACGTCGCGATCAGCGAAGACGGACAGACCTGGCGACGAACGCTCACCCTTGAAAACGAAGCCAACAGCGAATTCTCCTACCCAGCAGTCATTCAGTCCGACGATGGACTCGTGCATATTACCTACACGTGGAAGCGACAACACATTAAGCACGTTGTCCTCAATCCGGAACAGCTCCTATTTCAAGAAACTGGTCAATAAGGATGATCCATCAGCTGGGAAAGAATGTTCGCCATCTTGATCACAAAGGGAAGGTAGATTGATGAGATTCAGAACGACATTTTCGGTCCAGTTAACACGTCTCACGTTAGTATTTTGTCTTCTGTCGGTTTCGTCTGTAGCCGAGGAGCCACGTCATATCAAGGTCTACTTTGAGGAAGGGCGCTTCGCCGCATGGCCAGCCAACAATGGTATG
>JAJRWS010000052.1 GCA_024276705.1 Planctomycetota bacterium | reverse complement strand
GAGAAAACCCCCGGCTTTGCCGGGGGACTGGCAGAGTTCGACAGTTCCGTAGTGATATTGTTCGTGCTCGTACTCGTACTCGA
Organism: Planctomycetota bacterium; assembly: GCA_024276705.1. Classification (GTDB taxonomy): domain Bacteria; phylum Planctomycetota; class Planctomycetia; order Pirellulales; family Lacipirellulaceae; genus JAJRWS01. The sequence goes on along the minus strand of JAJRWS010000052.1, from coordinate 13,220 downwards.
CTGGAACCATTGCATTCAACAGAAACATAAGGCCATGGATATTGATGATGACCGACCTTGCCTTCCAGTTGGGTTCGAGTACGAGTACCGCTTTGCTGAGTACGAGTACGATATTCTCTTCCCGGCTCCTTTGAGGAGCCTTCCTCAAGCCACCCGCTATGCGGGTGGTACATGACTCAGCATTATTTTATGGGAGATTTATCATGCGATCAGGTTTCTTGCTGTTTGACATTCGTTTGGCCATCGTGTCGGTTGCACTGCTGATGGCAGCCTTGCCTGCCCGTGCTGAAACACCCGGCATTCTGCCGCAACGCGACGATTTCGACTCGAAATTGACGCTCGCCTGGGAGACGATACGCCCCGACCCAACTCATTTTTCCCTGGAAACCCATCCGGGCAAGCTGACCATTACCACGCAATACGGCTCGATTCACAAGTCGCCGGCAACCGCCAAGAATCTTTTTCTCATCGACGTGCCTGATGGCAACCACGATTTCGTGCTGACCACGTGTATTGATAATTTTCTGCCGAAGGAGGCATGGCAGCAGGCGGGCCTGCTTATCTACGATGATGACGACAACTACATCAAGTGGGTTCGCGAGTACAGCCACTACGGTTATCCCGTCCTCAATGTTGTCAGCGAGAGCGAGCAGAATCCCACCGGGAATAACTGTCCGGTCGAAGTGAGCGAGAAACAGTTCTGGCTTCGCGTCAGCAAACGGGGCAACCTCTACCAATGCGCCATGAGCCTTGACGGCAAGACGTTCACCACCTATGGCATCATCCCCTGGGGTGATGGTTCGCCCAAGAAGGTGGGGCTCGTGGCTAAGAACGGGAACGGGTCTCGTGGCGAGATGGAAGCGCAGTTCGACTTCTTCGAGTTGCGTAGCCTGACCGATGCGGAACGGGACGATCCAGTTTGGGCGGTGCGTCGTGCCCTGCAGGGCACGTGGAAGGCTGTTGCCCGAAAGGTCAACGGGGAGCCGATCACCCAAGGCCCGGACACATTTCTCAAGGTGGAGCCCGGTTCGATGGAGCTGCAAGAGGCGGAAGAACTGATGGTGAGCTACACGGTTGACCCGGCAGCGACCCCCAAACGTATCTCCCTGATTCCGCGGCAACAAGGTGTTAGCCCGCCTCTCAACGGCGTTTTTTCACTGGAAGGTGACATGCTGACTCTTAGCCTGAGTCCCAATCTGGACGGGGCGGCACCCGACACGCTGGAAACCACCCCTGGTGACGGTCGCATCTGGATGAAGTTGCAGCGGGTGAAGGAGTAGGCGGCGTGTAAGCGTTCACGGGCCGGAGGTTAGATGCTAAGTTAGCGTTTGATCAAGGCACACAAACCGAAGGAGGTTCAAATGTCCGTCGATTTAAACATGCCGTTCATGCTCCCTTTCTTTCTCCCCTTCTTTTTGCTGTCTGCACTAGCAGCGATTTTTTGGATTTGGATGCTAGTCGATTGCCTGACCCAAGAATCATCGGAAGGCAACGACAAACTGGCTTGGACGCTCGTTATTCTGTTGACAAACTTCATTGGGGCAGTGATTTATTTTTTTGTGCGCCGACCGTCAAGAATAAGGATGTCGACTAACCAGTGCGTGTCGCGTCATTGGCCATTGACTCTTTCTGTAGGCCTTTTGCTTGCGATCGCGGCAAGTGGCGCCATTTTATGGCTGTTTCCAGAATCGTCCTCCATCGTGGCGTACTTGCAAGTTAAGAGCAAACCACCAATAACGGCGAACCTCGACCAACAACAGCGGCTATCTCTCAAGGACTTCGAAATATTTCAGCAAACCCAACTTGCGTTGCTGAAAAGCGACTCCGTGCTGAAGTCGGCATTGAGTCGCCCCGAAATCAGCCAACTCGACACCGTCATCAAAAAAGGGTCAGATCCAGTTCCATGGCTGCAGAAAGAGCTCCGTGTCTGCTTTCCTGGGGGAGGTGAAATTCTGGAAGTGCGCTACGATGGGAAAGAAAATCCAGAAGACATGAAAAAGGTTATCGATTCGGTCATCGCTGCCTATGATAACGCAGTTCTTGATTCAAATCGCATCAAATCCAATGAAACAGATTTGGCCCAGCAACATACTCAAGTCGTGCAACCGGCTACGGCTTCGGAAAACATCAATAAAGCACAACGCTATACCATGGCCGGTTCACTCGGCCTGGCAGCCCTTTTCCTGACATGTATGGGCAGTGTCCTTATGGGAGGCTGTACGACTATGCGGAAAAAACACGCTGAAGATGAGCCGAACTAATCTCAGTGAACGCACACTCGATTACGCCAGAACGATCACATGCAGCTGACCGGGAACCACCTCGCTGGAAATGGCTACGCACGTCCCCGGCACCTGATGTGTGGCGTTAGGCACCAAGTCGTACTCGTACTCAGGCGCCAGCCGGTACTCGTACTCGAAAAGCGGATGACAATGGGCGAACCAATCTTCGACCACGATCGACCGATTGTTTATCGACTCTCGAAGGATGTTGACGCGATTGATTGCGCGAGGTGATGTGGCCCGCGAAGATTTTGCGGAGTACAATGCAGGCGTCGAGTACGAGTACCGCGATGCTGAGTACGAGTACGAGATCCAAACCAAAACGTAATGATGCCAGAACAAAGCGGTGCACGGGAGGAAATCAGGTTCACGCAAAATGCCTCCTGTGCTCCGAATGCCTCCTGTGCTCCGCACACCGACAATCGTTCGAAAACGCCTATCGCAGATGGCAACGCACTCTCCGAACGACTGTCGGTGCTACCCGCTGGGTTCCGCTAGGAAATGTCCAACCCACCCCCTATAATGGGCGGCTCTGACCAACTGCTGAGACTACCCACTCCGGCGGTTGGTGTTTTCCGCGCGGCGGCAATTTCAGTGTGGTGCTGACCCATTCGCAACCATGGAGCTATCATGACCCAGCCAATTTTATCTGCGCACCTCAATCGCTTTCTTCTGGGAGCGATGGCCTTAGTCTTTGTGTTTACGGTCCAAGTGCGGATTGGTGCTGCGGAGAAAGCGGCTTCCGCGAGGAAAATTCCGGTGATCCTCGATACGGATATTGGGGACGATATCGACGACACCTGGGCCTTGGCCCTGCTGTTGCGTTGCCCCGAGTTGGACCTCAAACTGGTCGTGGGCGACAAGCAGAAAGGGACCTATCGGGCCAAACTGATTGCCAGGCTGTTGGAAACCGCCGGCCGCACCGACATTCCAGTTGGCGTGGCTTTTGGCGACCGCGACGGAGGTGGCAGGCAGCAGCAGTGGGTGGAAGACTATGATTTAAAATCGTATCCCGGCGTGGTGCATGAAGACGGCGTCCAGGCGATCATCGACATGATCATGGGTTCCCCGGAACCGATGACTCTGATTGCGATTGGTCCGGTGCCGAATCTTCGCGAGGCGCTCCAGCGCGAACCGCGGATTGCCGAGAAGGCTCGCTTTGTCGGCATGCATGGGAGTGTCTTCAAAGGTTACAACAACAGCCCGAAGGTCAGCGCCGAGTACAATGTCAGGGCCGATGTGCCCGCCTGCCAGGCGGTATTCACCGCGCCTTGGGAAATGACCATTACGCCGCTCGATACCTGCGGCATCGTACGCCTGCAGGGTGAGAAATACGCCAAGATTCGAGACAGCAAGGACCCCTTGCTGGTGGCACTGATCGAAAATTACCGAATCTGGAGGAATGATCGCAATTCAGCCAGGCAGCAGTCGGGCAAGAAGGAAAAGGCCAGCAGCGTTCTATTCGACACGGTGGCCATCTACCTGGCGTTTGCCCAAGACTTGTGCAAGATGGAAACATTGCCGATTCGAGTGACCGACGAGGGGATGACCGTGGTGGCTGCGAAAGCGAAGAAGATGCAAGTCGCAACCCAGTGGAAAGATCTGGCCGCCTTTGAGGACTTGCTGGTCGAAAGGCTCGTAGGCGATGCTGCCGATTCTCCTTAATACGGCTCAATGCGTTCGCCTCTCCCTGTTACCTTCTGTTCAAATTGCATCGGCTGGGACGCCTGAAATACCGAAGTTATTATTGAGGTGTTCCTAACTAATGTGTGGCACGTCCCTGAGGAACGAAGGGCGTGGTTGCCTTGCCTGAAAGTTGTCATTCCGACCTCATGGCAATCCTGGCTTTGGCGCTTAGCGCAAAGGTGCCAGCCGCAATTCCTGTTCTTTGCCGGATTGCTGGCCACCTACTGGTTACCGGCCTGTTCGAGCAGCACTGGAGAGTTCAAACGGGGCGTCTTGCGTGCCGGCTTGCACGTCGAGCGTCAATTCGCTTTGCACGTTGTAGCGAGGCGGCAGCAACTCGGCCACCATGTCAACTTCCGGGCTATCCGAGGTATTGTACATTTTTTGTTGGCCCACGACTTTCGATGCGGAAAATTCAACTCGCATGCGGCCAATGGGAACCGTCGCGGTGAATTCCCCCTCCTGGACCATGGCCGATGCGGTTTGTGACGCTCCATCCACCGGCACGAATCGCACGGTTCCCGTGGGCAGCGACTTGCCGTCCAGGGTGACCGTGCCGTTGACGGTTCCGTGTGTCGACGATTGGGCACAACCAGACAGCGCCCAAACCGCCAGCAGGCCCAACAGGGCGATCCTCTGACTTTGCACCATGATTAAAATTCCTCGACGGTTTCGCTGCCATTCATCGTGCCCAGGGCACGCCATACTGCCAACGAAATGCTATCGGTAATGAACTGCAGGTGGCCATCGCCAAAGACTACTTGCACTCCGCCCGGATGATTGCTGCGGGCCGACTTGTGCGCGTACCGTGAACCAGCATTGGTGCAGGGTGGATTCAGCGGATAGACTGCGCTGTTGCAATAGGGCGAGACGTCAATGCCCGTGTTCGGCGTGTTCAGAGTCATGTACTGGTTGCAGGGACGATCGTCGTTGAGCATGTCTCCGCGAATGTCAAAATCGGTGTCGTTGGCGGCCATGATGATTTCCGACATCAGCATGGTCTTGGAAGTGCCGTCGGAAAAGTCCTTGAAGCTGGTCGTGCGAGGTTTGTCGTGGGAGCGAAAATCTTCATACCCAAACGGGGCAATCCCCAGGTCGGGGTTCTGGACGGGATCTCCGCGGTTGTAGGGAACGGCCATGTTGCCCCAGTTGATGACGTAGTTGCCGCGTGCCCGCCACCAGGGGTCGCCCTTCCACAAGGCACCGGGGCGGTCGCTCGGACAATAGTAAATGGGAGCCGTGTTGGCATAAGTTCCCTCTTCCGAATTCTTGATCGTGTTGGGAGGCAGGTAGAAGTGTTTCGTCTGATCAAATTTCACGTAGGTGTTTCCCTCCTCAACGTATGGCCAGACCAGGACGACCCAGACACGCCGCGGGTTGCTCTGAGCCCCTTCGGGCAAGGAACCCCGTGACGAATGCATATTATGCATCGCCAGCCCCCATTGGCGGAGATGGTTCTGGCAATTCATCCGCCGCCCCGATTCACGGGCGGCCTGTACCGCTGGCAGCAGCAGTGCCACCAGGATGCCGATAATGGCAATCACTACCAGTAGTTCGACCAACGTAAAACCGCGACGACGACGCTGCAGCATGGCTTTTACTCGCTTGTTTTTCAGGAAAACCCTCAGCCAATAGAAAATTCACGTTACCCTTTCGCCAGGTGCGATTGTAGCATACGGGCTTCGGTACGGGGCATTCGAGTATGATGATTGTTGACATTTTTTGCTTCGGAGCAATAAGATCTCGAGAGGGCACTCCCCCACGACAGTGGGGACGGTGGTTCATCTTGCCTGGATTGCCCTTGCAAGTGGGACCTGCTTGCTGGCGACGGAAGCCGAATCGATGCAACCGTACACAAATCTGTCGTGCTGTCAAGAATTTGCGATCCGACCAATACCCCAGACGGGCACGGCGTCACTCGATATCTCTGGCATGTCCGTAATGCCTACTCGAAAAACATTCACAGTGTTTTACAATGACTCTTATGTGACCACCGAAAAATCCAAAGCGATACCTCCGCAATGTGCGGAAAGTATGGAAAAGGAGATAAAACATTGAAATATGCAGCGGTAGCCATTTTATTGTTGGTTTGTTTGTCAAATGCATTGTTCGCACTGGATAATGCGCCAAGCGGATTGATGTGTGAGTTGATAGGGAATCCTGAACTAACCGTATTGGCTGACGCCCAACCTGAATTTTCCTGGGTCATGCAGTCTGACAGGCAGGGAGATTTCCAGTTGGCGTATCAAGTTCTTGTTGCGTCCAATCCTGATATACTGGCAAAGGACAAGGCAGACGTATGGGATTCCGGCAAAGTCGTATCCGCTGCGTCCATCAGCATAACGTATGAAGGCGATGCCCTTAGGCCCGGCAAGACGTATTTCTGGAAAGTAAGAACCTGGAATAAGGCAAACAAGGCCAGTGCCTATTCCGCACTCCAGAAAATCACGATGGCAAACAACTTGAATTCTTATGCCACATCGACTTATCCCCTGCAAAAGACTGAGGTTGCTCCAGCGAAAATTACCCAAAAAAGCAAAGGACAATACCTGGTTGATTTTGGCAAGGTAGCCTTTGGCTATTTACAACTGGAATTGGATTCGCCAATTGCCCAGCAGATGGAGGTTCATTTTGGCGAGAGGGGCAATGCTGAAGGCATCATCAAAGAGCTGGGTGGGACTACGGTTCGGTATTACAAAGTCGAGCAAGCCCTGGTTCAGGGCATCAACACGCTCGACATCCGCCCACCGCAAGATCAACGAAACACGCACGGTGCAGCCGTCAAGTTACCAAAAGAAATTGGTGTTATCGCACCGTTTCGCTACGTCGAACTGGTGAACTGTCCTGTTGAGCTGAAGGCATCGATGGTCCGGCAGGTTGCCGTCCACTATCGGTTTGATGAAACGGCTTCATCGTTTGAATCGTCCGATCCGGTCCTGAATGCTATCTGGCATCTGTGCAAATACAGCATGAAGGCAACCAGTTTCTGCGGCGTCTATGTCGACGGCGACCGGGAACGCATTCCTTATGAAGGCGATGCCTACATCAACCAGCTCTCCCACTACGCGGTGGATCGTGAATACTCCCTGGCTCGTTACAGCCATGAATATCTGCTGAAACATCCCACCTGGCCAATTGAATGGAGTCAGCATTCGGTTTTCATGGCCTGGACCGACTATATGTATACCGGCGATAAGGAATCGCTGGCCCAAAACTATGACGTTCTGAAGGAACAGAAGACGCAGGAATTCCGGGCGCGGGCCGATGGTCTGCTCAATACAGGGGCGCCAACCAACCGCGGTGCTCGCGTTGTGCTGGATTGGCCCATGGGCGAACGGGACGGTTATCAGATTAAAGAGGTGAACACGGTTGTTAATGCATTCTACTACCAGACGCTGCTGCGGATGGCAGATATGGCCGCAGTGCTCGGTAAAGACGCCGATGCAGCCGAATATCAGAAAAAGGCGGCACAGGTAAAATCGGTGTTCAACCAGGTTTTCTTTGCGGCTGAGCGTGGTCTCTATATCGATGCCGGGGGCACGGACCACGTATCGCTTCATGCCAATATGATGCCACTGGCTTTTGGGATGGTCCCCTTGGAGAATCAACAGAGCGTAGCGGACTACGTGGTCTCACGGGGTATGGCGTGCAGCGTTTATGGTGCACAGTATCTCCTGGAAGGGTTGTACAATGCCGGACGCGCGAATGAAGCCTTTGAATTGCTGGTCTCCAAGGAGATTCGCAGCTGGTACAATATGCTCCGGGTCGGTTCCACCATTACGCTGGAAGCCTGGGACGACAGGTTTAAACCTAACCAGGACTGGAACCACGCATGGGGCGCAGTACCGGGCAACATTATCCCCCGCTATCTCCTCGGTGTGCGTCCCCTTAAAGCCGGCTTTAGCAAGGTGCTGATCCGTCCCATGCCAGGCCCGCTGGAACGCGTGGAATCGGTCATTCCAACCATACGTGGCCCCCTAGGTATCAAAATCCGCAACGAGCCTGGTAAACCCTTTGAATTGACTGTGTCGATTCCCGCCAACATGACAGCACGCGTTGAAATCTCGCTGCCTGATGCTAAGGGCGACCTTACGCTGGACGGCAAACCGGTCAAAAGCAGCAAAGTCAAGGGTTTTGAAGTCGTTGAGAATGTTAGCTCCGGGTCCCATCAATTCCGAACCACCGCGGTAGTCATCACGAAAAACTAACGTGGGTGGCACCGACACACCGCAAAGGTCGCGCGTTCGAATCGCGTGTCACCACGATGGAATTTTGTTGTTCTTTACCGTCGCGGAGTCCTTCGAATTACCAGACTCGTTGCAAACGACTCATCTTGCTTTTAACACTTGGCGTGTTGTTTGGCGAGTCGATGACGAGTAAGACGGTTGCGGACCAGATGCGTGAGGTCTGGCCGCGGTCCCCGAAAATTTCGATGACGTTGATTCCTCCTTCTCCGGTGACCGATCGGATCGAGCTTGAAATCCGTGGGACGGTCTATAACGAGCGAACATGCCGGGTGAAGTTCGATATCTCGGTTTATCTGGACGAAGAACAGCCGGAAGCCCTGATGTGCCAGCAGGCGGTGTATGTCGGGCCGGAGTCAATCCAGGGAATTACGATGCGTTGGCCGACACGGGGCCGCGTTGGGAAACACCACCTGAGGATGGTTGCCCGTTCTGGCGGCATCGTATTTCGCGACGCGAGGCCGCTGGAGATTCTCGACACGGGTGTACGTTCCACGCGTAGGTTGGGAGGTGCTTGGGTCGATATCTATCACCACGATCCGGGCGAGGATCCACCTTTTCGCGACGAGCTTGGCAAGATGACTCCCGCGCAATGGCGGGAACTCGTGCGCGCAATGCACGAAGTCGATCAGAACCTGCTGGTGGTCACCATGATGTTTCAGAATTTCACGCATGTCGGCAAACACCAGATAGAGAAAGTCGGCTATCATGGGAAGGCGTATTATCCGTCGAAACTCTATCCTGGCCGTATGCCGATCGCCTCGAACGATCCGCTGGAGGCGATCCTCGACGAAGCCGAAAAATTGGGAGTACACGTGATGCCAGGCGTGGGCTGTTACGCGTTCTTTGATTTCACGGCCAGTTCCCTTGCCTGGCACAAACGGGTAGCCGATGAACTTTGGCAACGCTACGGCCACCATCGTTCGTTTTACGGCTGGTATGTCTCCGAGGAGATTGCCGGCAATCTTGGCAGCGACGATATCCGCCGCCAGCAGCTGGTCGATTTCTTTTGTGAGTTTCGCGCGCATGTGCGTCAATTTGCGCCCGGTAAGCCGATCATGCTGGCAACCAATTCACACTTCGTCAAGCAGGCCAATGGCTACTATGAAAAGCTGCTGCCGCATTTGGACATCCTTTGCCCATTCGGTTTTCATCGCATGCCGCCAGGCGATATTACCGGCGCGGAGGCCGCAAGATATTTGCAAGATCTCTGCAATCGGTACGCTTGCCACCTGTGGATGGATATGGAAACCTTCGTTTTTCGCAATGGTAGCGAACTTCACCTCCGACCGATCTTGGGTTTGGTGAGTGACCTGCAGCGTTTTCCTAACTTTGAAAAAATTCTCCACTATCAGTTTCCGGGCATGATGAGTTCGCCCAGGATGTCGCGACAGCCGGGCGGAGAAGCATCGGTTCAGTTGTATCTCGACTATCAGCGTTTCCTTTCGGAAGGGCAAGCTCCGGAGGAAGACAAAAAGGGTCAAAGATAAAAGGGGTCAGGAGCGAATGCGGTCAGCCTGGCCATTGAAACTTGCGATACCGCGGCAACATCGGCAAGTGGGGCTTGGCACAGAAAATAGAGGCGCCGCCCGGATTCGAACCGGGGATGTCGGATTTGCAATCCGATGCCTTAGCCACTTGGCCACGGCGCCTGAGGGGGTTAGCCCGAATATTTCATGAACTTTCTGCTACGAGTCCGCCAAGCACTGCGTTTGCCGCGTTAAAAGGCATTTTGGGCGTGCTCAAATATTAAACAATATGTTCCGCACCCAAAATGCCTTTTGCCTTGCATCCACGGCACTTTGCGGCCTCTCGCCGACGAAATTCATGAAACATCCAGGCTAGCAGCCCCTGGGATTCCTGGAAATTACGCCATGAATGAATTTTGGTCAAGTGCAGGTGAGTTTGGCGGTTGTATCTCCTCGGCAAGCTGCGTCGGGGCTCTTATTTAGGTCAGCCCCAACTGCTGTCATGAATCGCTTGAAGATTCCTCTCGCAATGGCTCGATTTCTTAGGAAGGACCTGGGATTCGTTCCAAGACCAGGGTGGAGCTCGCATATCTTACCAGCGGGGTCCCCCGGCGTTAAAGGCCTGCCGGCTACGAAGCGTGTGAGAAATCCAGACCAGTACCGTAAATCCCCAGTTTTCGGCTGCTTTATTGGCATTTTGAAACGGGGTTCAACCTGTCGTTCCTGTTCGTTGGAGAGCTGGATGGCAGTGTCATTCAGGGAAGGAGTAGCGGTCAGATGATGCAAAGGTTCTTGAAAATCGGGTGGCAAATCGGCACGGTTCACAAGGTTGAATCGCAGGCGATCCAAGTGGCGGTGACGAGTGTGGAAGGAGTTCGTCGACGTATTGAGGGATGCATTGCCTCCATGAGCACCTCGGAAGCTCGTGGTTTCATCCGAGCGCGTGCCGCCCAAGAGATTCGCCGCCAGACTCGGATCCTCCTGGCAGGTCAGCGGACAGCGGCGAGCGACTGGGAAGCTCGTATCGTACGGCAAGCAACTGAAAAAGTCATCCCCCTGGTACTGCGGCAATGCTCTGGCATGCCAGCTGCCCCATTCTCCACCAGCATGGCTGCCTGACGGCAGGAGTTCCGAATGGATACCTCCGACTACCCTTCGTTGCCGAATATCTCGCAACTTCTCGCTCGATTGGCGGTGAATAATCTCCGCGTGCTGGATGTGGTCGATGGCCAGATCAACAGCGCTCAACGCTTGCTTGAGGCCACCATCGCTCAGGATTGGCAGCAAGTGAAAGAAGTCAGTCGTTTTCTGGCGGATCACGCTAGCGATCAAGGTCTGGCCCGAACCGCCAGGTTAGTGTGCGACGAGCTGAGCCAAGGACTTTCTGGGCCGCGCGGTCCTCGGCACCTGGCCCAGCTCCTGGCGGCTTGCCGCACGCATGCGCAGCAACAGCGAGATTCGTGAGAGGCAGGGTTTAAGACCGCTGACGACGTCCGGCCAGTTTGGTTCTGACGCCGACTGCCAAGCAAGCTGGGGGAACCCCATCCGGTGGTTTCAACCACCGGATGGAATCATAGGCACTGGATGGAATCATAGATTGTGAAAACAACCATGGCTCATCGTCATGGCTCATCGAATGATGACGATCGGGCGGGGCCAGCGGTAGGGCCTGCCACCTGGTTGTTGCCAGGCAGGTCGATACATTGAGGTGAAGGGCAAGGCTGCCACGGTAGGGCGTGCATTGGAAAAACCATACCATCGCTGGGCAGCCAGTCGGGCCATCCGCTGCTGAGCCCGTAGCTCGGCCTTCTGCTGAGGAATCGTCTTTTTGGCTGTCATTTCCGGAGTGCGGTAATACCACGATTCGACCTGGTCCGGGGCAGGCGCAGCCAAAGCGTCGGCTTTTGGTTTTACGGCATCCTGCGCATTCGCTGGCGCCGCGAGGTTCCAACAGGAAAGCAAGGTCCAACTGGCAAGCATGGCAAAAAACAAACGGTGTCGGATGGTCATGGCCGTGCTACTCCCCACAAGAAAAAATAGGTCGTCAAAAAAAGAACTATTGGCCTATCTCGGGCGACCATCGGCTCTCCGATGAGTCCGATTGGGCAATCTGTCGAGGGAAGATCGACACATGTCCGGTCGACCGGATAAGAGAAACTTTGCGGGAGGGGATCGCGTTCGATTGCCTGCCAGGCGTGGCTGGCAGGTCCGCCGGGCAAGGCACGAAGCTCCGTTCAAAAAGCCGCCCCAAAGGACTCATCAGTAGCGCTGGCATCACCACGAGGTCACCGGCGAGCGCTAACCGAACTTTGGATTCGCCACGCTCCCCAACCCACCACCAGCATAAGGATGAGGCTTGCCAGCGGTATGATACGGTGGTGCCGGGCGATAAGATTCGAGAGCCTCAACCAGACTCCCGCGGATGGGGCCCATGTGGGGGCATTTGTTTTCGAGTCGAAGTTTCGCCGAATGGGCCAATGGGAGAGGAATGCCGGGATGACGGTCGGCAGCAGGCCGAGTGAAAGAAGGGTGCCCGCGGTAGCATACGCTCCAAACAAACGGATGGGAGTCACTTGACTGAGCATCAACGATGCCAGACCCACGGCCGTGGTGCCGGAAGAGAGAACACACGGCAGCCAACCGAAACGTAGCATCTGGCGGGGGGCATCGGCATATCCTGTCGTTCGAGACGCCTCGAAATAGTGGTTGATAAGATGAATACCTCCCGCGACGGTCAGCACTTGGATCAGGGGTGGCAAGACAATCATCAACGCGCTCATCGATTCGCCGCTGTAGTGAATGATTGCGAGCGTGGCCGCCTGGCTGATCATCGCTACGCCAAAGACGAGCAGCGCCGCCCGAAGTGAACCCAGGCAAGTGATGCAGACCACGAAAACCACGACGGCCGAGGGCAAGGCGAAATGATCCAGCGCCTTCCTGCTGGCGATGTCCACCGCCAGACCGTCGATGACCGGGCCTGCCAGGTGCTGGTTCTCTGTTGGGATGCCGCAAAATTCAGTAATGGCTCCTTGGATCATCGGAACGAGCGTACTTCTTCTGGCAAGTCCTTCCTTGGTAAACGATATGATTACGCATGTGGTGCGCCCGTCGGGCCCGATCAGGGTTCCCCGCAGGCGCTGGAGGGCGATTGCGGGAGTCAGCGAATTCCCCTGCCACGCGGTTGGAGTGTTGGTGGTTGCGCTGGCCGGTCGGTGGTTCGGTTCCATGCTTCCCGGTTCACGCATGGTCAGTCCCGCGTACACTTCACGGCCCGAGACCACGCGGTCGAAGTACCAGACGCCCCTGTAATCGTTCACAGGCCGTAGATTCGGTGCTACGTTAATGGCATATCCAAAGGCAAGCGAAATGAGGCCGGGAGACTTATGCGCATCGGTCACGTGGCATTGAATCATCTGCGTCAATCTGCGTTATCTGCGGGCTGCTTTCTTCTTGTAGACCTCAAAGCAGGCAACGAGGATCTGGTACGTCTCTTCTTGTTGAGGGTACTCACACTGGTCATGGTGTCTCTTATTGGCTCT
>JAJRWS010000051.1 GCA_024276705.1 Planctomycetota bacterium | reverse complement strand
TGGTGCAAGGGGCTGATTGGGGCCCGAGTAGACCATCCGCGTCCAGGTATTCGCCCGGTCGGGAACGAGGACGCCAAACTCCAGCGAACCAAAGCGGGTGCGGGTCGTTGGGTTGCTTTGCAAATACTTGCGGATTTCCTGGTCGATCGAATGCCCACTCGACCAGCCGGCCGGGGTGTCCGAGCCACCCGAATATTGCCGGGAAAGAGTTCGATGCCGGTTAGCAGGCAACCGATGCCGCGCATGTGACTGTCGCCGTCACCACGAATTTTGTCGCAGACCCCATGCAGCGAGAGCGTGCGCTCTCGCCATGGTTCCAGCGGCGTCAGGCTCTCTTTGAAACGAGTCAGCACGCCTTCCTCGTCGGGCCAAAAGGTGTTCGGTACGACTCCGTTGGGACTGAACACGATCACCAGACGCTGTTTACGCGGAGTGGCCTTGGCGATCGTGCCGGCAAAACCGAGGCTGGGCAGATTGCAGACAAAAGGCAAGCTGGCCGAACCAACCCCCAGACGGCGGAGAAATTCACGTCGACTGTTACGGCCGTCGTCCAACGAATCTTTAATTGTTCTTGTACCCATCAGGCTCCGCCGTTCTGTCGAATTTCGTGCTCGTGCTCGTACTCGTAATCGAATGGAACAATACCATGCTGGTGAAGAGCCTTGTTAGGGAGATCCTTCACCTCGTGCTACTGGAGTTCAGGATGACAGGGGCCTGTGTGGATAGGTAAAAGGACGTTAATCGGGCGGTATTACTTTTAGGGTTCCTCAAGTCGTCAGCTCTGCAGGTGGTCGCTGACTCGTGTCAATCCGTGCTGGCTGTGGTTTGTACTCCCTGTTTCCGCACCGACTCGCGTTGCCGTTCCATGGTACGGATCCGCCAGGCGGAGGTTGTGGCGATTTCGGCCAGCAATGCCTGGATACTGCACTCGTTTTCCACAAACGACCGCTCCAAGGTAGTCAGCGTGTCGTCACCGAAGGCGCGAATTGGCTGGTTGATCATAAACTGAAACAGGCCCTGAATGAAAGCCTCGTGGGCATCTTTGCTGCTGGCCAGGAAGGCAGCCAGTTCGGGCACACTCCAGAACTGGTACTTTTCTCCGCTGTTCGTTACATAAGAACCGGCCGTATCGACCGGCAACCCCAGCTCATTATCCCGAAATCGGCCCACGGTGTCAAAGTTTTCCAGCGTAAATCCGAGTGGGTTGATCAATCGATGGCAGGTTTGGCACAGTGGCGGCCGAGTTTGCAACGCCACCCGTTCGCGCGTGCTCAGGCCAACATGCGATTGGGGTGGCAAAGGCTCCACCGCGATCGGAGGTGGCATAAGCCGCCTTCCCAGCAGGCTGCGGGCGATCATCACTCCACGATGAATTGGCGAGCTGGTGCTCGTGTAGGCGTAACGGGCGAGCAGGTAAGGATGTGACAACAGGCCCACGCGTTGCCCCGAACGGTCCGCAACTGGCTGGAAAGGCGCATCGGCAGGCAGATCGACCCCGTAAAATCGAGCCATGCGACCGTTGGCGTAAAGCGAATCGGTAAGCAGCAACTGGCGAAAATCGAACGCTTCGCTCTCCACCACCTGATCCAGCAATAACTCCAACGAGGTACGCAAATCGGCGGCGAGTTCCTTGCTAAAGCGAGGATACTCCTGGGAATCTTTGACGATCTCCACCGGCTGGTCGAGCTTCAGCCACTGCTCCAGGAAGTCGTGGAGTTTTGCTTTCGCCCGCCGGTCGTTGACCATCCGTACTGCCTGCCCGGTAACTTGTGCGCGGGTTTCGAGCTCTCCGGCCGCGGCCGCCTCGAGCAGGATCGCGTCGGGCAGTGAATCCCACAACGTGAAGGAGAGCCAGGCAGCCGTGTCGTAGGCAGTAAATATTTCGCCACCCTCGAGTGGGCCGATACGGGCTTCCCGGTAAAGAAACCGAGGCGACTTGAGGACCAGGAGGAGCGTCTCCTTGACGGCCCGTTGCAGGTCACGTTCGTTCTGGTGCGGTCCTTGCAGCAAACGGTCAATAAAAAATTGGTTTTCTTGTGGGCTCAGGGGCCGCCGGAAAGCGCGCTGGGCGAAAGTGGTGCAGAACTGACGCAGACGCGTGCCGCGTGCGGCCAGATCCTCGGGGAGCGCCACATAGGCAGATAAGCGCTGGAGCATTCGGGTGGCCACTTCCAGGCCGGCGTAGGTGGTCGCTTCATCCCAAGCCTGGGAAATACGGTTGGCCCGGACGTAGCCGGTACTTTGGTCGTCCGGCGGAAACGGCGTGCGGACCACGAGAGTCGGTGTGACCTTGACGGGCGATAATAGCCGTTCCGGGATGACCTGTTCGGACTGGTTTGGTGGCAGCCATTTGAGCCGGATCGAGGCCTTTTTTTCTTTGTGCTTGAACAGATCGATCCGCACCGGATAGAAGCGGCCGCCGAGCAGTCGGATCGTCGCATGGTGCCGGTTTATGTCGCCCGATGCGACCCAGGCATCGATCAGGGGGACCCGGTTATCGTTCAGCCACAACTTTGAACCATTGGGCGTTTCCAGGATGAACTGATAGAGGCCTGTTGCCGGTGCAAACAGGCTTCCCTGCCAGCGGACTGAAAAACTCGTCAGTGATTCCTTCGGTTTTTTCTCGGCATCGGTTTTTGGTTTTGTCGGCGCACGAGCGGGGGAGGCTTGAGCCTCGGATTCCGTGAGCTCTGGGGCCGTTGGCCTCGTTATGCCAAAGTCAAAAAGGATCGTAGCATCGCGCCGTTGGAAGGCGTGCTGGTTCGCCCGGAATTGATGGGCGTTGAAATAGTCGCCTTGGAGACCGTGCGGCCCTTGCCGATCTGCTTCCAGGTTCGCTTTTTTTCCCAGCGGACCAGGGGCTGTAAAACTTCGAGTGAGATCGGCGATGGCGTTTTCATATTGCCGCACGGTGAGCCGCGACAGCCGGACCCGGGCCGGCGCATTGCGAGCCTGGGCCAGGGGCGAATAGAACGTGGCGTAAATATAGTGGGCAACTTGCTTTGCCTCGGACCCAACGCACTGTTCGGGGGAATCCGCGGGCATCGTTTCGGCAATGAGCTGGGCCAGCTCCGGAAGTGCCAGGTCGCCGGACAGCGGGTCGGCAAACTGCCTGGTATCCCCTTCGCCCTGCATGCCGTGGCAGCCGGCACATTGTTCCAGATAGATTTGCCGGCCTGCCGGTTCGGCCTGGCAAGGCAGGCTGCCTTGAAGACCGCTGGCGCAGGTCAGTAGCACGAGCCAAACAGGCGGCAAATGATTGCCGAACGGGACAGCAAATCTTTTGCAGATCAATCGACAATGTCCCCCTGGCTCGCTTCGTGGGCGCGGATGAAATCGCGTGCCTTTTGAGCGTCGTCCGAGGGAACTTGCAGCTTGGCTTGGAGTACCCCGGTGAGCCCCCCCTGGTGGGCGTTGTCAATCACGCTGGAAATTCCCTCGCCAGCAAGGGCCAGCTTCACGACTTCGGCATCCGTTTCGTCGTAGGCTTCGTAGACCGTTACCAGTTCTTGATCGTCTCGCATCACTGGAAAACCTTTCTGAAAGGCGGCACTCAAGGGCATTCTTGGAGCTACACTACTCAGCTTAAGCCAAAGTTTCCACCGGTCAAGGCTTGTCCCTGGCGAGCAAACCATTGGTTGGCCCGATGGCAGAGGATGGGAGAGGCTGCTTTGCTGGCCTGATTCGTGGTTGCCGGAAGATTCTCGACCAGCGGGATCACTTCCCTTGCGGTCACAACCAGCTCGGGCGATCGGGGCAGGGATACTGCCAAGGAGAGATGATAATGGTCGTGAAAGCGGATTTGGGCAAAACGCCAGGCGTCCGAAGTCTCGCCGGGCGAGCGCTGGTTCTTGGAGGCGAATTCGATCCGAGCTGGACCATCCGCCGGCAGACTCATCGAAAAACGGTCCAGAGGAAAGGAAAGCCCCTGGCCAATCGCCTTGATGTAGGCCTCCTTGAGCGTCCAGATTTGGAGAAACGTATCATGTTGAAATTCCGGCGGACAGGCTAAGAGGAGTGATACTTCCGCAGCCGAAAAAAAACGCCTCGCCAGGTCAATCCCTGTGGTCTTTCGCTGCAGGCTTTCGATATCGACACCGATCTGTCCCTCGGCGGCAATCGCCGCGACGACCATGCCCGCGGAATGGGACAGGTTGAACGCCGCGAAACCGGGCCAGGGCGCGGAGACGACCGGCTTGCCATGGTCGCTTTGCGTAAAAGACCAGGCCCGAGGCGATACGTCCGCATAGTGCGATAGCACGTGCCGCACCAGTGCTCGGGTTACCAGATACTCATCGCGTACCCGAGGTAATTTGAGTCGGGCCGCCCGTTCGCGTTCTTCTCCATGGAGCACCTCACGGTATCGTGCCCGCAGTCCCGGGACGTCGGTTCGGTCGATGTGGGTGTACCACAAATCGACATGGCCAGGAGGGATGGGAGGTTTGTGCATGGGCGAAAGAAGGTTCAGGGTTGCAGGGCAGGGGATATCTCAATAATAAATTCGGCATTTCAGGCATTTCGCCTGAATACATTCAGTCATGGGCTTGAGCCGCAGAACGAGAATTTCTTACACTTTTTCGTCCTCTCGGCCAGAGGCCGCAGACAGGCCTGATACCATTTCCTGCCGGTCTCCGCGCAGGTATCGCACGACGTTGGCCACATCCAGGACCAGGGAGCCGCTGTCCAGCAGGATGACCGCACGCAACCAGAAGCCATAGGCCGTGCTCGCCGGATAAGGTTCGATGCGACAGAGCAGGAAGATGATCATCGGGATCCACCACAAATGGGCCAGACCCAACAGGCGTGAAAATCCCGTGTAGGCCGTCAGTGCCACAAAGGTCGCCCCACCGAGCAGGGCCGTGCCGAGTACGACTTGGGCTTCCAGGCGAGTTATAAAAAAAAGTGGCATGATCATATTCGCCGCCAGTAGCGATAGAAGCCAAGGCTTCCAGCGAACCGGCATGCGTCCCAGGCCGCGATGGTAGCGAACAAACGCATGGGACAACGAGTACTTCATGGCGTTAGAAATAATAGATCGCGCAGCCCACCTGGATACCGGAGGCTACCTGGACAATCAGACCGATATCGCCCGGTTGCGTCAGGTCATGCTGCCGCAGGTGCTGAAGCGAGTAGGCCAGGCTTGCCGTGTAGAGATCCTGGCCGGCAATGGTCCGGTCGACCAGACGCGCGGGATCGATTCCCAGACATTCGGCTAGCTGGCGATTCATTTCCGGCGAAATTTGCGGCGGCAGCAGGAAATCGATTTGTGACCGCTCCAATTTTTCGCGGGCAAGCAGATCTTCGACTGCGGGGAGAATGGCTTCCAGGTAGAGCTTGTGCAGGTTTTCGTCCTCGTGCAATCTCAGGCAAGGTTTCCCATCCGTGTAACGGCCAACCGCCGCCCGAGCGTTGAAATGCTCCAGCTCGTAGTGGCAGCCAAACCGGCCGAACCCTCTCTGACCCGAGTCGCTACGATCCAATAGTATGGCGGCGCCCGTTTCCGCCATTCCGATCAGGCAATCGGGAAAGAACGGTCGGTTGACTTCGACTTCGGACGCCACCACCATGGCCGTTTGGAATTTACCCGCTTGGATCATTTCCGTGGCGATCTGGCAGGCATAGAAAAAACTCATGGCGCCGTTGTAAACATCAAAGGCCAACGTCTTGGGGTCGGTTTCCGACTCGATCGTATCGTTCATTTTCAACTTGCCGGCCACCATGGTCGCCAGGGCCGGTTCTGCAACATATCCGGTGCGGGTGACTCCGGCAAACAGCAATAGCTCAATATCACGGGTCGTGTAGTCGCTCTCCTTCAGGCAGACGCTGGCGGCGATGGCCGCCGTGTCGACCGAGTCTTCCGGCAGTGGCTGATCACTGGGAAACGTTCCGACCGCAGCGATTCGCACGCGCACGAATGGTCGATCCTCGATCGGTGGCAGGACCTGGTCGTTGCTGAGTTTGCTGGGCCGGATTCCGGTTTCTTTGATTTTTCGCAGCCGTTCGGGGAGATCGTCGAACGTGTAGATGGCCGTGCCGATGGTCTGGCCGGACCCGGTGATGCCGAAAACCGCGTGATCTCCCGATTGGATTCGGCCCGAAAACGTATGGTCCCAGACCGCCACCATATGGCTGGTGCTGGCCGTGTTGCCCCGTTCGGCCAGGTTGTTGATGGTATTTTCCTTGGTGCTGACTTTCTTCTTGAAAACCTTGTTGATGGATTTGGCCCCGTCCAGGAGCGAACGTTCGGAGGTTTGGTGCATGATCAGATGCTGGATTTTTTCGGGGTCACGGCCACTGTTGTCAAACAGGTGTTTGGCGTTCGCAACGGAATGCTTGACGGCCACGGCTGTGTGCTCCATCGGGTCGGGAACCATCATGATCGCGCCGCCATGCGGCTGCTCAGTCAAACGGCCGATGCACATCCAGGCATACTTGCCGAGTGTGTACATCTCGAATTCGTGGAAGCCGACGTCCTTGCCCGCGGCCGATTCCAAGATGACCGCCGCCCCGGCGTCGCCCACGGTCAGGCAAGCGAGGCGTGGATCGAGAAATTCGGAAATTTCCAACTGGGCCGTGCGACTGATGCCACTGATGTATTCGCCGCTGACGACCAGACCTCGGCGAATCCGGCCTGTCGCCAGGAATGCGTCGACCACCGCCATGCCGGTAAACATCCCCGCGCAAGCATTGGTGACGTCGAAGGCGATTGCACGGCTCAGGCCGCAATCTCGCTTGACCTGCATCGACGTATTCGGTTCCATGGAGACTTCATGCAACGCATCGCTGCGAGTGATGTTGCAGCAGACCACCATATCGATCTGCTCGGGTGTGTAGGGAGAATTGGCCAGGCACTCCAGCGTGGCCTTACGGGCCAGGTCGATGGAGAACTCCGAGCCGTCCACCATGCGCCGCGAGCGGATCCCAGTCATGTATTCCAGGGGAAACCAAATTTTCTTTTTACAGCCCTGGATCAATTCCTTCGTCGTTACGACGCCAGGAGGCAGGTAGACACCCAGACTCGAGATGACCGTATTGGCTTTGCGGGTTGACCGTTCGTGGTCGGGCCAAGGGGATGTGCGGGTGGCAATGCGTCGGCCGCTGCGGGAGCTGGCCATGGGCTGGTCGCTAATTTCACCGGAAACCGGTTTCAACTCGGTCAGGGTACTGGCAGGGCCGGCAATCTCCGGGGGACTCCCGACTGCGCAAGTT
>JAJRWS010000050.1 GCA_024276705.1 Planctomycetota bacterium | reverse complement strand
CTGGTCGAACTTTTGGTCGTGATCGCCATCATCGGCGTCCTGGTCGCGCTGCTGCTACCGGCCGTGCAGGCAGCGCGCGAAGCGGCGCGGCGGATGCAGTGCATCAACAACCTCAAACAGATCGGCCTGGGGCTGGCCAACTACGAAAGCAGCTTTCAGCAATTTCCGACTCAGATTCCCCATGTTGCAGAAACACACCCAGATGGTACTCCCGTTGATGTCGTCGAGAACGGCCAGAGTTGGATGGTACTCCTCCTGCCATTTATCGAGCAGCAAGCGCTGTTCGACTCGATCGATCAGACGGGGCGAGTGCCGAACGACGCCTTGGGGATGGTCCGCCCGCAGAACCATCCGGCACTCCGAACTCCCGTCGATGTTTACTTTTGCCCCAGCGACTCGGAGGCCAAGGAAAAAACCTTCGAGGACGTCTGGAGAGCGGAACTTATCCCTTTTGCCACGTTAAGCTATGTGGGCGTGATGGGGCCCCACGATATTGGAAATGGCTCCATCTTTGGCGGCCTTCCCGACTGTCACAACTACACCGAATATGGCTTCAGAGAATGTGCCGGAACCTTTTGGCGGCACACGCACTTGGCACCCGTCAAACTAAAAAGTTTCACCGACGGGCTCAGCAACACAACCATCGTAGGTGAGGTTCTGCACGAGTTTAGTTCCTTTAAGTACTGGGCGCTGAGCAACGGCACCTGGGCCAGTACGCACGCGCCGCTCAACTTCACGGCCGCACCTGGCGATCCGCCAGAAATCAGCCATCCCTGGCTCGGCTGGAGGAACAATACAGGTTTCCGCAGCCGGCATCCGGGCGGTGCCCATTTTCTCTGGGGGGATGGCCATATCGCATTTTTCAGCGAGGCAATCGACGAAGTCGTCTACCGCGGACTCAGCACCCGAGCGGGTGGTGAATTGGTTTCCGAAGAATAAGAAAGGCTTCAATTGAACTACTTAGTTTTACGGTCAGACCGGTGCTTACTGCCGCAGCGATTGCCTCGCAGTCCCATCATGCTCAATCCTAACAGGACCATGAGTACCAAGGACGATGGCTCTGGGATCGTAGCTGTTGCACCTTGTAAAAGAGGTACACCGGCCGAGAGTCCAAAGTTGTTCCCCCAAATCGACAGGTCTGTGCTGTCCACGTCTTCGTCGCGATCAGCATCGCCCGCGCCAAGTGCTGCTCCGCTCAAAGTACCAAAGCCTCG
Source organism: Planctomycetota bacterium (assembly GCA_024276705.1). Lineage (GTDB taxonomy): Bacteria > Planctomycetota > Planctomycetia > Pirellulales > Lacipirellulaceae > JAJRWS01. The sequence continues at coordinate 1,726 of JAJRWS010000050.1, read as the reverse complement.
TTGCCAAGCGAGAAAATCGCTTCCATCGACGTCGGCATCGCTGTCGAAATCGCCCGGTATCCCTGGTGTCTCCGTGTTGTCGAGCCAGATTTGCAAATCATCACTGTCAACGTCCCCGTCTCCATCGGCGTCGCCCTCGTTTTGTGTAGCGCCAATGTCGATGGGAAAATTGTCTGCAAAAAATCCAAAATCATCGTCATCGACATCCCCATCGCCATCGAAGTCGCCGTCCATTGGCATCGTCCCTATTGGCGTGGCAACTCCCCAAGCTGAGGCTGAAAGACCCCAGTTGAGATCGGCTGTTCCAAAAGCCGGGTTTTCAAGTGTACCAAAGGCTGACGCGCCAAAGCGCGCCTCGGAACTGCCAGTGCTCGAAGAGAACGAAACAGTAATTCCATCAGGAACTGGCACTGCAAAATTGAATAGGCTATTGACTCCGCTGCCCGACTCGTTAATCGACACGCCACCAGGTAAAGTTCCTGTAACCGTCCAAAGTTCGGTGTCCGACGTATAGGTGCCCTGAACTCCAAAAGTACCAATGCCCAAAAGAGAAATACTAGAAGCAACACTCATATCCAAAATTATGTTGGCGTCACCTACGCTAGTTGAAACAGCAGGAGGTCCTATACTACCTTCAACACGCTCGCTTTCTGTTGTGATAGAGGAACCAACCCCCACAAGATAGAGAGTACCGTAAAACATAGCTTGAGTTTGTCCAGCACTAAGCTCCAATTGAAAAGTACCATTAGCAGCTGAACGGACAGAAACATGGTCAGAAGCCATTAGAGAATTGGCCCAGGTTCCAGCCCCATTACTTGTCGCCGCACTCGCATGTCCCAATAATGACAGCGAAGAGTCAACTGTAGGAGCAAAATTGGCCCCATCGAAAGGCGTGTTAATAGATGCAGTTCCCGCGTTGACTGCCGAAGCGAGAGAAGATGGAGACGTGGCAATCCCAGTAACACCAATTGCTACTCCGATTTCGTCTGAAATCGAGGTAGTTTCCTCAAAAGAATCAAAGGTCCCAGGAGGCCCCACTGTAAAATCAGTAGCACTACCTTCAACATGAACATCAACGTTTGCCAGCGAATTATCGACCCGAACAAATACTCCGTTTGGAAGTAGGTGGCTATCAGCATAAGTAATATTTCCTTCCTTCAAAAACACAAGGAGAGCAAGAACTGCGAATGACCGTACTAGAAGACAAAATTTCATGATAAACTTACCTTTCGTTCATTTTGGAAACCAAAAAAGACAGGAGAAGAGGCCAGCCAAGGTAATGACTATTGATACACCAGTCAAGGTTGCCGTTTATGAGCGAATCCGTCAACGAACTCGTCTACCGCGGACTAAGCACCCGCGCGAGGAGATACTTTTTGAGTAAAAACCCATTCGGAGGATTGGCCCCCTGGGCTGTTGTTGAACCACAAATAAGCCCGAGGGCTGGCACAACCCTAGCCGGTGCCGTGAGGCACCGGAAACTGGTACGAACATTGATTTAGGTCCGGAGGGTCGACACAAAACGATGGCTAGGGATGTGTTGACCCTCCGGGCCAGAATAACGACGCTTTGTTACGACACTTTTCTCACGGGGCAGGACCCCATAACAACAAAACGGGAGATCTCCATGTCAAAGAAATTTAGTTTTTCCACTACTCTGGTTGCCTTGCTAGGTTTAATGCTCGGCTCCGCGCACGCGGCGACTGTCAACTTTTATGAAAATTTT
>JAJRWS010000049.1 GCA_024276705.1 Planctomycetota bacterium | reverse complement strand
GTCTGCTTGCCCACGGCCAAGGTCGCGCTGGTCATGATCACGGTCGGGACCTGGTGGTACAATTGCTCACGCAGCGCCGGCCCCACATCGATCGGAGCCGCGGCCAGCTTCATGCGGGGTTGGCCGCGCCGGGCCGCCGACGTCTCAATCCAATAGACGACCGACTCCAACTGCTGACAATGCCACTGGGCCAGTTCGTCCGCCAGGCTCGTCAGCCGAGCACTGGCGGCCAGAAAATCTTGCTGGTCGGTCTCTTCCGGAAGACTTCGACTCACATGCTTCAGGCTACGTGCCAACACATGCAATTCGGGGCTTAACGGATTGGCCATGGTCAGCGGTTCGGCGATCCGGCCATTGGCCGGTAACGTCGAATCCCGCAAGTGCCACAAATCGGCGAAATATTCGTCCGCTGCCACCCGACACCGTTCTACCTGGTGCTGCACGTCAAGCAGCCGATGGTGCACTAAAAGCCCTTTGTTGGTCCGGTCGTTATAAAGCCGATTGAGCACATATTCAACCTGGCTACTGCTCACGGTGATGCCCAAATGGTCGGCCGCAGTCGCTTCGAGCGTATGCGCTTCGTCGAACACCACCACATCGTAATCGGGCAAAATACTTACCCCGTGACGGCGCAGGGCAAGATCGCTGAAGAACAACGCGTGGTTTACGACCAGCAATTGCCCATTTTGCACCCGGCGCCGATCCTGGTAGTAAAAACAACGACTGAAATTCGGACAGCGGTGTCCCATGCAATTGCCGTGATCGCTGGCCACCTCGTCCCACACCGAATGCAATGGCCGGTAAGGCAAATCGCTCAGCGAACCATCATTCGTTTCGTGGCTCCACGCCTCAAGATTGGCCAATTGGTCCATCGACTCGGGTTCGACGAACAAATTGCCGCTCCGCTGGCGGGCCGACTGCATACGGCGCAGGCTGAGATAATTACGCCGCCCCTTCACGAGCACTGCGGAAAACTCCCGCGGGATGACGCTATTGAGAAGCGGCAAGTCCTTATGGAGCAACTGCTCCTGCAAGCTGATCGTATGGGTCGAAATGACCACCCGCGGTGGCCGCCCAGACGGTGCTGCCCGACCTGAGTCGGGACTACCCCGCTGCCCCCCATTGCCCAGTCGCCCCTCGCTCGCCGGTGCCGTGGCCGCCAGGATCGCCGGCACCAGGTAGGAAAAACTCTTGCCTACCCCGGTACCCGCCTCGGCCAGCAAATGGTGCCCGCCGGCGATCGCGTTGGCGACCGCATGGGCCATCGCCTGCTGCTGAGGCCGAACTTCGTAGTGGTCCAACCGCCGGGCAATCGCACCGCCAGGCCCCAGGATGTCGTCAATGGTGAGGGAATCAGGGTTCAAAAGTAGTGGGCAGGGGGCAGGGGCCAGGGGGCAGTAACACGGTGGCGGGCAGAAGGGGGGTCAGGCAATTTATTGCAAATTGACCATTGTAAATTGCAAACTTTCAATTGATACTCCGGAGCCACGAATCCTCTTTCCCGGTTTTCAATTGTCAATTTTTAATTCGCAATTCACAATTTTCAATCCGCCATGGGACGCCCTTTTTTTGAAATCGAACAGTCGAACGACTCCTTCCCACTCAACTCTTCCCCCTCGCGATCACCCCTTCCTCGGGACTGCTGGCGGTGGCGTATAGCTTTTTCGGAATACGTCCCGATAACCAGGCACACCGGCCCGCGACCGTGGCATGGCGCATGGCATCGGCCATTTTCAGCGGATCACCTGCGTGGGCGATTCCCGTGTTCAACAAGACTCCATCCACTCCCAATTCCATCGCCATGACCACATCACTCGCCGTGCCAACTCCCGCGTCGACAATCACTGGATAATCTGGATCGTCTTCCTTCAAGTATTCCAGGCAAATTCGCAGGTTATTGGGGTTGAGGATTCCCTGGCCCGAGCCAATCGGGCTGCCCGCGGGCATCACGCTGGTGGCTCCGGCTTGCTTGAGCCGACGGGCGATGATCGGATCGTCGGACGAATAACAGAGAACCTGAAAACCATCGGCCACAAGCTGCTCGGTGGCTTCAATCGTTGCCACCGGGTCGGGCAGCAAGGTCCTGGTGTCGGCAAGGACTTCGAGTTTGACCCAGTCGGCTCCGGGATTCTCCAGCCCCAGCAGAATTTCCCGCCCCAGTCGAGCCACCCGCACCGCGTCGGACGCGCTGAAGCAACCTGCCGTATTCGGCAACAGCGTGTAGCGAGACGTGTCGATCGCATCGAGCAGATTGTTCCCCTCGGCGTCGATCAGCCGCTCGCGCCGAACGGCGACCGTGATGCAGTCGGTACCGGACCGCTGGAGGGCCACACCCATCTGTTCGTAACTGGCATACTTGCCGGTTCCCACGATCAAGCGGCTGGCCAGCGTATGGGTACCCACTCGCAGCAGGTTGTCAGTAGCTGTATCGGTGGTCTCTACGGTTGCCATGGTTATTTCCCCTTACCCTCCGCCCACGAGCGTGACAATCTCCAACTGGTCCCCTTCGACCAACACCTTGCCGTGGTGTGCGCCACGTGGCACGAGTTCCAGATTGCACTCCACCGCCAGGTGGCGGTTGTCGAGTTCCATCGCGGTAAGCAACTGGGCCACCGTGGTCGCCTCGTGTACCTGTCGCGATTCGCCATTGACTTGAATGTTGATGCAATTGTCAGGCATGGAAATTTCACTGATCCCGAACAAATGTGGTGCGCAGTTGAGCGCCGTCTAACAACGCAAAAGTGCCTTGCTGCATTTTGCCCGCCGCATACAAGGCCGAGCTCCACTCGATCGCATACGCATTGACCTGCCCGGTGGTTGCTTCGGCAATGTAGATGGCGCTTTTGCCAATTTGCGTCGGCCCGCGCCCTCTCGGCACATCGACCACTCCGGTCACCATCAGGAATTTGGGATTCTTGCTGCCCGATACGTTAAAGTCGTTCTGGATATTGTATTGAAAAAAACCGCTGAACTTGGCCGTCCGCTGATTGAGTACCACCGCCCGTAAATCACCCGTCAGGTAATCGAGGAAGTAGAGGCCCTCCATGCCATTGCCTATCAGGCCCGTGGCGATGGAAAAATTGTCCTGTCCCTGCGTTGCCGTCGCATCAACCATCACATTTTGCCAGGGCCCGCCATGCCAGAGGCTTGTCACGACCATACCCGTAAAGAGGCCCAGCACCAACAGGGCCGAATGATTACAAAAACGCTGTACCATGGACGCTCCTCCTGGAAAATGACTACTACGCTGCCCAAAACGAATCCCGTAGTTCCAAGCAGTGGCCGCTGAAGCCGGCCCGACGGGCGCGACAATTGCTTAAAACGTCGGTTCCCGGACGGCTTATCGCCCTGACTTACGTCCCGGCGAAGTGGCAATTTAGAAGTACTGGAATTAGCTCATACCAGTGTCCATCCTACCGCACGGAAGGGGGAAGGCGAAGGGGGGTGTGATTGGGCCTGCCCCGTTCATCTCAGTCGCGGCCGGAGAAACGCGAGATGTAGTAGAGCAGTGTGAGGACGGCCTGCAGGGTACCGGCCACATAGGTCCAGGCGGCCGCATTGAGCACCCGATTGACGTAGACCATGTCGCCGTCGGGCACGATGCCGTAATCGACCAGCAGTCGTTTAGCCCGGGCACTGGCGTCGAATTCCACCGGCAGGTTGATAAGCTGGAATGCGACGACACAGGCGAACGCGACGATGCCAAGTATCACCAATGGTTTGATCGATAACAGCATTCCCCCCATCAGCATCCAGATACTCGCATTTCCGCCGAAAGTCGCAGCCGGTACGGCCAGATTGCGCACCACCAGGGGAGCATAGTGCCTGGCATCCTGGATTGCGTGCCCCGCTTCATGCGCGGCGATGCCCACGGCTGCCGTGGTGTGGGCTGAGTAGACATCCTGGCTGAGCCGCAACACCTTGGACCGCGGGTCGTAGTGGTCGGAAAGCCGGCCGGGGATCGGCTCGATTGCGACCCCCTGCAGTCCGGCCGCATCGAGGATGTGCCGGGCGGCGCCGGCACCGCTCAAGTGGGCCGGCACCTTCTGCGCCTCAGCGAATGCCGATTTCACTCGCATTTGAGCCCAGAATGCCAACAGTAAGGCGGGAGCGATGTAGAGAAAATACATGGGGTCAAAAAACATGACGGTCCTCGAAAATTCTTATGCGTAAATTGGCTGTTAATTCAGCGGAACCCATGGGCATCTTGCTGAAGAAACACCACCACCGGTGGTGAGTGCAAACTGGGACAGCCTCCGTTATACTAGAAAACTCCCCTACGTTGCTACGGAACATTCCAGAGTCTGGTTCGCCCATTGAAGGTTTGTAACACCTCACCTACACAGAATTCTGCCTGTTTGGAGATGGCAGAATCATGGTGGCAGAATGATTTTCTAAGTATTTTATGAATTCCAGTAACGTGATACGAAGTTTTTAATCCTCGAATTCGATGCCATCCCAAAAAACTCGCAAACCGATGACCTCGCACAAACCGACCCGTTCCGATTCGGCCAACCATGGATGGGGCCGCCCGTCGAGCTGTACTCTTGGAATACTACTGTCCGCTTTGGCCTGCGCAGGAACCCCCATCCTGGGGGGATGCGAGCAGGCTTTGCCTACCGTATTGCCTGCCTCGGTGTCAGCCTCCCAGGGCCTCCAGGACCCCACCACCAAGCGCACGGAGCCCACACGACCGGTGGCCCGCCAGCTTGCGAGCCCTCCTGCTGGCAATCTGCTCCGAACGATGATTGATGACCAGCTCGATTTCATCGAACAGCAGCGGGAGTTGAGCCTGGAACGCAATGCGGCCTGGCAAATCATGCATGGCGTGCTGGCTTTCGGCCGCGATTTTCAGGTACTCCATGGCGACCAGCACGTCAACGCACTCGATTGGGTGCTGGCGGGCAAACCGATGAAAGGCTGGACGCTCCGCAAGGGAAGTGCGGGCCTGCGGGCGGAACTGGAGCCGGGCAAGAATGGCCAGGGGCACGAAGATCAGTGGCTGGCGGTCGTTTCGCAAAGCGGGATTGATTCCAAGCACTCCCTGATCGTGGCCGACCGACAATACCAGATGCATGACGTGCTGACCCAGGCAATGCACGATACGTACGACGGCAAGGAATGCCCCTGGACCCTGGTCGGTCTGTCGCAATACCTCCAGCCGATCGACCAATCGTGGGAGGCGGCCGGCGGATCCCGCTGGAGCGTCGAACGGATGCTCACCATGGCGGGGGGGGCCGAGTATGACCCGGAATATGGCGAACAATTGGTCAATGAGGGCGCTTGCGGTGGAACTCACCTGCTGATCGGCATGGCGATGGTTCTGGCTCGCTACCAGCAGCAATATCCCGACCGCGAACTGGCCGGGGGCTGGAAAGTGGCCGCCGAGCGGATTGCCTGGGCTGTCCGGACGGCCCGTGCGAATCAGTTGCCCGATGGCTCTTTTTCCATCCGCTACTTCGAACGACCAGCCCGCTCGCGCAGTGTTGGCGAAAATCTCGGCGCTACCGGGCATACCTTGGAACTGCTGGCCATCGCTCTCGACCGCCAACAATTGGCCGAACCGTGGGTCCGCCGGGCGACAGTCTAGCTCTGTCAGCTCCTCCAAGAGACTCAATCGCTCAACCTGGAATGCGGCGCCCTGTCCCACGCCGCCCACGGTCTGGTCCTCTACCGGCAAAAATGCTTTGGGGATCGATGAGAGGGAAAAAGATTTATGATGTAAGATGTTTGATCGATGATGTGCAAGCAGGCTCACCCGCCCAGTTCATCGTTCATCGTTCATCGATCCCACTTCCTCCATGGCTCGCCACTGGGCGCCTTCTCGTTCCACTCGGCGATAGAGCGTGTCGCGCTCGATCGGCTCCCGGCCAGCTTCCTCAATCAGCCGGCGAATTTCCCCCACGCTAAGCATCTCGGGCGTCTCAGCCCCTGCATCATGGTAGATCAGCTCGTGCCGCACGGTCCCGTCCAGGTCGTCCGCCCCATAGGCAAGGGCCACCTGGGCGGTGCCCAATCCGAGCATGACCCAGTAGGCTTTCAGGTGCGGAATGTTGTCGAGCAACAGGCGACTTAGGGCCATCGTCCGCAGATCGGTCAGGCCGGACGCCTTGGTGATATGGGCCAGGCCCGTATTTTCCGGATGGAACGCCAGCGGGACGAATGTCTGCAAGCCGCCCGTTTCATCCTGCAGCTCACGCAACCGGAGCAGGTGGTCCACGCGGTGGTAAGCCTGCTCGAGGTGGCCGTAGAGCATCGTGGCGTTGGTTCGCAATCCCAACTGGTGGGCGGTTCGGTGAGTCTCCAGCCAACGCCCCGCATCCGCCTTGTGCTCGCAAATCTGGTTACGGATTTCCGGATGAAAAATCTCGGCTCCTCCCCCTGGCATGCTGCCCAGCCCCGCGTCGATCATCTCCTCCAGAACGGCCCGAATCGACTTCTTGGCCATGCGTGCAAACCAATCGATCTCCACCGGAGTCCATGCCTTCAAATGCAGGCTAGGATATGCTTCGTGCAACTGCCCGATGAGGTTCACATACCACGCATAGGGCTGCTGGTGGTGCAAACCGCCGACGATGTGCATTTCAGTACTACCAGCATCGAGCGCTTCCTGACCCCGGGCCAGGATCTGCTCGTCGCTCATCAGGTAACCTCGCGATTCGCGCAAATCGGCACGGAACGCACAGAACGTACAGCGGTAGACACAGATGTTGGTGGGATTCAAATGGGTGTTGATGTTGTAGTACGCCGCATTGCCATGCAAACGCTCGCGGACCAGGTTGGCCAGCTCACCCACTTCGGCGAGCGGCGCGTCGGGCCCGGAAAGGAGCAGGCCATCCTCGAGCGTGAGCCGCGCACCCGCCTCGACTTTGTCACGGATCGGTTTGAGCAGAGAGGTCGTGGTACGAAGCATGGTAGAAGTTGGGGTGTCGGGTGTCGGGTGTCGGGTGTCGGGGAAAAAGGGTTCAGGGTTCAGTATTAAAGCAAAATGTCAACTTGGTCTGCAAACGATTAACTTGAAATTGCACATTCCTATCGGTGTATTATTCCATTTTCTTCCCTGAACCCTGGAACCTTTTATCGCCGGTGTGCACGCTCATCCATTGAAATAAGCTTAGCTGGCGAAAAAAGGTGCCTGACTCCAATAGTGTTCGGCCCGGGGTTTGCGGTATGCGCGAGGTGAATATTGCTTGAAAACTGGCATAGCCGCGTAGCGGCGGCAGCATTTAGCCGTGGGTGTAAACCCACGGACTAGGTTTTATTACCACCAAGCCGCGTAGCGGCGACATCGAATAAGTAACAATCCCATGGAAAAATTGATGCCACCGCTGACAGAAATCAGGACCGGGGCCATTTTACGGCAACCATCCAGGCCTGCAAGCATGGCACGACTGCATGGAGGCTCGTGCCTATTTATCACCCTGACCCCAGCCACAAGTCCAACGCCCCCGCAGCCAGCAGGCCCAGACTGATGATCGCGTTGACATGGAAAAAGGCCCGGTTGACTCGATCCAGGTCGTCGGGCCGCACCAGGGCGTGTTCGTAGACGAGCAGCCCCGCCACACTCGCCACCCCGAGCCCGAAGATCCAGCCCAACGGGGGATAGACCAGTGGCAACAGGGCCAACAGCAGTACCGCTACCCCATGACAGGCGGCCGCCAGCCGCAGAGCACCTGGCACGCCCAATCGGGCCGGAACGCTGTG
>JAJRWS010000048.1 GCA_024276705.1 Planctomycetota bacterium | reverse complement strand
AGTCACCTCATCTCGAATGCGCCCGATCACAACGGTGTCGATACGAATCAGGCTGTGGCATCCGACCCATCAGATGCAGCCGCTCGACTGCTAGCTTCGCAATCCAAGGTGGCTGGCTCGGCGGAGGAAAAGGCTCGAAACGTTTGCCCTATAAGGGGTTAAGCGATTCTGCAAAAATCTCTCTCGCCGATCGCGTGACATCAGCTCCCCGAGTCGGCCTTTAGTACTAAGGCCAACCGGGCGAGATAGCAGACCTCTTTGGGGATAAGGCGAATCATGGGAAAACGTAATCGGTTTATCGGCAGCCGAAATCGGCGGAAGCATCAACCAAAGACCACGCGTTACAAGCAGGTCGCACTGCATATCGAACAGCTTGAACAGCGGATGTTGATGAACGCAGACAACGGTCCGGCTCCGTTGGCCGCAATTGACGTGGTTACAATTGACAACAGCATTCAAGTGTTGCCGGTTTTGACCGCGCCGATACGCCCCACCGTCATGCCTGTTGTCAATCCTATTGCTGACGACGATATCGGTGATATGGGTCTGTGGCGGTCCCTTTCACCGAAACCACTTCCTGAGGTACCTGAAGAGGGATTTGAATCGGTGGAAGACCTACGTGGCTGGGTGATAGATGCCATTGACGCCCAGTATGGACATCTCTTCGGTACAAGCTACGTCAACCGGTACTTGCTGAATTCCAGTTGTTATGTTTGCGATGTGGGCGGCCTGGGGCTGTCCGTCGCGGAATCGTTCTCCACCTTTGACAACTATGCCAACAATGCCAGTGTTACGAATTCTTTTTCTGGTACGAACGTCCAAGTCGAAGGCGTTGATGAAGCGGACCTGCTTGAAACCGACGGGAAGTACCTTTATCTAGTTTCCGGCAAAGAACTTATCATCGTCGACGCCTCGGATGGCGAAGATCTCTCCATCGTCTCTCGAGTCAAGCTCGAAGACCGCCAGATGGGCATCTATTTGTCGGAGGATCGATTGACGCTTATCTCCACAAGATCGAATAGGGGCTGGGCGAATAGGGGCTATGCATCATGGGGCCATTCTAGCACACTCAACCCAACGACTACCGTTACCGTTCTTGATCTGACCGATCGAGCAGCACCTGGCCAGGTACAGAAGACAGCGTTTCAGGGCAGCCTGGTCTCTTCGCGAATGGTAGACGGCCAGTTGCGACTTGTTTTGAACCAGTCAGGATTTCGAAGGTTCGCTCTCCCTCAACCGAAATTAAACTACACATTCAATGAAGAGACAGGCCTGTCAGGGGGCACTTACGAAACTCGCAACGAGTACCTCGATCGGGTGCTGGACGATGCGGTCGATTCGTTTCTGCCGACCTACCGTACTTATTCAATCGATGGCGAATTGCTCGACCAGGAATGGCTAATGCAGCCCAATAAGTTGCAAAGGTATCCGTCGCCGAGGATAATCATCGCAACCTTCGATGTGCTCGGCAACGACGCTGGACCTGCCGATGTCGAGACGCTACAGGCTGACGGAGCAACCGAGGTCTATTCTACGCAAGACAGTCTCTATGTTTTCGAGCAGTCAAGCCGTTACTTCGGTAAGACGAGCATTTGGAAATTCGATTTCGACTCGGAGGACCACTCAATCACACTCAATGCTAAGGGGCAGGTGGCAGGCACACTGCTCAACCAATTCTCTGTCGACGAGTACGACGGGTTTCTGCGAGTCGTGACCAAGGGAAGATCGTGGCGGTCTGGGGCATCGTTATTCGTGTTCGAGCAAGTTGGCAATCGGCTTAAGGTCGTTGGCAGCGTCGACGGTTTGGCACCGGGCGAAAGGCTACATTCGGTCCGTTTTCTGGGAAAACAAGCCTTTGTAGTAACATTCAAAAAAGTCGATCCCCTGTTCGCGATCGACTTGAGCGATCCAACCAATCCGACAGTTGCAGGTGAGTTGAAGATTCCTGGCTATTCAGACTACTTACAGCCAATCGGTGAAAACTACTTGTTAGGAATTGGCCGCGATGCTCCCGTACAGGGAGGCCTGTTTCAGGAAATGCAGATTTCTATTTTCGATGTGTCGGACCTCAACGATCCGCGACTGGCACATCGATTCTCTCTCGAAGGAGGTCGATCCACGGCCTCAATCGCCACCGGGGGCCGTTGGACTCAAGGCGATGGCGATCCCCACGCCCTCAGTTATTTTCCGTCGGAACAAATACTCGCTATGCCGATTCATCGCGAAAGTAGAAGGGGCTGGAGCAATACGCCAATATTCGATTTAGGCGAAGGCGGCTTGCAGGTGTTCTCAATCGATACAGAGTCCGGCATCGAGTCGATAGCAATCATTGAGCATGATACGCCGATACTCCGATCACTTCGGATTGGCGAAACATTGTTAGCTTTCTCAGCTGGCGAAATTTCCTCGCACGACATCACGGGGTCGATCAATCAACTAGATAGCCTGCAGTTGCTGATTGGTTCCGACGTAGGATTGGTTGAACTGACGACATTCAATACACCTCTCTCAGCAGCCGACTTGCAGACTGTGGCGAACTACATGACGACGAAACTCGGCACCAGGGCATTCCCCGCTACTCTTGAGGGACTGGGCACACCCCAAATTGTCGCCGCAGAAACGTTACTTCCAGAGTTTTCCGCCGATCCGCTTAACTTGAATATACTTTTCAGTAGCCCTGACGCGACCGACTCGGTCTTCTCTACGGTCGACTCGAATGGTGGCGAAGAGGATTTCCGTTTCGCCTTGGACGACATCTTGTTCGACGAATTGGTACACGACCAGCTGGGCAGCTAAGTGCCTTGGACGGTCACTCTTTACGCACGAACGGTGGGTCAAAAGGTGCGTCGGACGATGAAGCCGAATGGAGTTAGCGAGAGTCTCCATTCCCCATCGCAGGAAAAGAGGGTGTCGCTTGCGACAAGAGGCTTGACCGCGACGTAAACATTGTTTGCCTCCTGTGCGACAGTCGTTCTGCTGGCAGCCACAACCGGTGCGGACCGTGCGGACGGACCATTGGTAGACCGGCCAGCTTTCCTTCGATTCCACTTTTCCCAATACCTGCACGGTGCGCACTTTGCCGCACCCCGTGAGGCGGCCACATTGCCAGGGGAAACGGATCGGCGGGATGCAGATTTTCTTGCACGAAACTTTCCAACATGACTTTTTGACTTTTCCCTCGGTTCGCCGGCAGACGCACTGATCGCGCCTGCCGCAACCGCAAGCTGTCGCAAGCGAACTGACTCGTGTCGTGGCTGACGCCGAGTGTGATGTGACCTACGTTACGTTTGAGGTCGTACAGTGTCCGGTCCAACTGGCGTTCCCAATCGATCAAGTTGCTGGGCAATCTCCGTACTCGGCAGGTAGGTCCACACCACATCCTCGCGCATCGGATCGCTTGCCGTATGGTCGGCGACGACCTGACGAAGGTTTTTCTCCAGGTCAGGTTCGGCAAAGCCAGCTTTTTTTCGGGCTCGTCCTTCGGCTTCATCTCCCGGTAGTTGGCTTGCCACATTACGGCCATGACGAATCGTCTTATCGGTGCAGTTCAGCACGGAGGCAAGTATTCAACATCCCCATGCCCTAGCTTTTCCGCTTCCACCGCGGCGGTCTTTCTCGGGTAACGAATCATAAAACGCCTTCATATGCTCACAAACTTCCAACGTATAGGGAGCCATGGCTTCCTCCTTAGCAGATCACCACCATCACGCTAGCAATAGGCCTCGCCGTGAGCTACGATGGCGTTACGCTTTGAGGTACTCTTATCCCCCCAGGCTCTTTCGCACCAATGCTGCAGATAAGCAGTGCTGTGTATCCGTTTCGTGGATCAGTCTGGCAACCATGGAAAATGGGTTTTGCATGATTGGAAAAACGGTCAGCACTTTTGGGCCCGTACTGAAGCAGCGCTTCCCTCGCAGCTCACCGTGAAGCTCCGCCCCGGCTGGAACCAACTGATGATCAAGGTAGTGAACGGTGTAAGAGATTGGGCTCTGAGTGTCCGAGCCGTGGAGCCCGACAGCGACCAACCGGCCAAGGACCTCGAATTCTCGGCCACTCCACCGGAGTGAGCATCGTCCAAGCATTTATGTCATGGTGTTCTTCCGTAATAACTTGGCAACGTTACTGCGCTTGCTCTTGTCTGCGTTTCGAGTCAACACCGGCAGGGTGTCCATTCCCCAGAACTCGATCTGTTGAAGCAGGAAATCAAACAGTGAAGGAAATCGAGCAGAGCATCGACATTCTCCTGCGCACATGGGACATTGAGACAGATGCAAACCAGAATCACATCAAAGCCAAGTGAGGGTATCGAAGAAATCTGTATTGGACTGGTCAGTAGGTGTGAGTAGAATTGCAAATTAGGAGAACTTAGGATGCTTGTCGATACCGGCTTAACATTTCGCGAGATTGTCATGAACGATCCCCTGCCTAAGGGAACGATCCAACAGGCCGTCATCGACTTTCTAGAAGGGCGCGATGACGTTGCCCTCTTCGGAGCGATGGCCGTAAACGCTTACGTCGATGAGCGCCGCATGACTGAAGATGTCGATATCCTATCGACCCATGCGAAAGAATTGGCGGAAGAATTAAAAGACCATCTTAGCCAACGATTCCGAATTGCCGTACGGATCCGCACGGTCCACGACGGGATCGGGTACCGATTGTACCAGCGCGCCCAGCCAAGGAACCGCCATCTGGTTGATCTGCGATCGGTCGAGACGATGCCTGCAACCGAAAGAATCGGTGGCGTTTTGGTCCTCACACCAACCAATGTAATTGCTGGCAAGGTTATCGCCTACTTCCATAGAAAGGGAAAACCGAAAGCCGGTACGGACTGGCGCGATATCGCCCACCTACTACTAAAATTCCCAGAACTCAAAACAGAAAAAGGCCCGGTCAAAGAGCGGCTTGAAGCAGAAGGCGTCCAACAGGAAGTACTGGCTATCTGGCGGCAGCTTGTGGACGAGGAAATACTTCCCGAAGAGGAAGACGACGAGTTCCTTCCGTGACTTTTAATCGTATTGTTCTACCAGGCTAGTGTGAAATTCTGTCAAATGGCAATGGCAGCCTGGGCATGCCCGGGCCTTCTATGTCGAGTTACCGATTTCATAATTTCAGGTATACCATGGCCGACTGTAAAAACCAAAGTAAATCGAATTGCCACGGGAATGCCGGTTGGAAGCTATCGCCAGGTCGTGGTGGTTTCGTCTGGCCGTGTTGTTGCCCCCGGAATGTTCGTTATCGGTTGTCTCTAAATCCAGGTTTGCCCTCCAGCTTTCGGGGCGCTTCTCGCTCCGCCAGCCTGGCGACCGTTTGTTCCCAACGCGGCGTGGTTCCAGGCGGAGAGGCCACGGTGGCAACTGGTTTTTCTGCAGCCGCGGGCGCATCTCCAGCATCCGCGCGGCACGAATCGCCCGTAGGATTGCGACCGTCGCTCTGCTGGCAGCCACAACCGGTGCGGACCGTGCGGACGGACCATTGGTAGACCGGCCAGGTTTCCTTCGATTCCACTTTTCCCAATACCTGCACGGTGCGCACTTTGCCGCACCCCGTGAGGCGGCCACATTGCCAGGGGAAACAGATCGGCGGGATGCAGATTTTCTTGCACGAAACTTTCCAACACGACTTTTTGACTTTTTCCTCGGTTCGCCGGCAGACGCACTGATCGCGCCTGCCGCAACCGCAAGCTTCAGCGGACGGAGAACCTGCGCAGTCGCACGCGACTGCCGACAAGGGGCCACTCGCGAGCAGCGCGAACAGCAGGATGCCCGTCACGAACCGGGCTGTTGGCATGTTGGAATTTCTGCAAGTAAGCAGGACCGTTTTGAGTGGCCGCATCATTTCATGCTCCTTCGATAGAGTTCGCCCTCGGATCGGTGTTAAAAATCGACCATGAATCGCAGCCCGACGATCTGGTAAATACCGGACGTTTGGCCATCGGTCGGCGGAGAACGCCGCCCGCGGATGTCTCCGTAGAGATAATTCAGTTGCACCCGGGTGTAGGCATTCCAGTACCAGTTCAAACCGAGGGTGCCGCTTTGGCCGATACCTCCGTCGATATCGTCGTCGCTCAGATCGGCATACGACCAGCGGGCCGCGATTTGCCACGCGCCCCAACCCGCGTGGACTCCATCGCGGGCCGTGTCGACCAGAAAAAAATTCTCCAACGGTTCCGGCCTGCCCAAGACACCCTGCTGGCGTTTCCAAGGCATGTGTTCTCCGGTCAAGAAGTAGGAGAGATAGAAATAGCCGCCATGAAAATGCAAGTCCCGGCCGCTGCCTGGATCGCGTCCGAGCCACACGTTCTGGTATTCGCCCACCAGTTGCAACGGTCCCAGGTTCAGGACGCTTTCCGCCCCTAGCAACCCATAGTTGTCGGCGCCCGCGATGGGGCCCGTGTTGAGCCAGCGCAACCGGGTTCGCGCTTCGGGGCGAGTCCGAAATTCCGCCTCATTCCCCCCAGGTAAAGGCAGGGGAGGGCCGTTGCCATCCGGCCTGGCAAAGGTGCCCGAGAGGGCCCAGTGGGCGTAGCCCCGGCCATTGCTGGCCCGGTCGTACCAGAGGGTGTTGGCCAGACGGCCAGCGAATTCCAGTTGATAATGGTCGCCCGTGTAATTCCCTTCGTCCTGGACCAGACGCATGTTGTAAACGCCATAACGCCAGTTCCAAGCTTCGTCTGCCGAAAAGCCATACGATGCGATTCCCAGCCGGCGCGAATCCTGGTTGAACGCCTCGATGATGAAGGGGCGTTCCATGAATACGTTGAAACGGCTGCTGTTCAGGTGATCGAGGCCGTAGGGCCGCTTTTGATTGCCGACCAGCACAGTTCTCAAGATGGGCAGGTCTTTCATGCCAATAAACAGATCACGGAATTCGGTTTTGACGCCGGCGGCGAATTCCATCTCGATTTTGTATTGCATCGTCTTCCAGAGATCGCCCTGGACGCCGAACCGGGCGCGGCGGAAGCCGAGGCGATCTTGTGGGCCGTCGCCCAGGCCGGCGGTGGCAATCTCGTCGATGCCAGGAGAACTGGCCGGGAAGGCCCAGTAATCGGCGTGTATGCGACCACCGATTTTCATTGTCACCTCGCCGTGGCCCGGATGGACAAGCCTTTTCAACGAGGATTTCAGATCGTCGTAGTCGCTTTGCAACGACTGGTAATCCCCTGCCAGGCGGTCGTAATTCTGTTCCAGCACGTCCATGCGCTGGACGAGCTGGCTGGTTTCGTCCAGTCCCCGACTGCTAGCAGTCGGGGGCAAGGGCTGGGGGATGCGGACGACTGACGCCTCTCCCTCGGAGGCCTGAAGGGGGGCCCGAAGAGGACACCCTGCAATCGAGCAGCAGATGCCGATGCCGATCAACGACAGCCGGACGATCTTGAGCCCGGCTCGGATGCTCAAGTCGGTTGTCGTGAGGTGCATCATGGGGCGGGTAGGGGATGGCGCATGTGATTCGGGCTGGGTCGGAACCTTGTCTGGGCGAAGTGGCAGGCCGGAATAAGTTTTGGCACTGCGCATAATCCAAATGCCGGAACAGGGCGGAGTTTGCTCCGGCCTGCGGATGCCGATTGGGGGGGCAGTGCCGGCTAGGGCCCCCTGAAGGTATAGGTCGGCTATGAACGTCCAAGGAAAATATGAAGATTGTATGAATTTCCCCGAGACCATGTCCGGGCAGGTTTGCGCAACCCGTAGAAGTGGCCTATTTTTTGTGTTAGGACCGAAAAAAATTCCGCCCGGTTCCGGCAATGCCAGCGGTTACCGCTTACCCGTTCCAGGTTGCCGGGCAACGGCTACCGGAGTGCTATCAGTCAGGTAGGCGAACAGGTCGGCGACTTGCTGAAGCTTGAGCGGGTTGAGCAGGCCCGAGGGCATGGTCGATTGCTGGCTCGGCTCGATGTCGTCGATCTGTTCGTGAGTCAGCTCGAGTTGTTGGCCGTCTGAAAGCAACAATCGAATGCCGATTTTTCCGTTCGGGATGACCAGGCCCATGTAGATACGCCCATTCACAACCACGACCTTGCTTGCGTATTGGTCGGAGATGATATGCGAAGGGTAGACAATCGATTCCAGAATCTCTTTCCGCTGGAACCGTTTGCCCACATCGGTCAGGTCGGGCCCCAGGCCTTCACCTTGATGATAGCTCTTGCAGCGGTGGCAGCTGGCACACTGGGCCGTGGAAAAAAGTGCCTTGCCTCGTGCTCGATCCCCCTTCTGGCCGCTGCCCGTTTTCAAGAAAGTGAGTAGTTCCTCGTAACTCCATTTGTCCTGGTCGTTGTCTTGCGGCAATTCGGCGGGCAAGGCATCGGGAAATTGCCGCGCATACCACTGTTGCCATTGGCCCAGGTTCAATTTTTTTGCGGAGGGTTCTTGCTCGGGGTTGAGCTCCGGTGTGCCTGCCCAATGCTGCAACAGACGCAATGCATCGGCGGTCCCATTATTTCGCAATTTCAAACCCAGCAGAATCACATCCCGGTAGGGCGCGGATTCCCGCGGTTGGCGGGGGACGCGGGCCAGGGCGGCGAGCACTTCCCGGGCCACGGTCCCTTCGACCGTCTTAAGCGAGTCGACCAGGAAGGACCAGTTGTCGCCGGCGGGGTGCTGGGTCAGCGACATCGTGATCGGGGGTCGCCTGGGAGGATCGTTTGCGTAGATCTGCCGCAAGTATTCCAGGGAAGCAGGCTCCCCGCTACGGCCCAGCACGGCCACGACACCGACTTGCAGACGCCGGTAGGCATCTCCTTGCCCACGCAGGGGAGTGAGACGCTGATCGAGCTCTCTCAGGGACTTGAGGATATCCGCTCCGGGCTGAACGGGCAGTTTGGCAAGGACCGAAAGGGCGGAGGTGGGCCACTTTTCGCCTCGAGCCAGAAGATGTTGCCGTTCGGACAGGCTGAGACGGGTAAAGAAATCACGGGCGAAATTTTCGACGTAGGCGCTCACACTGTAGCCTCCTTCGGTCGAGCGGGCGGCTTCATAATATCTCAGCAGAGACAGCTTCGAGGCGGTATCCCAGCCATGGTTCAGGCGACAGGCATAGCCGCCCAAGTGCAGTTTTTCCTCCGGTGGGATATCGCTATCGAGTTGTTGGGCGAATTTCGAGGCGGCATGCGGATCTTGCAGGTAGACCAGCAGGCGAACCAATTCACGATTTTGCGGATGCTGCTTCGTGGGGTAGAGGGCCAGCAGAGTCGGAGAGAGGGCCGGGACATCGGCGGCGGTCAGTTTGCCATGGCTCAGTACCAGTTGGACAACCCGGAGCAAGTCAAGCCGTTGGCTTATGCTCAAGCCATCCGCGGGGCCGGTCGGCGACCGATTCTCGGTCGAGTCGGTCCGTGCTGCCTGGCTCGTCAGCAATTTCTGGCAGCGTTCGAGTACCGGCCTTGCCATGGCCGGGTTGCTGCTGAGCAGTCCCACCGAGCCGACGAGAAAAATTTGGGGATCGTTGGAATCCAGCACCTGGGCGGACCACCTGTCGGTGGGGACTTGTTCGAGCGCTCGGCGGGCGGCGAAGGCGACAAACCGGTCGTCGTCGGCCAGCAGGGGGATCAATTGGTCGGCCGCCCGCTGGGGCCCACATCGCATCAGCGATTCGCAGGCCAGGCGGCGTACGCGTGGATTCGGGTCGGCCAGCATGGCAACAAGCTGCTGGCGCACTTGGGGACTGTTGCTACTTGCCATCAAGCGGGCAACTTTTCCGCGCAGCGCCTTTTGCGGTGCCTTGGCGATCGCCAGCAGAAGCTCATCGGTAGGCCTGGGGCCGTAAGTGACCATCAAATCGAGTGCCCGCATGCGTTCGGCGAGCGGTCGAGCGGTATCCTGACTTGCGGCAATCAATTGGCTGTCCCAGCGTGAGCCCAAACGGTGTTTCACGGAGGCAATTTTAGCCCGGGCCCAGTCCGCGTCGAATTGCGGTTGCCGAAGTGCCCGGTCGATCCCCGTGCCGAGCGCCCGGCTCGACGGAGTCTTGTTTGCCTGGCCTTCCCAGTATAAGCGGTAGATTCCACCGTCGGTGCCGCGACCACCCGTACAGAAGTAGAGTGCCCCATCGGGGCCAACAGCCAGATCGGTTACGTTCAAGGGGCGACCTTCGACAAAAATTTCATCGGTTGCCTGAAAACTGGCACCGTTTGGTTTGAGGCGAATGCAGTGGATTTTTCCGGTGGCCCAATCGCAGGCGAACAGGGCACCGCGATACGATTCGGGAAATGCGGTGTGGTCGTAGCATTCCATGCCAGTGGGCGACCCGGGGCCCATGTCCAAGGTGGCGGGAAGACTATCCAGATAGTACGGGGGCCATTTGGCCCAGCCGCTGCGCCAGCCTAATTCGGCTCCGGCGGTGATGTGGTTGATTCGGGTCGGGCGGTACCATGGCGCGCCCCGGTCCCATTCCATGTCGGCGTCGTAGGTAAATAGTTCGCCCTCGGTGGTGAAAGCGAAATCGTAAGCATTACGCAAGCCACCCGCCACCACTTCCACGAAGCTGCCGCCCGTATCGGTACGAATGACCGTACCCCCAGGGGCTGGAATACCCACGGCGTGGCCTTGGGGATCCTCATAACGTGGTCGGACCAGGTCGCCTTCGTACCAGTTCCGATAGGGGCTTCGGGTGGCAGGCCTCGGCCCCATTCGGGCATGATCGCCGATAAGCACATAAAGCAAGCCATCGGGGCCGAGCCGTACGGCATGAGGGCCATGCTCGCCTTTCGAGCCGCGGAAGGGGACCAGGGCGGTGATTTCATCGACCGACCCGTCGCGGTCCGTGTCGTGCAGCCGATAGAGGGCGATGCCTTCGGGCCCATCGCCCACGGCAAAAACGCGTGTGCCCAGGGCGAGGATGCCTTGCACATTCTTGATCTGATCGCAGAAGGTTTGTACCGTGTCAAGTTTTCCATCGCCATCTTTGTCCACCAACCGCAGCAGGTGGCCTCCTTCGCGTGAGGCCAGGATATTGCCGCGGGCGTCGAAGGTCATGGCAATCAGCGACCCGGTATCTTCATCGCGCATGATCCGTTGGATATTGAATTCCTGGCCAATGATAAACCGGCGACCCGCTCCGGCCAGGATCACCTCGTCACCCCAGGGTAGGGTTGCTCCCAGCGTGCCGTAGCTTTCCGCGGCAAGCCAATCGCCGTCTTTGAAGGAGGGATGGGCCCAGCCTGGAAACCGCCGCAGACTCGTCTTCCAGGTGGAGTCGGTTGAAAAAGCCTCGAACGTACCGCCTCGCTGCTTGATGATCACGCGGGCGACCAGTCCGGCCGCACCGACGTCGGTGTTGGTTGCTCGGACGCCAATTGTATTGCGGCCCCGTTTCAGCAACTTGCTGATGTCATGGATTTGCAAATGACGCCAGTCGTTGCCGCTCGCAACCGCCTGACCATTGACCAGCAACTCGTACTGATTGTCGGCGGTGATTTGCACTTGTCCCGTTTCGGGATTGGCGAGGACGAAGGTTTTGCGAAAATAGCAATCCCCGACAGGTACTTCATCCTTGGCTTCCGCGGGCGACCAAATCCATTGGGCGTCGATCTGCGTCTCCTTGGCGGCCCTTCCGGTTTGGAGTCGAGTGTTCTGGCCGGGGGCTGGTTGGTTGCGGGGAGCCTTGGCGGCGCGATGCTGTCTGCCCGCCGGCGAGCGTTCCGCCGCATGCAGGAAGGAAGGGGCCAGACAGCCGAACAGGCAGGCGATTTGGGCAACAGCGACAACAGCCTTCATGGCTACCTCGTGTTCATCGAATAGGGTACTCGCTGCACGTTCGGCCACATCGTGCGGCCCACGGGCAGGTGGGATAAGGCCCGGTACTTTAGCAGTTGGGCCTCAAGATCGGCAACAGAGGTTGGCCGGTGCTAGCGGAGAAGAGTGGCAGGCGGAAAGCATTCCCATTGACCCGCATTCGATCCATGCGATACGATCGACGTTTTACCAATTTGCCCAATTTGATAGGCCCGCCAAGAGCCGCTTGCTTGCCAGCAACGCCATGCTCATGTCGAAAGCCATCGATTTGTAGGGTGCCCCCGCTGGCAGGATTCGAGCGGCCAGCCAATGCCCGAAAGAGGTTTTTCTGACGATGCGCATGCAACGAATTGCTCTCTATTCATTTTGCTTTCTGCTGCCGCTCGGTTTGCAGTCTCTTCGGGGGACGACTCTCTGGTCGGCTGAAAAACCGTTTGAACTAGGCGATCTGATCGAACCGTTCGATCCCCCTTCGCTGGCGGAACTCGAACAGAAGACCGACTGGATCGACCAGCCGGTGCTCGATGGCATGGAGGTTATGCGGGAGTACCTGGCGGCGAAGGGGAAGCCGCCGTTGTCGTTAAAACGGGCCTTGGCATTGCCCAATGACTCCGATCTGCACAATGAACAGATTCTCAAGACCCTGGGGCAATTAGCGCCGGCCGGCGGCAAGGGGGTCGATTTTGATGCCACCCTGGTACGCCATGTGAGCGGCGATCTCAAAAGCACCAACCCACTCTTGATCAGCAGCGTGACGGAGTTTGAATTCCAGGGCTTGACCAGTTTCGGATACCTGTCATTTGATCGCGATTTTCACTACTTCGCCCCTTCCGAAACGGTCGTCTCCTGGCAAACGAGTAAAGATCGGCTGGTCGACAAATTCGTCTTGCGCGACGACTTGACCTGGTCGGATGGAAAACCGATCACCGCCCACGATGTGAAGTTCTCGTTTCAAGTCATCATGTCGGATGCCGTGATCGTTCCGGCCGTCCGCACCGGTACCGATAAACTCCAGTGGGTCGAGGCTTACGACGACCAGACCTTGGTCATCTTCCACAAGCAACCCTTGGCGACCAACACGACCAATCTGAGCTTTCCGGTCATCCCCAAACATATTTACCAGAAGTCGATTGCTGAGGATCCGCGGATGACGACCAGCGCGTATCACTCCAAGTTGGAAGATCGGCCCGTGACCGGCGGCGCCTACACGTTGGTCAAGCGGGCTCGAAACCAGGAATTCGTTATGCAACGTCGTGAAAGTTACTACCAGCATCGTGGCCAACAGGTGCGCAGGAAACCTTATTTCAAGGAGGTGCGAGTCAAAGTCATCGAAGATGCCAACACCGCATTGCTGGCGTTGAAAGGAGGACAGATCGAAGAAATGATTTTGCGGCCGGAGCAGTGGGCCAGCCAGACGAATGACGAGTCGTTCTACCGGCGGAACACGAAAGTGACGGCATTGGAGTGGACCTCGTTCCATTTCGTTTGGAATATCAAAACACCCTACTTTTCCGATCCGCGCGTCCGTCAGGCCATGTCGTGGACATTCGATTACGACGAGCTGTTCGAGACGATCAGCCGGGGCATGTATCAGCGCAACCGGGGCACCTTTCACCCCACTTCTTGGATGTTCCCCCAGGATGGTCCCGAACCGTACCACCAGGACCTTGATCGGGCGGAGGATTTGCTCGACGAGGCGGGTTGGGAAGATAGTGACGGCGATGGAATTCGTGACAAGATGCTAGGGGGCAAACGGGTTCCGTTCGAATTTACGATGCTTACTTATCAAAGCCAGACGGGCATTCAGGTGGCCACGCTGATGAAAGAGTGCCTGGATCAGATTGGTGTGGTGTGCCATGTGAAGCCGACCGAATTTACCGTGCTCACCCAGCGCGTCCGGGACCATCAATTCCAAGGGGCCATGGGCGGTTGGGGCTCGGGAACCGATCCCGACACGAGTACGAACATCTGGGTTTCGGGCGAAGGTCGTAATTATGGCAACTATTCGAATTCCCGCGTCGATGCATTGTTTGAACAGGGCCGTCACGAGTTCGATCGCAAGAAGCGGGCCGCGATTTACGGCGAAATTCACAAGCTGCTGTGGGAAGATCAGCCTTACACCTGGTTGTTCTATCGCAATGCCTTTTACGCTTTCAGTAAGAAACTACGAGGATACAACTTCAGCCCGCGCGGGCCTTTTGATTACAGTCCCGGTTTCGACAGCATTTACAAGCCAATCGCCTCGCCTTAGAACCCAACAGGTCGACCAATGCTCCACTACCTGGTACGACGTACTGGCATTGGTTTGCTGACGTTGCTGCTCATCACCTTCGTGGTGTATGGCCTGATCCGCAACATGCCGGGCACTCCCTTGACCACCGATCCGGCCATGATGGATCCCAGTAAGCAAATCAGTGCCGAAGAGATCGTCCGGCTGGAGCGACTCTATGGATTCGATAAGCCGTGGTATCAGGCGTACTTTATCTGGCTGGGAAATATCGTCCGCCTCGATCTGGGGAAATCGATTCCGCAGAACAACAAGCCGGTGGGAGAGCTGATCGCCGAACGCGTGCCAGCGACCCTGATCCTCTCGGTGACTTCACTGGCGCTGACCTACCTGCTTTCGATCCCGTTGGGGCTCTGGTCGACACTTCGCAGCGGCACCCCCGCGGAACGTCTGGTCAGTACGTTGCTCTACATGCTCTATTCGTTGCCATCCTTTGT
>JAJRWS010000047.1 GCA_024276705.1 Planctomycetota bacterium | reverse complement strand
TCACCCGAAGTGAATTGCTTAATTCAAACGGGTTTCCATCTGCGCGAGGCAACCAAGAAGACAGAGGCAACGGAGAAATTGGCTCTCTGTTGTCTCTGCGTTCTCCTGTTCAAAATTTTATTGCGTTAAGTTTATCGGTTTAGCAATAATGGACAGATATAAAACTTGCATAAGAACATGGTGTGCATTTTCGGCGGCCCAGGGTCGCCCTAACCGTATGCAAGACTGGACAATCGATTAGGACCGCCCCGTTGGGCTAGAATAGGACCACCCCTTCGGGGTTGGTATTATGCAACGAATCGAGGAAATGCGGAGTCACGAACCACCCGCATAGCGGGTGGCTTGAAGAAAGCCTCTAAAAGGGGCTAGAGAATAAATATCGTACTCGTACTCGAATCCAAGTCATAGGTAAGGTCGGTCATCATCGACATCCATGGTCTCCTGTTTCGTTTGCATCCAATGGTTCTATTCGTGTACGAGTACGACGGAACGGCGGAGCCTGATGGGTCCTCACCAGCGAGCTGGTGGTTTACGGACGTCAATTAGGAATGCGGGGAGAATGTTCGCGCACCTGACCTCGCCACCGACACACGCCCAACTCGCGAGCATTGTCCAAGTTCGGCTTGGCGCAGAAGCTAAGCCTGGTACGAACTACCGCAGCCACTTCTTACCCCGCTGCCCCGCGCCTTGCGTCCCCAAGCCAAACGAATCTTGGAGAATGTTCGCGCACCTGGCCTCGCCACCGACACACGCCCAACTCGCGAAGATTGTCCAAGTTCGGCTTGGCGCAACAAACACTGCTAGGCCTGGAAAGAACTACCGCAGCCACAGCTTTTTACAGCATTGGGATTGTCGAATGTGAAGCCCCGCTTATCGATGCCGGTGTAAAAATCGACCGTCGTACCATCCAGGTAGAGAGCGCTCTTTTTGTCAACCACCACATCAACTCCATGCAGCTGCCATTTCGAATCGACTTTTTCGTCGTAGTTTTTGTCAAACCCCAGGGCGTAGGAAAACCCGCTGCAACCGCCTCCCGTGACCCCTACTCGCAATAGGGTCCCCCCTTCGAGTTTCTGATCTTCGATAATCCGCTTCACTTCCTTGGCGGCTTCTTCGGTCAAGACAATACCCATGGCAACTTCCCTCAATAATATTCTTGTTCGTCGTGTGTAAGAAAAAACCGTTGCCGTCCACGGAAAAAGTTTCAGGGACCACAGCGGATACTTTAACCATAGACAATTGGTACCGCAAAGGAAAGGTGAACCCTGCATCACCTCAGCAATTTTCGCAGCCGTCGGGCGGCGCCCACCACAGCCTCCACGGCAAAGGAGATATCCTTGTCCGCATTAAATCTACCCAAACCGAATCGCAAACTGCCGCGGGCCAGGTCGGCAGGAACACCCAGTGCAAGCAGCACATGGCTAGGTTCGTGACCGGCCGCTGCACAGGTGGCACCACTGCTAATGGCCAGCTCAGGCATTTCCAATTGCATTGTTTCGCCAGCAATGTGGCGGAATGCCAGGTTAAGGTTGCCTGCCAATCGCAACTCCCTGCCCGCGGAGTCGCAGGCCTCTAGCGCGGGGCCGCACAAAACCACATCCTCCACCGCTTCCATCAGGCCTCGATGAAGCCTGTTTCTCAGCTCTGTGAGCCGCGCGGTCTCTTGGGGTAGTTCCTGCAAGCACAGTTCCAACGCACATGCCATCCCGACAATGCCGGGTACGTTCAACGTCCCGCTCCGGCGACTTGACTCTTGCCCTCCCCCGATAATCTGGGGCTCCAGCCGTACCGCTGGCCGACCGCGACGCATCACCAGACCGCCAACCCCCATGGGACCGTAAAACTTATGGGCAGAGAAGCTCAGCAGGTCAACGTCTAGCAGGCCCACATCCAGGGGGATTTTGCCCACCGCCTGGGTCGCATCGCAGTGCAATGGGACTCCACGCTCATGGCAGATTTTTGCGATTTCCGCAATCGGTTGCAGGACACCGATCTCGTTGTTGGCCAACATGACCGAAACCAGGCAGGTCTCGTTTCGAAGCGCATCAATCACTTTTTGTGGATCGAGCCAACCGGCTCGGACACTTGGCTGCTGCTCGACATCCAGCAGCGTCACCTCATGCCCGCAACCGGCAAGTCGCTGCAGCGGTTCCAACACCGAGTGATGCTCGGTGCGCACGCTGATCCAATGGTTGCCTCGACAAGTGGCGTGCCCGGCCACACCTTGGATTGCCAGGTTGTTGCTTTCGGTCGCTCCACTGGTGAAGACGATCGAGTCCGGCTCGGTTCCAAGGGCCAAAGCCAAACGCCCACGCGCATCCTCAACCGCCGCATGTGCCTGCTGGCCAAAAGCATGACCCGCGCTACCCGCATTGCCATAGACTTCGCCGTAGAAAGGCAGCATCGCCTCCACCACCCGCGGATCGACCCGGGTCGTGGCATGATTATCGAGGTAAACAGGCATGAGAGGGTTGAGGGTTGAGGGTGTCAGGTCTTGGATCCTATACCGCCAGGATCCCGGAAAAGATGGTGATGGGTAGAATGCGGGCACGAAATTGGGCCAGTTCAACATCCTTGTTTCCCATGTGGACTTGGTAATAACGGGGGATATTCGTTCGTGCCGAAAAATAGGCGATATTCCGGCTCAGACTTCTCACACCCATCCTGCATTCCACGGCAAACTCCGGTTTTTTATTTCGCACCACCACAAAATCGAGTTCCCGTCCCTGGGAGTCACGGACAAACTGCAATTCCATCTGGTCCCCTTCCCGGTCTTCTTCATAGTGACAGTATTTTAGCAGATTGGCCGCAACAAGGTTTTCAAAACGGGCCGATTCATTCTCAACGTTCGACCAATCCCAAAGATAGAGTTTTTTTTCTTTCTTGGCCGCCCGCAGTTTCGGCAACCCATGAGGTTGAATTCGAAAACAATAATAAAGGTTCTCCAGGATCGTCACCCAACGATCCGCCGTCTCGAATGCGACCGAAAGATCTCCTTTCAGATTGTTGATCGATAAGATGGAACCAACCCGATCCGGTAGTACTTGCACTAGCAAATCGAGTTGTGAAACCTCCTTGACGTGTTCAAGGCTGATCAAGTCTTCATGAATGACTCGACTCTGGCGTTCTCGCTGCCACCGTTTCCAGTGACGCATGCTACTTTTAAGAAAGGGCTCTGGAAACCCTCCATATTGGAGGAGCAGTTCGAGATCCGATTGCGTCGGTGAGGAGTTGAGCTCGTGAAGGGAAAATGGGTGTAACCGAAGATAGTGATAGCGACCTTGAAGAGAATCTCCTCCCCTACGGTAGTGATCCAGCCTTGCGGAACCGGTGATAAGAAATCGTGTACTTGATTTGTTCAGGTCGTAGAATCCTTTGACCAGATTACGCCACTGCCTGTACTTATGAATCTCGTCAAGAATGATAAGACGTTCAGCACTCGGCAAGGCACCTGAAAGGAGTGATTTTCTTGTCGCGGCATCATCCCAACTGAGATAGGCAGGATGGGTTTCGTTGGCTCCTTCCAGGAGACTCAGCGCCAAGGTAGTTTTGCCCACTTGCCTGGGGCCACCCAGGAAAACCATTTTTTCTTCCAGATCCTCACGAATGGCCACTGTCAAATAACGATCCATGGCATTCCCCGGTGCATGTATATTTTAGACTGTAGTCTAGTATATACATGCATAAATTCGAGTCAATGGGCTGCGGAGGCCTTGCCTTGGCGAGGGGAGTCATGTACCACCCGCATAGCGGGTGGCTTGAGGAAGGCTCCTCAAAGGAGCCGGGGAGAGAATATCGTACTCGTACTCGTACTCAGCAAAGCGGTACTCGTACTCGAAC
>JAJRWS010000046.1 GCA_024276705.1 Planctomycetota bacterium | reverse complement strand
TTCATCACCACATCCACAATCGGATAGATGGCTGTGATGTTACCACCCCACAGCAAAGCGACGATGAGTGAACACAAGATCGACGCAACGACGGTTAACCGATGCCGCAAAGCGAGGCGGATCACACGGACGAAGTTTGTCATCTGAGTGTGTTTGGGGAAAGGGGTGTTTGGGGAAAGGGCGTTTGGGGAAAGGGCGGGCAGGAAAATGAACACCTACGGAGGTACCTGGTCATGAGCAGACGTCGGATTCGACCTCGACTCCGGGCACCTTGACAGCATTGCCAGCACAGGACCGAACCAAGTGGCGGGGAGGTTGTAGCAGATCGGCTTGCAGCGACCAAGAGCGAAAGCAAATCGGACACCTGTCCGATTTTCTGGATTCCAGCAACTTTGCCGCCGATATCAGTTGTACGGCTTGTACCGACTCCATAGTGGGCCGCACAGGTTGCCGTAAACCATAACGCACCAAGGGACGGCCACGTCCTGAGTGCCCTATGAATCCGGGGGGATATCCTGATGAAATATTTGCTGTTAAGCGCGGCCGTGCTCTGTCTGGCCGCCAACGGTTGTGCCGGGCTGGCATGCCGTGATTGTGGTGGACAAGCGGGCCATGTCACTCGCTCTCAAGTCGCGCCAC
Organism: Planctomycetota bacterium; assembly: GCA_024276705.1. Classification (GTDB taxonomy): domain Bacteria; phylum Planctomycetota; class Planctomycetia; order Pirellulales; family Lacipirellulaceae; genus JAJRWS01. Next base: position 12,683 of record JAJRWS010000046.1, on the reverse strand, counting down.
GACCTACCATCTTGCGCACGACCTACCAGGACGGCAGTACCAGCCTGTTGGGCAGGCACCAGCAATGCAGTTTGCTAGGCAAGCTACGTGGCGATACAAATTCCTGCTCCGATTGCGGTGCGGGCGACTGCGAACTGGGCTCCTGTGGAGCGGGCGATTGCGGTACGGGTTACTGCGATAGCGGAACAGAATCGTGTGAAACCGGCGGAAGCTGCTACGACTCCCAAGGTAATGGCGACCCACGCTGTGGCTTATGTGGAGGAGCAGGATGCCGAGAGTGCCGTTTGGGGAAAGCCCTCTGTCCGCATTCAGGAGGCTACCCCGAAAGAACCATGTTCAATCCGGGCCCTCCCGTCGGCCAGGTAGCCTACCCTTATTACACAGTTCGTGGACCGCGCGATTTCCTCCAAGACAATCCGCCCTCCATCGGCCCCTACTGATACGAACTGCAGGCATGGATGCACGCAGAAAAACGGCCGTCCAGGTGCGCAGGGAAGCGCGCTGGGACGGCTGATTTTTTACACCTTCCCGACAATCAATGAAATATTCTGGCCGCCAAAACCAAAGCTGTTGGAGAGTGTGGCGCGACATGCCACTTGTCGTGCTTCGCCCGGAACGTAGTCCAGATCGCAAGCCGGGTCAGGCGTTTCGTAATTGATCGTTGGGGGCACCATGTGGTCGCGCAAGGCCAGCAGGCAGACAATCAATTCCGTCGCCCCGGCGGCAGCAATCAAGTGTCCCATCATGCTCTTGGTGCTGGAAACGGGCGTTTTATCGGCCTGGTCGCCAAACACCTGACGGATTGCCAAGGTTTCCACTTTGTCGTTGACCGCCGTACTCGTACCATGAGCGTTGATATAATCAATTTCCTCGGCATTTAACTTTGCGTCCGCCAATGCCATTCGAATGCAACTGATCGCTCCACGCCCTTGGGGGTGCGTATCGGTAATTCGGAACGCATCCGCCGTACTGCCGTAGCCGAGAATCTCACCATGAATTTCCGCTCCCCGCGAACGGGCATGCTCCAATTCTTCGAGCACGAGCATCGACGCACCTTCCCCCAACACGAAACCATCGCGGTGCATGTCAAAGGGACGGGAAGCACGTTCCGGTTCGTCGTTACGCTCGCTCAAAGCCGTTAGCAAATTGAATCCGGTCACACCGAAGGGGTGAATCATGCTGTGCGTCCCCCCCGATAGCATCACGTCGGCTTCGCCGCTACGAATGATCTCCGTCGCTTCGCCGATCGCCTGGCTGCTGGCGGCACAGGCCGTGAGACAATTGGCATTGGGCCCTTGAGCATTCAACATGCCCGCCAGGTAACCTGATGGCATATTGGGTTCCTGTTCCAGCTCAGCCACCGGTTCCAGAATTTCAAGGCCCGCTTCGACAAATGTCTTCATGTCGAGCTGACCATCTTCCCCGACCGCCGCACACATCATCTGGGCAAATCGAAAAAAGTCCTGCTGCCCTTCGCCAGCCCCCAGATAAACACCAAAACGGGTCGGCTCAACTTTTCCTAGAATATCCGCCGCGCGGATGGCCTGTTTGGCGGCACCCGCGGCAAATCGGGTATGCCGGCCGCGTGGTTCCCAAACGTGTGCCTCTTCTCCCTCGTCCTCAATCGACCAATCGCGAACTTCCGCGGCAATCTGCGTGGGAAAATTACTTGCATCGAACAACGAGATTCGCCCCACCCCACTCCGGGCGGATAGCAGGCTATCCCATAACGTGGCTACATCATGCCCCAAAGGGTTCACGCAGCCCATTCCGGTGACTACGACACGCCGGCGCATGGAAACTCCTTATCGACTGGAGACGTGTCAAACGTCTCGAATTCATCCAACAACTCTTTTTCATCAAACATCTTTTTCATCCATTAACAACTCTTCTTCGCCAAATAAGTAGTCGGAAGATCGCAACCGGACCCCATTCGGGTGAACTCCCACTTCAAACACTCCGACCAGACGAAGCCAATGCAATAAATCGCGTTTACGAAATAACCGCACCCCACGGGGCTGATGACTCGCATCTCCCATGCGGGCATAGAATAATTGCGCTTCCGCGTGAAGCTCTCCCTCCACATGAGCCGTTGCCATCACGACTGCCCCATCCGGCCGCAAGGTGTCGATTTCAATCCGATAGGTCAACATCTGCCCTGGTCGCACATGGCCATGAAAGTTGGCCCGCGAAACCTTCCCAAGCACAACCAATTCCTTGAAGCCATAGTGCTCACTCACCAGCAGGCCGCCTGCTTGAGCCATCCCTTCGATAACCAACGAGCTGGGCATGATGGGATAACCAGGCAGGTGGTCGTGCAGGTGGTCTTCCCCCAACGACACGCATTTCAACGCCGTCGCTCTCTGACCACTGACAAATTCGGTGAAGCGATCTATCCAGAACCACCGCATGGGCAGGAATCCCGTTAATATTATCGCTAGTTGGCCGCCAGTTTATGCTCAACAAATTTGCACATGTCGCGCACCGTCAATTGCTGGCCTAGATTCTGCACCACCGGATCCGCTTCAAATTTGCTTAAATCGGCAAAGGGCATGCGCTCTTTGAGCTTGGCGATGCCCGCTTCGTTCACTTTGCCGTCCTGGACATATTCGACATCGGTCAAAATGTCCTCGGGAAACAACTCGCCCCGTTCGATTTTGATATCAAAACTCTTTTCCAGCCGAAATACAATATCGAGAAAGTCAATCGACTCGGCGTCCAGATCTCCCTGAAGCGTAGCCTCGGGAGTCACTTCGTCGTCATCCACACCCAACGCGTCGACCAAAGCCTCGCGCACTTTTTCAAAAATTTCTTCTTGCGACGGCATCGCGGTTTCATCTCCTGCTAGGAACGAGTACTGTTTTGACAATTTGCTGATTCAATCGGAATTTATAAGTCCTAAGGCCCTAAGACAACATGCTCTTGGTTAAGATGCCCTTGGTTAAGATGTCCTTGGTTAAGATGGCTGCCTGAATTCTCAATGCGGCAACCATTTGCTGGTCGATGCGTGCATACTCGGCCCGCCTATCCGCACTGGCGTCACGGTTTGCCGGGTTGCCCTCCCGTGGATCGCCCTCCTGTGGATCAACAGTATCGACGGCATGGTCATGGACCTTATTCTCTCGATGATCATCAGCCAGATTGGAACATTCAAGAACCAGTCGGCCGCTGACACACGATTGGCCTTCCACTTCACCCTGAAAACGCATGTGGACTAACTTTCCATCCTGTCTGATCTGCTTCACACACATCCGTAACGTGTTTCCTGGCGTCACGAAATCGGCAAATTTCACCGCCTTTGCTTCGTGCAGAACAATCACACTGTGGGCAAAATCTTCACTCAAACGTACCAGCCACGCACTCGCCTGAGTCGCCGCCTCCAGCATAAAAACGCCTGGCAATACCGGGAATTCCGGAAAATGGTCCGCCAAATAATCTTCCGCGAGCGAAACGTTTTTAACGGCCGTCAGCTCCATCCCCTTCTCATAGGAGCATATCCGATCCAGCAGCCAAAAGCGCATGAGGAATATCCAGGCAGGGTAAAAACGACAATAAAAGGCTTATCTGGCAGTCAACCGCCAGGGCAACAGGGGGGGATTGGAAAAACCGAACCGGCGATTATAGACGGCCCCGCAGTTCAGGACAACGGCGACCGGATGGTGAATCCTCTATCCGTCAAGTTGACGCATCACTTCACGAGCCTGGTCGACCAGCGGTTTCAACTCACGATTTCCATCATAAAGTGACACAATCCCATGCAGGAGGCGTCTTGCTGCTAGCAGATTACCTGCCTCAATCAGCGACAGGGCTTGGGCCAATTTCTTCTCCACAAACCGTTTACTCCCATCCTGAGCTCCCTTGGCCACTTGGATCTGGCTAATTTGCCGCTTTGCCAGGTCAACATAGGCGCGATCCATGGAATCCTTGCTCCGCTTGAACAGATGCACGATGGCTTCATATTGCTGCCAGGCAGTCAGACGATCTCCAAACCGTTCGTATCGATGGGCTTCCGCAAAGCGTCGTTCTGCCTCGCTGCGGGCAGGACGGTCCAGTCGCTGGTTATTTTTGTAGCGTTTTTCCGCAAGATGCATGGCAAAACGCCGCTCAAACTGATCAATCTGCTCACGGTGGGGGCTGTCAGGAAACCGCTCCTGAAATGAATCCAGATACTGCCTTTTGGCACGGCGCCAATCGGTTGGATCGTCCGATTCCATCAAAGGCCGTGCTTTGGCATACAGGGTCTCTTCGCCGGGCGGTAAGAGGGCCCATATTCCCACTCCCAACAATCCCAGCAAACAGAGTGCCAGAAACCAGGCCTGTTGATAAAAAGGGCCCTTCACAGTCCCCTGACGCTGTTGACGCTGCTGCTGACGGCGTAGACGACGGACCTCGCTCCGATCCGTATCGACTGTGAGTGCTCCCTGCATGCCTGACCATGCCTGCTGTGCGGCCCCCATCCCCCCCGCCACTTTGCGTCTGGCGTCGGCAAGCGCCCGGTGAGTCTCCTCTGCCGTGGCAAACCGATCTTTTCGGTGAACCGACAACAGGCAGGAAACCAGCAGGTCGAGCCAAACCGGACAATCGAGCACTCGAGTCGATACCCGCAGGGCAGGTCCGGCACGTCGAGCCCGCACCAAACTGGCTGGAGAATCGGCTGGCCACGGTAATTCGCCTGACAGCGACTCGTACAGGATCACCCCCAAGCTGAACAAATCACTCGTTGGCAACCGGGCGGATGGCTTTCCTCGATATTGTTCCGGGGCCAGATAATGGGCCACTTCCATCGGTGAGCGCAGTCCCAAGACCTCGTCGTGATCGGCCCACACACAATCGAATCCGATAAGCTTGATGCCTCCTGCCGAGGGCAACAGGACCCTGGCGGGAGTGAGTCTTCTATGGACATGGTCCTGATTATGGGCCTGCATGAGTGCGTCGCAAATGGCGTCCGCCATTTCCACAACCGCTTCCCAAGGCAATCGGCCACGTCGATCGAGCCGCTCACGAAGCGATTCGCCAGCCACCAGTTCCAAAGCCAGGTACGGCTGCCGGTTCTCGACCGCACCTCCCAACACCCGCACAATGGCCGGATGTTCCAGTTGCTGTAGTGATTTCACGTCGGCGAGAAATGTGCTTCCACCCATCGCCCGGGCAAGAACCGAGCCCGGCAACAACTTTACGGCCACGGTCAGCCGCCGTTCGATATGCACACCGCGCAGAACATTACTGCTTGGCGTTTTACCCAGGGGTCCTTCCAAAGCGAACGGGCCAATACGCGAGATTTGCATGACAAGCCTGATCGCCAACGGAGTGCGATGCTCCGTGACGATGGTTTACTGGATAGTGAGCCCCTGACCTCCATTGTAGTCAGTCTGGCAAAAAAACCAAAGCTCGAAATCGGCTTACCACCGCTTCTCTGCTTCTCTGCCTACTGCCCTCCGCTCTCTGCTCTCTGCTCTCCGCCCACTCTCAAGGCAATTGATGTCCCATTTTATCTCGCTTGGTCGCCAGGTAATCGACATTATGCTTGTTGCTTGGTGGAACGATCGGGATTTGGTCCACCACCTCCAAGTCGAACCCACCATAAATGAATGCATCGGTTTTCTTCGGGTTGTTTGTCAACAGGCGTACTTTGGTCAGGCCCAGATCTTTCAGCAATTGAATACCGACTCCGTAGTCCCGCGGATCAGCCTTGTAGCCAAGGGCCAGATTGGCTTCCACGGTATCCATTCCTTGATCCTGTAATTTGTAAGCTTTGATTTTCTCAACCAGCCCGATACCACGGCCTTCCTGGGGTAAGTAGACCAATACGCCACGCCCCTCCTGGCGGATCATGTCCAGTGCCATATGGAGCTGGTCACCGCAGTCGCAGCGGAGCGATTCGAGCAGGTCGCCCGTGAAACAAGCCGAGTGCAACCTTACCAACGGGGCAACTCCCTGATGAAGATCAGTCAGGGTATTGGGGTCTCCAATCACCAGGGCAATCGGTTCCTGCGATTCGTATTTTACCCCGTATGCGATGATGGTACCGGCCCCGTAGCGGGTGGGCAGGGCAGCTTCCGCCTGACGATAAATCAACTTTTCACGCACTCGGCGGTAGGCGATCAGTTGTTCGATTGACACAATCGGCAAGTCATATTTCGCCGCCAGGGCGAGCAGTTCCGTACGCGTGGCCCGATCTCCCCCTACGCCCAAAATCTCACAGATCGTTCCCGCGGGAGTCAAACCGGCCATTCGGGCCAAATCAACGGCGGCTTCGGTGTGACCGGCACGGCGGAGTACTCCCCCTTCCTTGGCAACCAATGGGAAAAGATGTCCCGGTCGATGAAAATCACTGGGCAAGCTGGTCGAGTCACAGAGCGCCTGGACCGTTCGGGCCCGCTCGGACGCGGTAATGCCGGTGCGGGTGCTGCAGTGATCGACCGGCACGGTATAATTGGTCCCAAGAGGAGCCGTATTGGCATCGGCCATCGGCTGCAAAGCCAGCCGCTCACCCACTTCCGGCAGGATTGGCATGCAGAGTTGGCCCCGACCATGAGTAATCATGAAATTGATCGTCTCAGGGGTCACCGTCTCAGCCGCGCAGATAAAATCGCCCTCGTTTTCGCGATCTACCGCATCGACACAAATTATGATGCGGCCCCGGCGGATCGCCTCGACGGCTGCTTCAATCGTGGAAAATGGGCTGTTCACCATGACAACAAGATAGGGACTGGGGGTGAAAGCTGGGCCTCATGGACAACCGGGCGGTTGTCCCGATGGGACCAGCCAGTATAAGTGATCATGGCCCCGAATACCAACCGGATTGCTCGTATCGACGATCTCCGGGGTGATTCATGGACGGTTCCCGGCAATTCCAGGCAAGTAAACGCATGGCAACAACAATCGACCTCTCACCTGACAGCCAGGAACTGTCGCCTTTGCCGCGGGAGGAATATGTCGAACAGGCGCACTTTTTCAAGGTATTGCTCCAGCAACTCCAAAGCGGCAGACCTGCCCAGGAAGTATTGGGCTCGATTCGCGAAGAGCTTCTGGCCACCACCAAAATGCCACTGGCTGTCGATTTCCTGCTGGCCGAGTTGCGCCATCAGGGTGTTTTTGCCGATGCGATGCAACATTTGGCTCACTACTTTACACCCTTCCAGTGTTATGTGATGCGTGAAGCGGAAAACGACCGAAAACGGCTGGACATGCAAGTGGCCCTGGAAATCCTTGGGCGTGAAGCGAGCTACCGATCGGAAGGCATCTCCCGACAAGGGCTGTTTTTCTACCAGTTGGAGGCCATTTCGAGAAATCGACTGGGCTACGACCTCGGTCTGGAAGCAATTTCCCAAGATCCGTCGTATGACCCGCCCTGGCGGGAGTGGATACTCACGGTCCGTCGGCAAATTGGCATCGTCGAATTGGCCGACCTGATCTACGTTCGCAGCATGTTTTACCATCAACGACAACGGATCCATGAGCCACTTGCGGAGGCGCGGAACAGCGCACCGAAATCGCCAAAACCGAGCCCCGCTCCAGGCCCGACCACGAAACTCTCAAACCCTCCCGTGGACCTGTTGAACGGACCCGCGGGAGCACTTTTTGGCCTGCAGGAAGGCCGTATTGCCTGGGCTAACCGGGGCAAAGATCTGCTGCTACTCTTCTCCGCTTTGCACCGCCAACTGGGATATCCGCAAGTCCCCAGGCCCAAACCGGCCGATCCGCAGCAGCAATTGCTTCCCATGCTCGCCCGTCGGGTCGAGCAGTTGGAAGCCCGACTGAAGCTGGTCGAACAGGAACAGCGAGGTGGAATCGACCTGGAGCAATTTTACGCCTCCCCTCCCGACCAGGAGCAGCCTGGTGCATGAGGCCGAAAAAATAATGGTGGTAAAATGGACCATTTGCGGTTGGGCCGGGCCCAAGCCCATGGTAGATTTCGGAAAGTCTGCCAATGAACCGCCACTCTGCCGAGCGAGACAAGCGAGCTAGAAATCGTGAGCTTTCAACTCAGTCTAAGCACCGAATCGGTGACCGCCGCATATCCAGAGACACCCACCATCGTCGCACCCGATGCAACGGTTGAGGAGGTGCTCCAATTGCTGCGCACGAAACAGATCGCTAGCGTATTGGTCTGTGCTAGCAGCATTCGCCATGGAGATGCCCCCGAGAATGGCGCTGGGCAAGATCGACCCGCTGGCCCGCAAGTAGATTCGATGCTGGGTATCTTTACGGAACGAGACGCACTGAAATGGATGGCCACGGGACTACGGTTGGACCAGCCTGTCTCGGAAGTCATGTCTCAATCACCGGTCACGGTGACGGACCAGGCAACGGTAGGCCAGGCCATTGGGAAAATGGCGGCAGGCGGATATCGCCACTTGCCCATTCTGGCAGCCGATGGAACACCGGTCGGCATGGCGGTCGTTCATGGCATCGTCCATTACCTGGTGGACCATTTCCCCGAAACGATTTACACCCTCCCCCCCACGCCAGACTCGGTACCCTCGGAACGCGAAGGTGCCTGACAGGGTCTGGTCAAGCCTACTGGAACCTCAACTGCTCGTGCCTCAGGCCTAAAAGATAAGTTTGACATATGGTCTGGCCAAGCCTTACTTTTAGGACTGTCGCGTTGGTGTGAACCCTACCTGGCATTCCTGATTTCAACCAGAGTTGCTCGCTATCATGGCTTCCACGATTCCCAAAAAATCTGACTCTGCATTACGACGCACGGTCGTCGACGAAGCCACAGTTCGTTTCTGTGGCGACTCTGGCGACGGCATGCAACTGGCCGGTACTCAATTCACGACGACCTCCGCGCTGGTCGGCAACGATGTGGCGACCTTTCCAGACTTTCCTGCTGAAATTCGTGCGCCTCGTGGTACGAAAGCAGGCGTGAGCGGTTTTCAGATCCATTTTTCCAGCAAGGAAATATTTACCCCGGGCGACACGGTCGACGCACTGGTGGCGATGAATCCGGCTGCCCTGGCCACGAATTTGATGGACTTGCGCGATGGGGGCATCTTGATCGTGAACAAGGATGCCTTTGAGAAAAAAGGGCTGGCTCAGGCAGGTTACCAGACCAATCCACTCGAAGATGAGAGTCTTGACTCCTATCGACTGCATGCCATCGAAATGACCAAACTCACACGGCTGGCAGTCGAAGGGCTGGGACTCAGCACCAAGGAGGCCGATCGTTGCCGAAACTTCTTTGCCATGGGACTGGTGTATTGGCTGTACGATCGGCCACTCGCCCCAACCTTAAGGTTCATCGAGCAAAAGTTTGGCAAACGGCCCGACGTGGCCCAGGCCAACACCCAGGTGCTCAAAGCGGGCTTCCATTACGGTGAGACCATCGAGGCCATCAGTACGCAATACCACGTCGAACCGGCCAAGTTGGAACCGGGCACCTATCGCAATATCATGGGCAACATGGCGACGGCCTGGGGCTTGATGGCCGCCGCGCACGCCAGCGGCAAGAGGCTCTTCCTGGGAGCCTACCCCATTACCCCTGCCAGCGACATTTTGCATGAACTGGCCAAACACAAGAATTTCGACGTACTGACTTTCCAAGCCGAAGATGAAATTGCGGCAATGACCGCAACCATCGGCGCGGCGTTCTCCGGCGTGATGGCCGTAACCGCCAGCAGCGGCCCAGGCATCGCGTTGAAGGGCGAAGGCCTCGGCCTGGCCGTGATTATCGAGCTGCCCATGGTCATTATCAACGTCCAACGTGGCGGGCCTTCCACCGGTCTGCCTACCAAAACCGATCAATCCGATCTCTACCAGGCCCTGTTCGGCCGTAATGGCGAATGCCCGATGCCGGTGATCGCCGCCCAGAGCCCATCCGATTGCTTCTACATCGCCCAGGAGGCCTGGCGAATTGCCGTGCGCTACATGACTCCCGTGTTTGTCCTTACCGATGGCTACATCGCCAACGGTTCGGAGCCGTGGCGTATTCCCAACCTGGACGAATTACCGGCAATCCCTGTCCAACATCCTACGGCCAGAGATCGGCATCTGCACGATGAGAATGGCCACTTTCTGTCGTACACGCGTGACAAACATCTGGCCCGACCCTGGGCCATTCCCGGCACCCCGGGACTCATGCATCGACTGGGTGGACTGGAAAAGCAAGATGGCTCGGGGAATGTCAGCTACGATCCACAAAATCACCATCATATGATTGAGACACGGGCCCGGAAAGTCGCCTTGATCGCCAATGACATTCCAGCGCAAAAACTCGACGGTCCCGACAAAGGCCAGGTACTGGTGCTCAGCTGGGGAGGCACTTTCGGCGCCTGTGCCACCGCCGTGCATACCCTTCAAGCCGAAGGGAAATCGGTCAGCCATTGCCCGTTACGCTACCTCAATCCTTTTCCTAAAAATCTGGGCGAGATCCTCCAGCAGTTCGACCACGTGTTGATCCCCGAATTAAATATGGGGCAGTTGCGCACGGTGATCCGGGGGGAATACCTGCTCGACGCCATTGGCCTGAATAAAATGCAAGGCAAACCCTTCAGCGTCGGAGAAATCGTCAGCAAAATCCACGAGCTGCTGAAAGTGTAATGTTCCATCACACCTCCTGGAAACCAAGTCATCACCAAGAGCACCGGACCGATCCATGAGCATTGAAACCACCTTGCCCGTTCTTAAACCGGCTGATTTCGCCAGCAATCAGGATGTGCGTTGGTGCCCCGGCTGTGGCGATTATTCCATCCTCGCCCAAATGAAAAAAATATTGCCGACGCTCGGCGTACCGCAGGAGAATATTGTTTTCATCTCTGGCATTGGTTGTTCCAGTCGCTTCCCCTACTACATGGAAACCTACGGCATGCATTCGATTCATGGCCGTGCGCCAGCCGTCGCTTCGGGGCTGAAGACCTGCCGTCCCGACTTGCAGGTATGGGTGATCACCGGGGATGGAGATGGCCTGTCGATTGGCGGCAATCATCTCATGCATACCATCCGCCGGAACATGGATTTGAATATCATCTTATTCAACAACCGCATCTACGGCCTGACCAAGGGACAGTATTCGCCCACTTCGCCGCTGGGTAAAATGACCAAAAGCTCACCGATGGGCGCCATCGATAATCCACTCCACCCGCTTTCGATCGCCATCGGTTGCGAGGCAACCTTTGTCGCCCGCAGCATCGACACCAACATCAAGCATCTGGCCGCGGTACTCAAGCGAGCGGCCGAGCATCAAGGCACCGCCTTTATCGAGGTGTATCAAAATTGCAACGTCTTTAACGATGGCGCCTGGAACTACGCCAAGGACCGGGAGACCAAATTAGAAAAAACCTTGTCGCTGGAACATGGAAAGCCGCTGATTTTTGGCAAGGATCGCGACAAAGGCATCCGGCTCAATGGCATGGAGCCCGAAGTCGTTGAACTGGGCAAGGGCATTTCCGAAGATGACTTGCTGTTCCATGATGAGAAAAGTCCCGAACCAAGCCTGGCCTACCTGCTGAGCCGGATGCGTTACGAGGATGGTTTCCCCGAACCGATTGGCGTCTACCGCTGCGTCGATGCGCCCCGTTATGACGACATGGCCAATCAGCAACTGGAGCAGGCCGTCAAGGAGAAGGGAAAGGGCGATCTGGCGGCCTTGTTCCATTCGGGTGAAACCTGGACCGTCGGCTAGAGTCTGGTCAAGCCGTACTTTTGGATTTGCCGCATCAATGAGTACGCGCCTGGCATCAGTTTAGAACGGCGGCAAACCCAAAAGATACGTTTGACAATTGCCGAAAGTCTGGTCAAGCCGTACTTTTGGATTTGCCGCATCAATACACCCACGAACGGATTAGGATTCGTCCAATGATTGCCTGCCCCCATTGTGGATCGGAAAACACGGAAGGTTCAGATACTTGTGATCGGTGCCAGCATTCGCTGACCGACATGAGCCGGCCGCAGCCGGGCTCGTCTGTCGAACGCGGTCTGCTCAAGGACCGTATTGAATCACTCGCCTCAATGCCACCACTCACCGTGGGACCGGAAGATGCCGTGGCGGACGTTCTGGAAAAAATGGTGGCCAAATCGATTGGCTGCGTCATGGTTGTCGAAGGGGACAATCTGCTGGGAATATTCACCGAGCGTGATGCGTTGATGAAGTTGAACGTCGATGCGGCCCGGATGGCGGACCAGCCGATCCGGACGGTCATGACCGCCAATCCCATTACCCTGGCGGCCAAGGACAAGATCGCTTACGCACTGCATAAAATGAATGTCGGCGGCTATCGGCATGTCCCGATTCTGACCAAGGGCCAATTGACCGGCGTCATTTCCATTCGCGACATCCTGGCCTACCTGACACAGCGGTTGAGCTAGCGATCCCCTGGGGAAGATTTTGTTGTCTGCCCATTCCCTAATCCCCAGCCCCCCACCTTTTACGATACCTCAAGCATCCGCTCCAACGCGATTAGCGACCAGCGGGCCGTTTCGGCGTCGACCTCGATGACATTCACCGGGGTTCCGGCCGCCAGGTTCTCCAGACTCCAACAGAGGTGGGCCAGATCGATGCGATACATCGTGGCGCACATGCAAACGACCGGCGAGAGGAAATGAATCTCCTGCTCCGGATGTTCGTCAGCCAACCGATTGACCAGATGCAACTCGGTACCGATCGCCCATTTCGAGCCGGCTGGGGCATCCTCCACCAGTCGGATAATTCGGCCCGTCGAACCCGATTCGTCCGCCAAGGC
>JAJRWS010000045.1 GCA_024276705.1 Planctomycetota bacterium | reverse complement strand
AGTCTCGGCGTTGGGTGCCACTGTTGGCTTGCCCAACCGTGCGAAGCGGCCGCCGCGTTTCGATCCTTTCGCCCCATTTCAAAGCCTTTCTGCTACAATAAAGGCACGGCGAAAAAAAACGCTTGACAAACAGCGCCCCCCCCATGTAGGTTACCTAAATTACGTCTCCCAGGAGCAGTTCTAATGAATCTTTCTCGAATGTTTGCTCGTGCCTCTTTGGCTCTCTTTTGCTCGGCAATGGTTTTCGCAGCCACGCCCGCTTCGGCTGCCATTCTCTTCGAAAGCGGCACACTCGGGCCGACTGGGATTCCGTTAACAGAACTAACAAGCGGAAACATACCAGGAGCAAATGTAACGCCTTCTGTATTTAACGGAGTCCGGTTCGAAGTGAGTGTGCCTGTTCTCACAAGCCAAGTGGGAGGCCATTTTGTCGGGTCATTAGGAACAACAGGCACGTTCTTTGGTGCAATCGTTGAATTAGATGATGTGAACGATTTCCCTGACTCCGATGATCTTTCTACTCCGGATGTTCTTGGCTCAACCGTGCTGGCCTTTCCTGAACCGTCTGCAGAAGTGTTTGGCAATCTAGAAGTATTGCTTAATCCAGGCTGGTACGCACTAGTCTTCGGCAGTGGACTTTTTGGAGCATCCGGGGATGGTGCTATGGTTTTGAATAATCCTGATATCGGTGATCCATCGTATATAGCATACGTTAGTTCGCGTTGGAAGAACCTTGCGCCAACGGATGGCATTGAATTCAAGGACTACCGTTTCGTCGTCAAAGGAACAATCATTCCTGAGCCTAGTACTCTTTACTTAAGTCTATTGCTTCTTGTCACGCTCTTTCTTTTCCGGCATGCAATATTGCATTGACACACCCGTCTACCCGTTAGAGATTTCACTCTACTGTAATTTCAGTCCAAAATGGTCTAACTTTCACCGGAGGAAACACAGTGCGCAGCCATCCACACTCCTGGGCCAACTTGTTTACTAAACTCGGCTTTTCTCGCAAGAAACGCCGCTCGCCATCAGTCGCAAGCTCCAATCGACGCCTTCGCTTCGAACAATGTGAAGACCGTCGAATGTTAGCCTTGATTACGGTAACTTCATTGGAGGACAACACAACGGCTGGCGATGGTTTTACCACTCTGCGTGAAGCTATTGAGGATGCAGAACTTACACCCGATGCTGACATCATCGAATTCAGCACAATTCCTGCCAATAATTTCGGTGGTTTGACACTCGATGGTGGCACAATTTCAATGCTACTCAACGAATTCGACATCACCAAGTCAGTCACCATCGACGCCTCGATGCTTACCGGCGGCCTCACCATCGACGCCCAACAAAACTCCCGCGTCTTTAGAATCAACCTTAGTGCCAGCGGCGCCAACGAAGAGATCGTCATCCTGCAAAGCCTTACCATCACCGGTGGTAGTACTATAGGCGGTGGTTCTGGAGACGGTGGCGGCGGGCATCAAATTTAACGGAACAACTACTGGCACAACTGCGCTCGTGCAACTACAAATTGTCAATTCAACGATTTCAGGCAACACTACTCTAGGAGGCAGTACTTTTGGGGGTGGAGGTGGTGTCTACGCGCTTCTGGATGGAAGCACAACTCGTAGCGAAGCCAGCCTGATCATCCGCGACTCGGATATCTCGGGAAATAGCGCGGCAGGCGCTCCCACGACTACTAACCCACAATATAAAGGGGGAGGCGGAGTCTACATTTTCACCCGGGGGCTGCGTTCCGAGATTGAAAATTCGACAATCACGGGAAACGATTCTAACCAACGTGGCGGCGGCATATTTTTCTTCTCACAATCAACAGATGTTGCCGATCAAGGGACGTTAACAATACGCGATAGTACGATTTCCGGCAATAATTCCTTAGACGCAGGCGGTGGTATCTCTGCCTATCTTGATGGTTCAGCATCCAATCCAGCATCTTCCAATCTAACAATTGAGAATAGCACGATTTCCAGCAATGGCATTTATGATTCGCAATTCCCTAACGCTTCTACTACTGATGGGGGTGGCCTGTTTGTAGCCGGTCGTATTGTTAGTTACCCTGGGGGTATACCCCTTGGCGGAGTACGGAACGGCACGGTAAACATAAACAATACAACTATTACTAACAACCAAGCTTCTAACAGAGGTGGCGGTGCCCTCATCTTCCTAAGTCAAGATTCAACGGGACTAATTTCCAACTCAACAATTACTGGAAACCGAACCTTCGGAATTGTCCATGATTTAGCTGGCCATGACGGAGGAGGTGGACTTTACCTACGCATGGGATTGAATGTATCCGATAGCGGTGCGTATCTAAAAATTAGTGATAGCACCATATCTGATAATACAGCCGAACTCGACGGGGGAGGAATACTTGCGATCGTAGAAGGAACCAACTCAACAAGCGACCAAGCTAAATTCAAGATCGCCAATAGTACAATTTCAGGAAATACAGCCGTGACAGGTACGGGCGGAGGTGCTTATGTCTGTGAGAAATTTGGTGGGACATTTGAGGTGGATCATACTACTTTCTCAGGAAACTATGCCACGGATGCAACCAACGGCAAAGGAGGTGGCTTGTCCCTGATCCGAGAAAGAAACACGCCTCTAAACGGATTCGATGTAGATATCAACTTCTCAACAATTACCAATAATTTCTCCCCTGACGGCGGAGGATTGTATAGCGGCTTAATTGGTAGCGACACTGGAACCTCTGCACCTGTCAACACGAAACTCAGCCACACGATTATCTCCGGAAACTTCACTGCACCTAGCGGTACAGTGAACAACGTCGCAGGATCAATTGACCCTAGTTCCGATTACAATTTTGTCGGTTCGGACAACGGAGTTTTTCACACGTCGTTGACGGAAGGTTCGCCTCGCTTCAACATCCGTAGCGATACACCCCAACTCCTCCCCCTCACATTAAGCAACAAAGGCCCGACCGCGACACACATGCCCATGTCCAATAGCGGAGTCATTGATATGGGAGATCAAAACGTCAATCTCGATGGCCCTGATGGAATGCCTGGGACTCCGGACGATATCTTGTTTGATCAACGCGGCATGCCCTTCGACCGAGTTGTCGATTCTACGGACGACGCTGCTGCAACTCCTAGAATAGATATCGGTGCGGTCGAATACGGTGCCGGTCCTGTCTGGGTCACCGACGTGGTCCTCTCTGGGTCAGCTTGGTCCCGTGATCCCATTGAGATGAGCGAACGCGTTGCCGCTGGCGAGCAATTGCTAGGAATCCCTGTCGAGGGGATCAATAGGATTCAGATTCAATTCAGCGAAGACGTAGTGATGACTGGCAACGAGCTGACATTGGCTTACACCACGTGGAACCAGCCAGGAATGCTCGCTGGCGGCGTACTATCAGTCACTCCGGGCGAGCTGACTTTTGACGGATATGATCCAGTGACCCATATCGCCACTTGGGAAATTGAGT
>JAJRWS010000044.1 GCA_024276705.1 Planctomycetota bacterium | reverse complement strand
CAAATAATTTATGCGCGGCCCCTTATCGATAACCCATGAGGCAGCTATGAGTCCACTGGCCTGTCCCCTCTCTTTGGTCGTCCAGACTGCGGCTGCTGTCTTCCTGGCAGCGTCTCCCCTGCTCCTGACCGAGTCGACCGATCCGGTTCCACCCACCAAACCCTTGGGCATGGCGGAACTTTCGGACGAGCAGGCGCTGCAGGAAAAAGGGGCGGATCGAGACGTGGCCCGCGCGGTCAAAGAGTTGCAAAAGCAATTGGGCGGCCCCATCGCGGAGCGAAGCGACGCGTTGAAGCCTTACCCGCAGAACCAGCAACCTCGGCCCTCCACACGGCAACCTGGTCACTATGGGCCCGCCCCCCGACCCGCACCCGGTCACCATGCACCGAGGCGGCCCACTCCCGCCCCAGGCACCAGTGTCCCACGATACTACCCGCCAGGACAACCACACCCGCCGATACCGGCCCACGGTGGTGGTACCCAGCCGTTCTACCCGCCCGGGGAACCACACCCGATCCCTCCTCGAACCGCTCCCGGACCGGCCGCACCCGGCCATCACGACAAACCGGACAGCCCCGGTTGCCGCCACTTTCGGCCAGATTTCCGGCTCGGAAGGCCCGGATCCGGCAAAACGGTGGAGCTACTCCGGCTGACAGCAGGCGAACTCGACCGGGCCGCGAGCCGTCTCGAATGGGAAAACCTTTATGCCCAAGCGGATGCCCTGAGGGAATTGGCTCAGGATTTAAGGTTGGAGGCGAGAAAACGGCAAAATTCAAAATCCAGGGTCCAGCACAAACCCCAAAAAGAAAAGAGAATACGGTAAGCTCCGTAGCCAATCCCCGGTAGCACGTACTTTGTCAATTCAAGAAGGCTGAGCCGAAGGCGCTAGCCCAATGCCACTTACTTTGAGCCGTAGGCGCTAGCCTCGGGTATCTTGGAGAAAACGCAAATCCTATAAAACCCGAGGCTAGCGCCTTCGGCTCAGTGGTTGGAATTGACAAAGTAAGTGGCATTGGACTAGCGCCTTCGGCTCAAAGTAAGTGGGATTGGGCCAAGCCTCCGCCCCCGGACTCTTGACTTTTCCGCTGCTGCCAGTAGCCTAATAGCAGGGGGAAGCGGCATCTGGAGGGGAGTGCGTAACTTCTGAGTTTGCAGGTACTTCCGATCATCCCGCCACTTTTCCTACCCAACTCATCATGGTTCGTGCCTGGTGGCCACGCGGACATCGGGGGCGCGTCGATCGATGCAGGTGGTCGTTAGAGGCATGTAGCGGCACATCGAAACTGGCATGGGAAAGCCGGTGCAACGGGAACAGAGAACCTCAGTCATGGCCAATTTAGGCGAATATCTTATCAAACAAGGCGTCCTCGGCCCCGAACAGGTTCAGGAAGCCGAGACGGTCGCCGATTCGCGAAAACTCAAGCTGCAGGACACCATCGTCCAATTGGGCTACGCCACGCCGGAACAGGTGATGCGTGCCCTGGCCGACCTGCACGACTATGAGTATTACGATCTGACCAACGCCCCGATCCCACCCGCGGTGGTCGAACTGGTGCCCGAATCGGTCGCTCGTGAAAACGCAGTGATCCCTTTTTCCGAGGAGGATGGGCGCCTGAAAGTGCTGGTCAGCGACCCGCTCGATTTCGAAACTTTCGATAAACTGGCATTCATCCTCAACCGAAAAGTCGAAATCGGCCTGGCGACCCGGGAGAGCATCCTGGAGGCGATCAACCGTAATTACGGGCAGGCCGAGGGTGAAAGCGCCGACTCGATGCTGCAGGAATTCACCGACACGGCCATCGATTTTACCGAGACCGAAGACGACGAGATGGGGGGCGGCGACGATAACGAAGTGGATGAATCGAGCGCCCCAATCGTCCGCCTGGTTCAGTTGATGATTACCGAGGCGGTCCAGTTGCGAGCTTCCGATATCCATGTGGAGCCGTTCGAAGACCGGGTCCGCATCCGTTACCGAATCGACGGCGTGCTGATCGAGCGGGACAGCCCTCCCCGGCGATTGCTGTCGGCCCTCCTTTCGCGCATCAAAATTCTCTCGCGGATGGATATTGCCGAGCGCCGCCGTACCCAGGATGGCCGCATCAAAATCACCGCCGGCGGCAAGGAGCTCGATCTGCGGGTCAGCATGCTGCCGACCAGCCATGGTCAGTCGTGCGTGATGCGGCTGTTGGACAAAGACAACATCAAGGTCGGCGTGCGCCAGTTGGGCCTGTCGGATGGCGATTTCAAAAGATTCACCAACTTGATCCGCCGCCCCAACGGCATCCTGCTGGTGACCGGCCCGACCGGTTCGGGAAAAACGACCACGCTTTACGCCGCCATGAACGAGCTGAACCGGCCCGACCGCAAAATCATCACCGCCGAAGACCCGGTGGAATACTACCTTCCGGGAATCAATCAGGTCGAGGTACGGCACAGCATCGGCCTCGACTTCGGCCTGATCATTCGGGCCATGCTCCGCCAGGCACCCAACATCATCCTGGTGGGCGAAATGCGCGACCACGAAACGGCTTCGATGGGCATCCAGGCATCGCTCACCGGCCACCTCGTTTTCAGCACCCTGCACACCAACGATGCCCCGGGCGCGGTCACCCGAATGGTCGACATGGGAGTTCCGGCTTACCTGGTCGCCGGCAGCGTTATCGGTGTCCTGGCCCAACGCCTGATCCGCGTGAACTGCGTCAAATGCAAACAACCTTACAGTCCCACCGACGCGGAGCTGGACGCGGCCGGCATCACGCCCGAACAGGCGGGTAGTGGCACCTTCATGAAAGGGGCCGGCTGCTCACACTGCGGCGGCAAGGGCTACCGGGGCCGGCTGGGCGTTTTTGAATTGATGACGATGAATTCTAAGGTCCGCGAACTGGCTTTTGCCGGCGCAACGACGGTGGACATTCGTAAAGCGGCCATCCAGCAAGGTATGACCACCTTGTACGGAGATGGCATCCGGAAAGTCCTGGAAGGCACCACCACGCTGGAAGAGGTTTTCCGCGTATCCAAACGGGAAGAAGACTAGCGACTCGCCATACGGCACCTTAACGCGGATTTTCCCGCAACCCAATCGGCAACGGGACAGGATTGAAACCACCCATGGGTACCATACTTATCGACAAACTGCTCTCGGCCCAGGTCAAACAGGGCGCGAGCGATCTGCACATCACGGTGGGGCAACCTCCGGTGCTGCGGCTGCACGGCCGGCTGCAGAAACTCAAGACCAAAGTTCTGGAACCCTCCGACACCATGGGACTGATGAAAAGCATCACTCCCGACCGCTGCCAGCAGGAGTTCCAGGAGACCGGCAGCACCGACTTCGGCTTCGCCTTTGGCGACCAGGCCCGTTTCCGTGTTTCGGTTTTTCGCCAACGGGGCAACGTGGCAATCGTACTGCGGCAAATCCCGATCGACTTACTGACCATGGAAGATTTGGGAATCCCGGAGATCTTCAAGGAGATGATCATGCGGCCCCGAGGCCTGGTCCTCGTGACCGGCCCGACCGGCTCGGGCAAAAGTACCTCGCTGGCCGCGATGGTCGACTACATCAACGAAACGATTGACCACCACATCATCACCGTGGAAGACCCGATCGAATTCTACCACAACCATAAAAAGTCGACCGTGAACCAGCGTGAGGTGGGCGTCGACGTGACGACGTTCGCCGAAGCGATTCGCCGGGCGTTGCGTCAAGACCCCGACGTGATTCTGGTGGGCGAACTGCGCGACTTGGAGACGATCGAAGCAGCCATCACGGCGGCCGAAACGGGCCACGTCGTCTTCGGCACGCTGCATACCTCCAGCGCCGCAGGCACGATCAACCGGGTCATCGATGTCTTCCCGACCAATCAGCAAGATATGATCCGCACTCAGTTGGCCACCGCCATCATCGGCATCCTCGCCCAGCAGTTGATCCCACGAATCGGCGGTGGCCGGGTGGCCGCCTTTGAAACGCTGGTGGTCACCCCCGGCATCGCCAACCTGATTCGCGAAAACAAGGTCTTCCGCATCAACTCGGCCATCCAGACCGGCTCCAAACATGGCATGCAGTTGCTCGATGACCACATGTTCCACCTTTGGCGGAAAGAAATCGCGACCAAGGAGGATGCGATTTCCAAAGCCAACTACCCCGAGGAACTGGCCAGACGGATCGCCGCCGCCGAACGGGGCGTATTCGACGACAATCCGGATGAAGAATAACCGTAGCTCCAAGAATGGCCGATGAAGCCGACCCGGAAAACGTGCTAGCTGTCAAAAACGTCGGTTCCCGGGCGGCTTATGGCCCTGGACTCTCGTGGGGCCCAAAGCATCAATTATCAATCATAAATTCCCAACACCCTGACACCCGACACCCAATTCCCCCCTCCCAGCAACACAACCACGCCCTTCGTACCTCAGGGACGTGCCACACAAAAGGCTTTTCCCCCCAACACCCTATTTTCCTGACACCTGACACCTGACACCTGACACCTGACACCTGACACCCGACACCTGACACCTGACACCCGACACCCTGAACCCTGAATCCTCACATGGCCGTACGTCCTATTGGTCAAATCCTGCTCGACCTCGGTTACATCTCCGACGAACAGCTCGAGCTGTTGGTTGACGAACAGAAGCAGCGGCCCGGGCAATT
>JAJRWS010000043.1 GCA_024276705.1 Planctomycetota bacterium | reverse complement strand
TATAGTCGCCGCCAAACGACGTGCTCACCGTGAACTGGCCGCTCGAGGTGGTCACGCTGATCGTGTCGTCTCCCTCGGTCCCATGCACCTGGATCGTGCCGCTGGCGAGGAAGGCGCCCCCCGCGAAAATGGCTTCGTTGTTCTCCGGATTCAATTCTTCCGCGTCCGGGTCGGACAGGACCGGCCGGAGCCGGGCGAGGAGCCGATAGTCGCCCCAGCCGGTATCGACCGTTGCGTCGAATTCTAACTGGTGCCGCAGACCCGGCTCAAGTTGCCCGGGATCGGTGATCTCGCGCATGCCACGCCAGGTCGCCTCGTCGGGCGTATCCCCTTCCGCCACTTGGTAGAGATCGACGTAGAGCTGGTCGGGCGCTTCGTTCAGGATGTTGTAGGTAACCCGCAAGTGCCCGTCAGGGGTCGCGTCAAAACGGGTAAGGACCACGTCGAGCGGCTGTTCGACTTCAAGTGACGGCTGCGACTCGGTCGCCTCGCTGGTCGCGTAGTAAACATATTCGCTACCGGTCTGATCGTTCTCGGTCGAATAGATTCGCAGCGAAAGCTTTTCTTGGGCCGGATCGGGAGACTCCGCGCCGAAATTGGCGCTCCAGAGGGCCAGGTCGTCGCCATCGACGATCCCTGAAAAGTCGACGTCCCCTTCCATGTAGGTCGCCTCCTTGCCGAACATCAATTGCCACTCGAGAAAGCCCATCCCATCGACATCGCCGTCAAAATCACGATCACCCTGCAGGAAACCGTGGATCGCCAAAAAGGCTACCGCGTCAGCCGGCTGGATCTGGCCATTGCCGTCGATGTCGCCCCGATCCAAGCGGTCGGTCGAATCGCTTAAAAAGTCGGCATAGAACGCATCGAAACCGGCCGGATCCTTGATGGCCATTTCAAAAGCTTCCACGTCGCGCTGGGCCGCCGTGATGCCAGGCTCCAGCTCGGTGGACCCACGCTGAAAATCAAAATTCAGGTCGCCCCCGCGCAGCTTGCGGCGGACCTGAGCGCTCACATCGAGCTCGACCGGCTCATAACCGCCCGACCCGTCGGGCGTCGCCAGCCAGGTGGCCTCTTCCGAGACGGTTTGGATGGGAGTCGAATCGGCCCGCAAGGGGAGATCATTCCACGGCGTCGGGATCGGTGTTTCGCTCCAGTTGTCGGCTGGCACGTAGAGGGCCCCTTGCGGGGCGCTGGTGGAAGTGGTGTCGGCGGGCGCGTCGATCGGCCGCAGTGTCACGGTCGCCTTCTGGGTGTACTGCGTGAATTCCGCAAGATCGAAACGAAAGAGACCGTCAAGCTGAAACGGAGAACCGAAATATTGGCCATCGGCGACCACCAGGTAAGGATCGCCGGCAAGGCTTGCCCCAAAAGATTCATTGAACTGGTAGATCGAATGGTCGGCTTCGCTGAGGGCTGTCGAGCTGGCGCCAACCTCGATCCCCAAGGCGGCCAGTTGCTCCCGGCTCCAGGACCGGCCCAGCGGGGTCTCGGTCACCTCGACCATGGCCGCTTGCACCGATTCGAACGTCAGCCGGTCGTTGATGGCCAGGGGACCCGACTCGTAAATCGCCGAGTAGCGAATTTGCCCCGGCTCGGCATCCTCGGTCCGCAATACGCGTGAGTTGACGCCATAGCCTTGCCAGAGCAGGTCGGAAAACGGAACGCTCGCCTTGAACTGCTCGCGCAGATTGCGGGCCGCCGCGGCCGTGGCCCCGTCGCCGTCAGCCAGGTCAGCCGCAGTCCGCTCGGCCAACAGGATGGCCATCTGGCCCAATCGGCCTTGGGCCTCGGGGGATAACCGATCCCGCTCGCCTGCCAAACGCTGCAGGCCTGTGTAGATATTTTGCTTTTGGGTGGGCGTGAGATCCATACCACCCGACCACTCCCGGGCCAGCAGACCGAAACGGTCCAGCGCGACTGTCTGCCGCTGCCTTGAATCGAGAGTACCGTTTTTCATCCGTTCAAGATCGGCAAACCGCCCCGCCGCGTCGAGTTGATCGAGCAGGTTCGTGCTTTCGCTTGTGGCCAGCGAATGGGTAGCCCGCGGAGTCACCCGCAGAGCGGCCTTGGTAAGTCGGTCTTGCCGGTAGGCAGCCAGGAACTGCTCGCCCGCTAGCGTGACCGTCACTTCGTAACGGGCGATGCCCAGGAGGCCTTGCCGCAGTTCCAACACGATCTGATGCTGCAACTGGCCAGAAGCTTTGGCCGCTTCGGTCAGGCCCAGCAAGGCCGAGGGCCGGCCCTCGGCATCGAGTACCGTGGCGACCGTGAAGAAGCCTCGCGGATCGTCGCCGACGATGGCGAATTGATATTCGGCCTCGTTTTCTGTGTGTGTGTGTGTGTGGAGTCTGGTGCCAGGTCGCCGGTAGTAGCGAGGAGCGACGAGGTGATGACGGTCGTGGCTTCAACGATATCAGGGTTCTCCCAGCCGTCGCCCGAAAGGAGCCGCCGTGGTTCGAGGTTTTCAAACAAAGGTCGCCGTCTTGGCAGGCCTTTGGGCCCGGGCCGCCGAAAAGAACGCTTGAAACCGAGTTTCGCGAGGGTGCTTTTCCAACAAGAGGGGCGGCTACGCATGGCGAGACTCCTTGTCTGTTCGTGACTCACGGAACAACCATTACCAAGATATCGGATGCCGACATCGGATTTGCCCCTCGTTATAACGGCTCAGCCGGAAGACGCAAGAAAATTCCAGAACAATTTGACCGCTACCCAACATCCGCAATTTGCCAATTCTGATCCTGGCCCTTTTCTCATCCCTTTCCTCGTTCAACCCATGCCTGTCCCCAAATCCGCGGTCCCCAAATCCGCTCCAGCACCAACCGCTCTCCCCCAATGGTGGTGGTGAACACGATGAACGGGCCGTTTTGGAGCGGACCATTGAAGGAGACCGCCTCTATGTGGCAGATCGTGGCTACGCGAAGTTTACGCTCTTCAATAAGATCGCCGCAGCCTCAAGCAGTTCCATTTGCCGACTGCGAGACAATAGCGTTTGGGAAGTGGTCGAAAAAAAATATCGCAACGACCATGCTGCGTTGGATGAAATCATCCGTGATGAAGTGGTTTTATTCTGCCCGTCCCTCGGCAGAGCCGGGGGTTTTCTCGGGATAATAAGCCCGGAGGGCTGATACAACCCTAGCCGGTGCCGTGAGGTTCCGGTTCCAGGGAATTCATATGATTTTAACACCGAACCTTGGCGCCATGAACGGTTACCCCAGGATGCGCCGCACTTCGGCGACAATTTCGGCCGCGTCTTCCTGCCTGGCGACCGTGTGGCTGGTCCCCTGGCCCAGATCCTTGACCTGGCACTGGCCGGCCGTGAATTCGTCTTCGCCTATCACCAAAGCGACGCGAAAACCGCGGCGGTTGGCGTATTGCAGTTGTTTCCCCAATTTTTTCGCATCCGGGTAAAGCTCCACCCGCAGGCCGGCACTGCGGAGTTGAGCGGCCAGTTGCAGGTAGTCGTTCAGGTGGTCGGCGGCAAAATAAGCTAAAAAGACTTCGGCCGTGGTCGTAACTTCCTCCAGGAGGTTGAGCGCTTCCATGGCGGCCAACAGCCGATCGAGCCCCAACGAGGCTCCCACACCCGGCAGTTGCTGCCGCGTGTAAAGGGAGGCCAGATTGTCGTAGCGGCCACCACTGCAAATACTGCCAATCGTTGGCAAATCATCCAAGAAGGTTTCCACGACCATGCCCGTGTAGTAGTCGAGTCCACGGGCGATGGACACATCCAACTGAAGCCGATGGGCCGCAATCCCCACCGCCTGGCAGCCAGACAGCATTTGCGTCAGTTGGGCGAGCCCTGCCTCACCCTCCGCGCTCCCCGCGACCAACGATTCCAATTGGCGCAGAACACCAACGTTATCGCCTTGGCCACTTTTTTCTTGTAGCGTGGCCAGTTGCAATACTTCTCGCGTCTGCTCGGCGGAAGCGTTGGCCGTGCGAGCCATCTCCGCAGCGACCCCGTCGGCGCCGATCTTGGGCAGCTTATCGAGCGCCCGCAACACGACGGGCGCCTGCTGGCGAAGGCCAATCCGTTCCAGCAGTCCGCCCAGTACCCGGCGATTGTTCACGCGGATGGTAAAGCGTTCGAAACCAAGGGCACGCAGCAAGTCGTGAATGACCAGGATCGTTTCAATGTCGGCCGTCAGCGAAGTGGTGC
Source organism: Planctomycetota bacterium (assembly GCA_024276705.1). Classification (GTDB taxonomy): domain Bacteria; phylum Planctomycetota; class Planctomycetia; order Pirellulales; family Lacipirellulaceae; genus JAJRWS01. The sequence goes on along the minus strand of JAJRWS010000043.1, from coordinate 4,644 downwards.
CGACCGTATCGAAATCGCACTGCAGGAACTCGCGATAGCGGCCTTGCTGGGGCTTTTCTCCTCGCCATACATTGGCGATGTGGTAACGTTTGAAGGGAGTGCCAAGTTGGCCAATGTGCTGGGCCACGAACCGGGCCAGGGGGATGGTCAAATCGAACCGCATGCCAACTGGTCGCTTGCCGTTATCGACAAATCGAAAAAGCTGCTTGTCGGTTTCGTCGCTCCCCTTACCGGTGAGAATGTCCAGGTGCTCCAAGGCGGGAGTATCGATCGGGCTGAAACCATAGGATCGATAGATCCGCTGAGCCGTCGCGATGATCGCCTCTCGTGGGATCATCATGGCGGGCGGGTAATCGCGAAAGCCCTTCAGTGTGCGCGGCTGGATCATGAGAAAAAAGATTTCGGATTTCGGATTGCGGATTGCGGAAGGTACAGGACCGCAAATTTAAAGTTGGTTACTGATTGCAAACTTGGATAACTTAGTTTCTTGAGCAGGCCCTAGAGCACTGGCAGCAGTTCTGGTTTGCGACTGCGAATGCTTTGACCTTTTTTCTGAATTACCGCCTCGGTGTATTCCCAGACCTGTTCGGGTGTTTCCAGGTAGAACTCGTAGGTCCAATCCTCTTCATACTCGCAATTATCGGTCGTGTAGTCGCGGCAGATTTGGGGTCGTGTTTCATAAATGCCACAACGGTTGTCTGCTTGCAGATGTTTGCATTTCGTGTGGACCAGCAAATACCAGTCGTCATCCTCCTTGAAGACACTGGCCCGGTCGTGCAGCAGGAACCAGCGCAAGTATTCCAGTTCCTTGAACGTTTCGGGCTCTTCAATGGGCATGGCAAAATAGCGGCAGCATTTGGCGGTGCAATATTCGCACAGCGACTCGCCCTTGGGTAATTCGTGACGTTGAATCTTAGTGGTTCCAAAAGAGTCGCGGTCGGTGCTGCTGGCCATGCGGGGCTGCCTCTAATTAATAGCTCTCGGGCAATGAGTTTGCGTAGCCGTTCACGGCGGGAGGCCATGACAGGCCTTCTCTTAATCTTAATCTTAATCTTAATCTTAATCTTAATCTAGGCTTTGTCACTTTTACACGTAGCTCGGCCTCACCAAGACCGAGAATTGCAGAACTTTGCTCCGCCCAAGTCTCGGAGAGACTCGGCAACGTGGACTTCAGTAAATGGCGGCCAGCGGAGGCGTGCAAGCTGCTAGCCAAACGGCCCGGCTTTGTGCAACATCCGGAGCACGCTCGGTTCGTCGGTGACTCGGCCTACCTCATCGCGCGAAAACCATCGCAGGTCGTTGGATTCGCTGCTGATTTTCAGCATCTGTTCCCGATCGGCCACGAACAGAAAACGGAGATCGTGGTGTTCATGTTCCGGTTCCAGCAGTTTACCATCCGCATCATACCGGGCTGGAATCCGGTGCACGTCGACATCCAGGGGCACGATCTGGCTACCTTCTTGGATTAGCTCCAAATGCGTAAGCCCTGTTTCTTCTTCTACTTCGCGCCGGGCAACGGCCACAATATCGCCAGACCCGTCGGCATGCCCTCCCGGCTGGAGCCAACGTGCCAAACGGCCGTGATGCAGCAGCAGACAACGCCCACGATCGTGGGATAGCACCCAGGCCGACCCAGTAATATGCCCTGGCAGGCAAGAGCGATCAAAACAGTCGGGGGCATCCTCGACCAGACGGCGGATGCGCCGGACAACGACTTCTTCTTCCGGAAATCGCTGACCGTAACGGACCAGCATCTCCAGGACGGGCAGGCGGTGCATGGGGAATCTCGCAGGGAGGAAGGGGGATTTATGATGTGTGATTTATGATCGCTAATTTATGATCGCTGATTGCCAACGAGAAGTTGCTGGGGGCTGGAGGGCTGGGGACATTTGCCACGCTTCATTCCATAGGGTGGTATTTTTCCCGGGCAAGCCGGGCGGTCTGTTCACGTGGCCAATCCTCCAGCGGCTGATTGGCCCGCCAGCCTCGGAGCAATGCCTGGATCATCGAGTCACGGGAGACCGGCAGATTCGTCAAAAACTGCTCGTGCGATCGTGCGGACCGATACTCGGGATGCCGTGGCGGCATTTTCAGCCACCGGCTGATTCTGGCCAGATCGAAGTTGTAAAGCAAGGTTCCATGATAGAGCAGATGCGTCCGTTTGCAGCGGAGGCTGTTTCCTGAAAATTTACGGAGTCTTGTTTCGCTCCCGGGTGAATGCGCACCCGGAATGGCCAGGTCGCTGATGCCTGTCCGGACAATACGGGGAGCCACCGGGGAGAGTGCCTGGGCCATCCTTCCCAATACGAACTGGTGCGTCGCCTGGATGTCAGGCAACGATTGAAATTGCCTGGCCGGATCGGCCCCATCGCCATGAAACCCATGCTTGAGCACCACGGCATACATCAGGCAGCCAGGTCCCGCCACAATGGTGGCGCCACCGCTGTGCCGCCGCAATAAGGGAATCCCATCGCGTGCGCAGACAGCCAGGGAAACTTCCTGCCGTGGCTGGGAGGAGCGTCCCAATACGACAAAATAATGCTTCGGCTCCCACAGCCGCAATACACCCTGAAAGCTGGAAGGCTCCGGTGAGCTGGAAGAAAGTGGCCCTGGACATGCCCCCACTTCGGCCGCCTCCAGCAGCGCCTCGTCGAGAGCCAGGTTGGCAGCCGCCGTTTTTAGGGTCAAAAGTAGATTTTGAATTCGTGGTTCTCCTGCTTCCATCGGTGGGTTGCCGGTTGCATTCTAGCCATTAGAATCGGTGGTGTGCCAGCTTCAATGGCCATTTTTGGAAATACTGACTTTCAGCGATTCCCCAACTTCAACCTCTCGATCTTTCCATTCTATGTCCACCAATCTTCCGTCAGAATCGGTCCACGATCAGCCTGAATCGGACCGAGCGATCACCGCCGACCAGTTGCTGCCGCCCGTGGAACCACCCAACGCGCGTTTTATCATGCAGCTTTTTATCGTTCCGGCGCTAATCGTGTTGTGCGTGGTTATGGTCTGGTTTCTGTTTGGTTGGCTGGCTTCCCGCGGCGAAACGGATACAAGCGGCATCCTCAAAGCATTACGCAGCTCCAGCCATGCCCGCTGGCAAGCCGCCAATGAATTGGCCCACATGCTGCAATTGGAGAAACGCTATCCCCAATTGAAGGAAAACAGCACCCTGGCGAGCGGCTTGGCTCAGTTGCTCGGTGAAACCCTGGAAGCGGGCAATGAGGATGAAAATTCCATCAACATGCGATCGTTCCTGTGCCGCGCACTGGGGGAATTTCATCTGGAGGATGGGCTGGCCATCCTGATGAAAGTGGCTCGTGAAGATCCACAGCGTGACGTTCGCCGCGAAGCGATCAAGGCACTGGCCGTATTGGGTAGTTCTGTACGGGGCAGCCCTCTGCTGAGGGCCGAGCCTTCGCGTCCATTCGATTCGACCGAGCTGGTCGGTACTCTGCAACGATTGGCCACCGACGAGGACGACTTGATCCGTTCGGAGACGGCCTATGCCATGGGAGTCTATATCCAGGATGCCGTTCCCATTCATGACACGGAAGCTGGCTCTCGGGGTCATGGAACCCAAGAAAAGGATCCCACCGATTCGCTGGTGCCGGTGCTTACACGCCTGCTTGACGATCCGTATATCGATACGCGTTACAACGCGGCATTGGCGCTGGCGCGCGTGGGCAATGCTCGGGCGGCAGACACGATTGCCAAAATGCTCGATTTCGAGACGCTCGCGGTCAGCATGGCCGGAGAAAAAGACCCTCGCCAGCAGGCCTTTAAGCGGAATCTCATGTTGCGAAACGCGATCGACGCAGCCGCCAGGCTGCACGAACTGAACCCACAGCACGATTTGAGCGTACTACAAAATGCCTTGAAAACTTTTCTGGATACTGCGCCCGCAGCCACTTTGCCAGCTCCTATTCCACAAGCATTGCTTGACCTGGCAGAACAGGCACTACGGACATTCTAGCCCTAATGCCCGCCTGCTTCCAGCCGCAAGACAAAGCATGCGGCTTGTGCCGATTGCGCAAATCAGGAGTTGTAAAAAATAAACATCCACGGCAAGTGTCCCATTGATGCAACATGGCATGGTCGTACAGAATAATGGTGGGATAAGTCGACAGAGACTTGAAACAGAGTGAAAACGTTTATGGGCAGGCTTGCTCGCAAGAATAATGGCGGCAGTCTGTTTGCCTTGACGCGTTTTGTCGGCAAGACTTGCACTGAGGGAAATGGTTATTAGAGGGGGCTTTTCTAACCAAACGCTTCTACGTGCAATGGATAGGAGCCCTTTCCAATCGGAATAAAAAGTGGCCAATCGGAATAAAAAAGGTCGAATCATGCTGGACACCACTTGCCGTGCGCTAGGCGCCGTTTTGTTTTCACTCCTTGGACTGGGAGTCGCTGCCCCCCATGCCTCGGCCCAATGCTGCGAACCGGCCTATCGGCTGCAATGCCAGACGGTGTACGAGGAGCAGCAGGTGACCACCTATCGAATGGAATCCGAAACTGTTTACGATCAGCGCGAAATTGTCAAGAAAGTTCCGGTCTGGGAGACTCAGACCCGCGAGCGGCGCTACAAGGTTTTGCGCCCGGTCCGCGAGACCAGCACGCGAGAAGAGCGTTACACGGTCCAGAAGC
>JAJRWS010000042.1 GCA_024276705.1 Planctomycetota bacterium | reverse complement strand
TCATTTTCTCCTATCCGGTGCACACTGCTCTCTATGCGCGCAGAAGTGATAGCCATTGGAGACGAACTGATTACCGGCCAGTGTCTCGATACCAATACGCAGTGGCTCAGCACGCGGCTGGTCGCGTTGGGGATCCCGGTGGCGTTTCATACGACCATGGGGGACTCGCTGGAGGACCAGGTTGCGACGTTGCGGACCGCCATCCAGCGGGCCGAGGTGGTGGTGCTTACCGGCGGACTCGGCCCTACGGCGGACGATCTGACCCGGGCCGCAGTGGCTGCCGCGACCGATACCGAGCTGGCGCGAGATCCGCAAGAAGTGGAACGGATTCGGGCCCTCTTCACGCGCCGTGGACGCGATATGCCTGCCAGCAATGCCGTGCAGGCCGACTTGCCCGTGGGGGCCACGACGATTCCCAATCCCCAGGGTACCGCGCCAGGGATCGAAATGCGCATCAAGCGGGCAGACCCTCAAGACGCTGACCGGTCGCCCTGCCTGCTCTTTGCCTTGCCGGGTGTGCCGGCGGAAATGTTCGCGATGTGGACCGACACGGTCGAGCCTGCCCTGCGTGCCATCGGGCCGGACCGGCAAGTGATCAAGCACTACCGGGTCCACTGTTTTGGCGCGGGCGAAAGCCAGCTCGAAGCGATGTTGCCCGACTTGATCCGTCGCGGTCGGGAACCGTCGGTCGGTATCACCGCCAGCAAGTCGATCATCACACTGCGCGTCACCGTGACCGGCCCGAATGACGCGGCCTGCCTGCGGGCCATGCAGCCGACCCTGGCGCTCATCCGCGAAAAACTCGGCACGCTGATCTACGGTGAAGAAGAGGACCGATTGGAAGATGCCGTGGTCCGCCTGCTGGAGAAAAACCGGCAGCAAGTGGCCGTGGCCGAGTGGGGGACCGGGGGACGCGTTTCCCGCTGGCTGGTAGCGGCCGACCGCCATGGCTCGACTTGGGCGGGAGGCCTGGTCCTTTCCAAGTTGGAACAATTCAACCGCTGGCTGTCGCCCACCGATGTGTCTGCCGACATAGAGCCCACCAGCGGTGACCTGGCCACTCGTTTGGCCGAATCGGTGAGAGCACATACCGGGGCCGACTATGGGCTGGGGATTGCGGCCCTTCCGCCGCTCGACTGCGAGCAGGCTGCCCGGCTGCATGTCGCCCTGGCCACGGCAAACGAGACGCACCATTTTCGCTTCCACACGGCCACCCATCCCTCGATTCGTCGCCACCGGTCGGCCTTGCAAGCCCTCAATGCGTTGCGGCTCACGCTGTCCGGTGTTTCGGTAGATGCTAGAAATCGGCTACCCAACGGCTTACAATGAATCTGGCATGGCCATTGAGGAAACCCGAAACGACACCTCGGCTTTGTGTTGTGAGTTCTTTGAAATAGCTGCACAAATTGCTTGCAAGATTTTCTGATAGGAGGAGAATTAGGAGCGGCAAGAGAACGGGAAAGGGCAATTCCATGTAAGGCGTCTGGCGCATGTTCTGTTCGAGTAAATCTGGTAGGTTATTTGTTGTGGAACGAGCAAGCACTCTAGTTGTGTGGTCGATTTTGATTTTCCTTTTGGCTGCGAGTAGCGGCTGCTCCTGTGAAGGGTTGGGTTCGGAGTCTACTCAATCCCCGCCGATTGAAATTCCCTTGAATAATATTTGGACATACAACATGCCAGGTACTCCAAACACACAGCCTTTAGGGGTAAGACAAGTCTACAGCTCGTTGTCGCAACAAATATATATGGCGATCGGTCGTCGGTCCGAAGAGAAACAGCCTATCGGTCCTGGTTTTGCCGTAGCTGGCACAGGACGTGGAGCGCTAGAGTCGATCAAAAAAATAATGGAACAAGACCAGATGCCCTCGCAGGTTTTTCCAATGGATACCGAAGTCTCGCTTTTTTTCTTTACGCGGAAGTCTAGCCGACATATCTACCTGAAAGATGTCAGATTATCGAAAGAAACCGTGACTATACATTATTACTTTGCTCAGGCTAGCACCACAGGCATACAGACGATGTCGTCAACTCGGTATCTTGCTTTGATACCACTCGGTAGGTTGCCAGTTGGCAGCTATACCGTCAATATTGTTGAAGTTCTAAAGGAGGGAAAGCATGGAATGCACTATCGGTCGGTGAGCAAAGAGTTGGCTGAAAAACTTATTTGCAAATCGTTCAGTTTTTCAATCGAGCCTACCACTAAAGAAGATGCCCACGAGTAGAAATCTTGCCGGATATGGGAGTTAAGAAACGATGAAGAGCAAAGCAAGTATGGTCCTTTTTTGTATGACGATTATTCTTTCTGAAAGCGCTGTCTTTGCGAGTCAGGTTTCTACAGGCCCTGGTGGGATTCACTCTTCCGGACTGGGACTTACAGGCAATGGAGTTGGTATTGGTCAAGTCGACGTTGGGAGACCAGGAGACCCTGCTTCACCGAACGGCATGCCTTTTGATACCGCTGCCAACCTAATTAACACCTTTATTCTTCCGGCGGAAGTCTTCTATACGACGGTAGACCCTGTCTCGGGTGCGCCAAATTTTACGGCGACAGCAAATGCTGCATCGGAGATAGAGCTGGATGCGCAAGGCAATGTCACGCCACATTCAACGCTAGTCGCGGGAGTGATGATTTCTAGGGATACAACAGTAGTGAATAGTGACACTGCTGTGGGCGTGGCACCGCAAGCCAATTTGTTCGCCACAGGTTTGATTTCAGTTCCTACTCAGAATGTACATGATGTGTTGTCTGTTGCAGCACAGCACATTGCAACGAGAGATGGCGGTAACATTCACGCAATAAATTTGAGCTTTGGCCTTCCTTTGGCGAGCCAATTACCTGACGGAACTTCTTTGTTCAGTTCCTTTGTTGACTGGTCTGCTAGAGTGCATGATGTTCTGTATGTCACAGCTGGTCCGGAGATAAGTTCTCCTGATGTAATAACACCAACTGATAATTTCAACGGGATTACTGTCGCATATTCAAAGAAGGACACCAGCGGTAAGTATCGTATCGTAGATGATGACAATGTCTTCACACCTAACCCCCTGAGCCCTTTCACAGAACGAACGTTTACAGACTTACTAGCCCCAGGCCAGGATATAACTATGGCTAGTCAAGGCAATGTTACAGGTACCAGTTCTGGCACAAGCTTTGCCGCTCCCCACGTAACCGGAACAGTAGCTTTATTGCAAGAGCATGCAAACACACAAATCGGTAATAGCGTTCCAGGTTGGGATGGAGACGCCCGTCGCCACCAAGTGATGAAAGCGGTGCTAATGAATTCCGCCGACAAAGTCAGTGGCCGTCTTGGTTCGACCCGTACTGTTCTAAAGAAGAACGGTGATACTTGGGACGATTCGGATGCAGCGTTTGACATTTTCCTGCCATTGGATGAAGAAATGGGGGCTGGGCATCTAAACGCCAAGCGAGCCTTTGACCAATATTCACCAGGGGAGTCCGACCCGGATGGTGCCAGCGTTCCAGTGGTCGGTTGGGACTTCGACACAACAACCGGATTAAATGATGTCAATAAATATGTGTTGAATCAGGAACTTCTGAAGGACAGCTACATTTCGATCACGCTCGCATGGGACCGTGAAGTTACGTTTGCGAGTGGAGGTGGCGATGGGCGATTTGATAGTGGGGATACCTTCAATGGTTACAGTTAAAAAGACGCGGACGATGTAATCAATGACCTCGATCTGTTCCTTATGCCCAAAGGAGCAACGGACCCGTCTAACGATGCTATTTGGTCTTCAGAGCAGGACTTTATGCCATTGGAGCATCTCTTTTTCCCTATTGACGTACAGGGGGAATACGAAATCTGGGTGCAACAGAGCGATAACGATTTGGGCGGTGGACAGGAATATGGTATTGCATGGTGGGCTGTAGGAGCAGGCCCGCTAATTTCTGGCGATTTTGACGGCAACGGCATCGTGGACGCCGTAGATCTCGCTCGGTGGCAAGGTGATTTTGGCATCAATGGCGACAGTGATGCCGATGAGGATGGCGATTCAGACGGGGCGGATTTCTTGGCATGGCAACAGAATTTTGGCACAAGTGCTATATCCGCGGTGCCTGAACCGGCTACTTGGTTGTTATTGTTGTTTGGTGCCTTGCTTGTTCCGTGTAGGGCCTTTGAAACCAGGACTCAATGAATCCAAGGATTAATATTTTCAGAGGATCAACGTAGCATAGCGGTACACTGAAACACCGAATAGTGAGCAAACCTCAAATCAAAAATTGTCGAAGCACCCGTAGCAGCCGCATCCGGCTTGCCGCTGCGTCGCTGAACCAGACCCCTCTGGACTGGCATCGCAACCGGTCGAACATTGTGGCGGCGATCGTTGCGGCCCGGGAGGCCGGTGCGACGGTTCTTTGCCTGCCGGAATTGTGTGTCAGTGGCTATGGTTGCGAGGATGCTTTTTTTTCCACGGGCGTCCAGCAGATGTCGCTGCGGGTGCTGGCGGAGATCCTGCCCGAGACCCGAGGCCTGGCGGTGGCAATCGGGTTGCCTCTAAGTTACGAGGGATCGCTCTACAACGCGACTGCCTGGATCTGCGATGGCCGTCTGATCGGTTTTGTCTGCAAACAGCACCTGGCCGGTGACGGCATCCATTACGAACCTCGCTGGTTTTCTCCCTGGCCGGCAGGCCGAATGGAGCAGCTTGAAATAACGCCTGGCACGGGGACTCATTATCCGGTTGGCGATCTGCTGTTCGCTTGCGATGGCATTCGAATCGGTTTCGAGATATGCCGTGACGCCTGGGTCGAGGACCGCCCGGGCCGGTTGTTGGCCCAGCGCGGTGCCGACATTCTGCTGAATCCGAGTGCCAGCCATTTTGCCTTTGCCAAGCAACAGATCCGTCGCCAAATTGTGTTGGCGGGATCTCGTGATTTCCAAGTGAGCTATGCCTATGCGAATTTGCTCGGCAACGAATCGGGACGGGCGATCTACGATGGTGGCACCATGATCGCCCATGATGGCCGGATGCTGGCCGGGGGTCCACGCTTTTCCTACGCCGATTCCGTTCTCGCCACGGGCGATGTCGAGGTCGAGAAAAAAAAGGTGTCAGACACCTTTTTGGCCACCACCTTTTTGGCCACCATCGACTGCCAGTATGCCTTGCCCGTGCTGGGGCCAACTCGCGCGCCGACCCGGCCCGCGGCCTGGGATCAGACGCCCCCTGCCAAGGTAGAAGAATTCGCCCGAGCGGTGTCGTTGGCTCTGTTCGACTACTTGCGGAAGAGTCGGGCGGGAGGTTTCGTGGTTTCCCTCAGCGGCGGCGCTGACTCGGCGGCGGTCGCCTCGCTGGTCTGGCTCATGGTCCGGTTCGGGGCCAGCGAGCTGGGAAGCAAGGGGCTGGTCGAGCGGTTGCGTCACATCCCCGCGTTCCAGGAAGTTGCCAGGTCGTCTGGGGAACTCGATGAAATGGCCATCGTCGGGCAACTGTTGACTTGCGTTTATCAGGCAACCCGGAACAGTGGTGACACGACCCGAGACGCCGCTCGGGCAGTCGCCACCGCCATCGGGGCGGAATTTTTCGAGTGGAATGTCGATTCCCTGGTCGATACGTATGTCGAGACGGTCTCCACGGCGATGGGCCGCGCGCTCAACTGGGCCCACGACGATCTGGCCCTGCAAAACATTCAAGCGCGGGCTCGGGGGCCCGCGGTGTGGCTCCTGGCCAACTTGCGCGGCGCTTTGCTCCTGGCCACCAGCAATCGGAGTGAAGCGGCAGTCGGTTATGCCACGATGGATGGCGACACGTGCGGCGGCCTGGCGCCGATCGCCGGCATCGACAAAGCTTTTTTGCTCGAGTGGCTGGAGTGGCTCCAGCTAGAAGGTCCCCTGGGAATCGGTCCATTGCCCGCCCTGGAAGTGGTCAACGCCCAGAAGCCCACCGCCGAATTGCGGCCGCCCGAAGCGGGCCAAACCGATGAAGCCGATCTGATGCCGTACCGGGTGCTCGACGCGATCGAACGAGCGGCCATTCGTGACAAGCAAACGCCCCTGGAGGTGCTTGCCACGATCGAATCACGGTTGCCCGCCTATACCGGGCTCCAACTTGGCCAATGGATCGAACGGTTCTTTCAGCTCTGGTGCCAGAACCAGTGGAAGCGCGAACGCTATGCGCCTTCGTTTCATCTGGACGATGAAAACCTCGATCCCAAAACGTGGTGCCGTTTTCCCATTCTTTCCGGCGGCTACCAACGCGAGCTGGCCGAACTGCGCGCGCATCTGGACACACTTGAGGTATAACAAACTTGACAGGGCGGCCGATCGATTTCTCGTTCCGCATCATTTCAATAGCCATCACTTCAAGATGTCGCTGAGTTTTATCCGTTGAAATGTCATGTGCGCCTGGCTGCCCTCGTACAGTATCCCAACCGTCTCCGCGTCGATCATGGACATGCAGGAATACCCCGCGCAAGCTCCTGAATCGAGAAGCAATTGTTTTGAAACGGGCCACGTTTCACCTTGGTTTTCGGACCCCTTGATGGTGATCCGTTGGCGGCCTTGGGAACTGTTGGGATTCGAGAAGAGTAGCCGGCCGGAAGTCGTCAGGCCCAGTTCCTGATCGACGTTAATCAAACTGGCCATGCATGATCCTGGCTCGATCAATGCGGTGCGCGAACTTGGATGCTCTTGCCAGGTGTTGCCCATGTCGTGGGTGATCATCACAACCCGGTGCCCCTGGCGATTGTATCGACAGTTCAACATGAGAACGCCCGGCTTGAGTTCCACGACCTGAGCCTCGGTGGTATCGTCGAATGCCCCCGTGCCAATATTCCAGGATTCCCCATGGTCGCGACTGAAAATAATGCTGGAACGCGGCAGCCGCTTGTTTGCGGGCGTGTCCTGGAACTGTGCCGGGAAGACAAGGGCGCCGTTCCGCATCGTGATCCCTTTGCCAGGGCCTTGTAAGAGGAAGCACCACTCGGGCCGCTTGATTTGAGACGTAATGTTGATGGGCCTGGACCAGGTTTTGCCGTCGTCGTCACTACGTACTAAAATGAACTGGCCTGTCTCGAGTGGCCTGAGTCCCGGCCCCGAACCGCGCCATGAGCGGTTACCGTGGCTCCAGGTGGCTGCAACCCAAATCGTACTGGTTTCGCGGTCGACCAGAACCGAAGGATCGCCAATTCCATCGAAACTCCACTTGGGATCGCTACCCATGTCCATAATCACTTGCATCGGCTCCCACGTCCGACCGCCGTCGGTGCTGCGAGACATGCCGATATCGATGTCGCCCGGCAGATCACCCCCACTTCGACGACGGATGTCGTAGACGCCGATTAGCGTGCCCTGATTGGTGGACGCCAGGCCAGGAATGCGGTAAGTGTGTACGCCTGCATCGCCCCGTTTACGCACCGCAACTCCTGATCGCTGAGCGCCTTCGGGATGGGGGACGTCCGGGTGGAGGCTGGGCCCTCCAGCGACGTCGACTTGCTCACAGCCCGCGTCGAAAAGATGATCGATATTCGCGCTGGCCTTGAGCTGGAAGGAAACCCAAAAGTAGTTTTCACCCGCAATCAGTTTTTGCCGACCATGAAAGTTCAAAGTCAGGCCGGGCCGTTTCGATTCACCGAACTGCTTGGAGCCTGCAAAACAGTCAGGATTGCCTCTTGCGGTGATGCGTGGTTTGTCGCCGGTGTAGAAGATCCTGATCCGTTCGACATCTGCCAGCGCGGTGGTGCCACGGCAATGGATGGCCAGGTTTTCGATCACTGGAGATGCGCCGGAATTGCCGGTCACGTCGACACGGATGCGAGCAATCGGGTTGTTCGGGCAGCCGATCAATGCGGGCAGTGCCGGCTGCTCGGTGGTCGCTCGGGAGACCGACATGGGTAGGGATGCGGCAATGGCCAGGTCATCGATAAGCACGCCACTCTTGGGAGGTGTGTTCGCCCGAAAGCGGAACATCTCAACGGCCGGATCGCTGACATCGATCCGTACATGCGTCAGAAAACCGCCAACTTTTATATCCCGGTCACCATGGTAGATTTCCTGCCATTTACCATGGCTGAATTTTTCAACGCGGAACGCGAACGGTTTCTTCCGAGTCCACCGTTCGGCCCAAAAACTGAGCTGGTAGACGGATTTGTTCTTGATTTTAGGTGTGAACTGGATGATTCGGTCGTCCCCGCCCAACAGGTGCAGCGAATGTTTTCCAGTTCGGCGGTGGGCGGCATGAATCGCGGCATGTCCTTCCGTTGCGGTCCAAACTCCCGCTTGGCCAGGAAGCGTACGAATGGGGCCGACAGGGCTCTCTTCAAAACCTGTATGCATGGTCGCAGGCACGGCATCCGACTTGGTTTTGGTGGAGGTATGACGCACGGACCGATTTCGCCAGCCCTGGCCTTTGGCCAACCGGCGTGAGAGCTTGGCAATGAGTTTCGCATGTTCCGGCTTGCCAGCGATATTCACCCTTTTTTCGGGATCGTTGTCGTGGTCGTAAAGCTCGCGGGCCACGATATCGCCTGCTGCCCGCGTAATCCACTCGGTATACCTCCAGCGATCGGTGCGCATCGAATAGCCCATGTTCTTGCCCCACAATCCGTGTTCGCCCAAATGCCAGCCGTGGTAGCCATGGTTCATGAAGTATTGCGGCAGGGTCACCACATTGGGGTGCTTGTCACGAAAATGGACATGGTTGCCGGTCACTCCGGTGGTGTCGGGCCGAAGACCGGTCATGAGACTCGTGCGTGACGGATTGCAAACGGCTTGTTGGCAATACGCCCTTTCGAACAATACGCCAGCCTCCGCAAGGTGGTTGATGTTTGGTGTCTGGACGTGGTGGGCGCCATAGCAGCCAATCTCGGGACGAAGGTCGTCGATGGCAAGCAGCAGGATGTTCGGACGCTGTCCTCCCAAGGCCGCCCCATGGAGACATGGATTCAGGAGTGAACTGAGGAGCACCAAGCTAGCAGCATTCGCAATTCGCATTAAGAATTCTCCTGACGATTTACCTTGTGGATGCTGCCAGCTCATCGTGCTTACGCGCGTATTCGGAGTTTGAATATTATGCGATTCCTACCCTCGGCAAGCGGCCCGCAGACTATAAAAAAGGGCTCATGTCACGCTCCGGTCGTCAAATTGCCGCCACTTGTAACGCATGTTATCCAGTGTTATAACATAAGAAGTCGCTCAAATTCAAGCATTCTCTGGAAAAGCAATCTGTGGAACAAAGTCTGTCCGAAAAGTCGTACCGGCACATCTATCGCAAACTTTCGCGCGGAGAGTTGAGCCCCGGCGCGAGGCTCGTGAATCGTGTGTTGGCTACTGAAATCGGCGTGAGCGTGATCCCGGTACGGGAAGCAATACACCGATTGGCGAGTGAGGGTCTGATACGACACATCCCAGGTTCTGGGGCCTTTGTGCGTGAGCTGAGCTGGCAAGATCTGGATGAACTCTATGTTCTGCGTGATGCGTTGGAGAGCTGCGCCGCCGAAGAAGCGGCGCGGCATATCTCGGAGGATCAGCTTGAGGGGCTGGAGTCGATCGTGGAACGGATGGAAGGAATTCATGAGGAAATCGCCACTTGTTCCGATCAGCATGCCACTCCTGGGCTACTGCACGGTTGGCTCGATTGCGAAGAAGAATTTCACGAAATACTGGTGGAATCGGCGCGCAACAGTCTGCTATCCAAGGTCGTACGAGAACACCGCGCGGTGAATCGGGTCTTCGACGCCCAGCGGAACGATCCAAACATTTTAACGTCGGATGTGGCCCGCCGGACTTGCCATGAGCGTTGGAGGTTGCTGCAAGCCCTCCGAGATCGTAATGCCGCGCTCAGTCGGCGTTTGATCAGCGAGCAGATACAGCTCGGTCGCAAGACGGTGCTGCACCATTTTAGAAAGAACCGGTTGAGACGCGATTCGGTTTGAAATGAAACAAAATCGTCAACGCACGAGAAGGAAAGGATAACCCATGACAAGCTTCCGTCTGTCAGGTCTTACTGCCGCCACCCTGACACCTTTCGACTCTGACGGCTGTTTGCGGCTCGATCCGGTAGGCCGCGTTGTCGACCACCTGGTCCAGAGCGGCGTGTGTGGGCTCTATGTCTGCGGCAGCACGGGCGAAGGGATCTCAATGACCAATGCGGAACGCCAGGCGGTTGCCGAGGTGTATGTTGGTGCGGCTGGCGGTCGTGTGCCAGTGATCGTCCAGGTTGGGCAGAATAGCCTGGCCGGGGCGCGGGAACTGGCCGCCCACGCCCAGGCGATCGGAGCGGATGCGATATCAGCAACCTGCCCGTCCTATTTCAAATTGGGTCGCCTCGAAACTCTTATTGACGCGATGGCCTATGTGACGGCGGATGCTTCGGATTTGCCGTTTTACTACTACCACATCCCGGCCCTGACCGGAGTCGATTTTGATATGGTCGAGTTTCTTCGGCGTGCGGCGTCCCGAATCCCGAACCTGGTCGGTCTGAAATTCACCAACCCCGCACTCGACCAGTACCTGCAGTGCCTGGAACTGGACAACGGTCGATACGATGTCCTGTGGGGCGTCGATGAAATGATGCTCGGCGCTCTGGCAACCGGGGCAACCGGTGCCGTGGGCAGTACGTTCAACATTGCGGCTCCAGTCTATCTACGGATCATCGATGCCTTCCGGCGCGGCGACATGGAACAAGCACGGTACTGGCAGTCCCGTTCCATTGGTTTAATTCGCATCTTGGCATCTTATCCATTTCATCCGGCCCTTCACGAAGTGATGAAATTGTTGGGAATGGATTGTGGACCTTGCCGGCTGCCACACAGGTCGTTGACCAGTAGCGAAGCGGCCAGTTTGAAAAATGATCTCGAAGCTATTGAGTTTTTTGCCTGGTGTGACGCCGGCATGGATAAGCGGCATCTTCGCCATGACGCTGCGGATAATGGTCAACCTGAGCCGACACCCGCGATTTCATCTCGACGCCATGAATGTATTTGAACGAATTGCAGTCGTGCTGATTTGCACGATTTGCGCTAATCCGGCCGTCCGAGCTGACCTTGAGCTGCCTCAGGTCTTTGCCGAACACATGGTTCTCCAGGCAGAGAGCCGTTTGCCCATCTGGGGCACAAATTCACCCGGTGAACAAGTTACGGTGTGGCTGGGAGATGAGAAAAAAACGGCGGTTGCCAACTCTTCGGGCAACTGGCAGGTGGCCTTTCCGCCCCGAAAGGCAACCACTTGCCCAACAACACTACGCGTTCGCGGCGGCAACGAGGTTGTCATTGAAGATATCCTGGTCGGGGAAGTCTGGCTCTGTGCCGGGCAGTCCAACATGGAGTGGCCTCTCAAGAAGGCGGCTCATGGCCGAACGGAGGTAGCCGCAGCCGATTATCCCCACCTGCGTCTGCTGAATCTGGTTGGAGCGGCACGGGGTGGTTCCGGATCGTACACGGCCGAACACCTGGCACGGTTGACGCCCGAGCGATTCTGCCGTGGCAGTTGGGCCTGTTGCACACCGGAGACTGCCAAGTCCTTTTCCGCCGTTGGTTATTACTTTGACAGGAAATTGCAGCAGGAGCTCGGTGTTCCGATTGGGCTGATTTCCCCTGCCATTGGAGGCACTCCGGCCGAGGCATGGATTCGACCTGCGGCACTGGCGGCCGATGCTGAACTCGCTTCCCTCATCGAGGGCAACTGGCTCCAGAACCCACGACTTGACCCGTGGTGTCAGCGGCGGGCAGCAGCTAACCTGCGTCGCGCTGCGGATGCCGGCGAGGAGATTCCTGGCGACAAATTAGGCCCCAATCATTCCTTCAAGCCAGGCTTTATGTGGGAGGCAGGCTTGAAACCGCTGGTGCCCTACGCTTTGAGCGGCGTCGTTTGGTATCAAGGTGAATCGAATGCCGCCACGCACTGGCGGGCCCTGCAACATCGCCAGATTTTTCCATTGCTGGTGCGCGACTGGCGAAGCCAGTGGGGGGAGGGCGACTTTCCTTTTTTGTACGTCCAATTGCCTGCGTTGAAGCGTCCGCACTGGCCTCTGTTTCGTGAGGGCCAGCGGCGGATGCTCGACGAATTGTCCAATATGGGCATGGTCGTCACGATGGACGTGGGCCAGCCAACCAACGTACATCCCGTCGACAAGCAACCTGTCGGTGAGCGTTTAGCACGTTGGGCTCTCTCGCAGACCTATGGCCGAAACATAGTCCCCAGCGGACCGCTGTTCCAATCGATGCGCTCCGTCGGCAACCGCACCCTGCTCGATTTCAAATACGCCGAAGGAGGGCTGACCACACGGGACCGACAACCCCCTGTCGGTTTTGAGGTGGCCGGCGAAAGTGGCCTTTTTGTCACGGCGGAGGCACGGGTCGACGGTACCTCAATCGTCGTCTCCTCAGCGGAAGTCCCTGCCATCGCGCAGGTGCGTTATGGTTGGGCGGCCTATCCCGACCCACCGCTGAACCTCATCAATCGCGAGGGGCTGCCGGCCAGCCCATTTTCAACGGCCACCTCCTTTCCGGAGACTCGGAATTGATGCATCGATCTCTTTGTTTCTGGGGTTGTACCTGGTTGTTTTGCGTCGCCCTTACGGTAGCTGTGCCTGCTGACGAACCGAAAGCAGAGCGGGCCACGTTTCAGTGGTCGCGGTTGCCCGACTTGCCTGACCCATTCGGGTTTGGAGGTCCCTATGTCGGTACCCACCACGGCGCGCTGATCGTGGCGGGAGGCGCCAACTTTCCTCACGGTATGCCTTGGGAGGGCGGTTCCAAGGTCTGGTACGACAGACTCTTTGTCTTGGAAAGCCCCGCTGGCAAGTGGCAATCGATCGGCAAGTTGCCTCGACGCCTGGCTTATGGCGTTTCCATCTCGACTGGCGGTGGGCTGTTGCTGATCGGCGGCGAGGAGGATGGCACCCCGGTTGCCGACGTTACCCGACTGCAATGGGATCCTCGCAACAAGCAGGTCGAAGTTTCCAAATTGCCTCCGTTGCCAAAGCCCGCCTCCTATATCGCAGGCGGGATGATTGACTCGGTCGTCTACATCGTTGCGTCAACCCGCAGTGAGGGGGCTGACCGACTCGACCAAAAGCATTTCTGGTCGCTCGATATTGCACAGCTCCCAGGTGCCGGCACCGAGCAGGATGCTCGCTGGCGACCGTTGGAGCCATGGCCGGGCGCGCCACGCCACAAAGCGGTGGTGGCCGTGCAGAGTATTGGCAGCCAGGCGAAAGAACTCTTCCTGTTCAGCGGCTCGAATCCGCGCTGGCAAGGAGATGGCAGTCCCGACCTGGCCAGCTTCGAACAATTTACCGACGCCTATCGGTTTACGCCGAAAAAGAATGCCTGGACGCGGCTGGCCGATCTGCCCGTCCTGGAAGACGGCCGTGAGATCGAGGGGCAGGAGCGATTCGCAGGCAATCGTCGGCCAGTCGTGGCGGCCACGGCGATCGATGTCGGCCAAAGCCACATCCTGGTTTTCAGTGGCTCGACGGGCCGTTACATCACCCGGCCCATTGAAACTCGGCCGCTGTTTCCTCGCCAAGTACTGGCCTACCACACGATTACCGACAGTTGGACCAAGGTAGGCAAAATGCCGCAAGGCGTGGTGACGACCACGGCGACCCGCTGGCGCGAACAGAACGACCTGGTTGTCATCCCCTCCGGTGAAATCAAGCCGGGTGTGCGAACTCCCACCGTGCAAGCGGTAGCCTTTTTGTCCCCATCGCCGGAGTTTGGCACGCTCAACTATTCGATACTGTGCATCTATTTATTGGCGATGGTAGGTATCGGTGGCCTGTTTGCTCTACGTACGAAATCGACCGACGATTTTTTTCGCGGCGGTCAACGCGTTCCATTTTGGGTCGCGGGGCTGAGCATCTTTGCCACCATGCTCAGTTCCATCACCTTTGTTGCGCTACCGGCCAAGGCGTATGCGACCGACTGGCTCTACTACCCCGCCCAGTTGACGATCATTCCGGTAGCCCTGGTGGTCGTTTATCTTGCCATCCCCTTCTTCCGCCAGATCGACGCAACCAGTGCCTACGAATATCTCGAGAAGCGATTCAGCCGGCCGGTGCGACTGATCGGCAGCGCGCAGTTTGTCCTGTTTCAAATCGGCCGCATGGCGATCGTGATGTATCTGCCGGCACTGGCAATGGCGGCCATCACCCCTCTCACGGTGATCCAATGTATTTTGATCATGGGCATGCTGAGCGTCATCTACTGCACGCTTGGCGGCGTGGAGGCGGTGGTCTGGACCGACGCAATTCAAACGGTCGTGTTGATGGGCGGTTTGCTGATCGCTTTAGCCGTGATTGTGGCCAATGTCGACGGCGGGGTCGCGGCGGTCTACTCCACGGCACTGGCCGATGGGAAAATGCACCTGGCAAACCTCGACTTTGGCCCTAACAGTTTCACGACCAATGCTTTGTGGGTGATCCTGCTGGGCATGTTTTTTCAGTCGCTTTACTCCTACACTTCCGACCAGGCAATCGTACAACGCTACATGACGACCCGCGATGAACGCGGTGCCCGCCGTGCCATGTGGACAACCGCCTGGATGGGGGTTTTCGGCAGCTTGCTATTCTTTGTGGTGGGAGCAGCCCTTTATGTTTTCTACAAGAGTCACCCGGCCAGACTCGATCCGGTCATGAAAACCGATGCGGTGTTTCCTCTGTTTATTTCTCACGAATTGCCAGTGGGGGTAGCCGGCCTCGTTGTCGCTGGGATTTTTGCCGCTGCCCAGTCAACTATTTCCACCAGCATGAACAGTACCGCCACCGCCCTGGTGACTGACTTCTGTATGCCGCTGGGGCTCTGCAAGGACGACCACGGCTACCTGCGATTGGGGCGAATCTTTACTTTCGCGTTGGGTTTAATTGGCACGCTTTTCGCCTGCCTGCTGGACTTGTACGATATCAAAAGCATGGTTGACCAGTTCATGATGATGCTCGGTCTGTTCGGCGGCCCGCTGTGCGGATTGTTCATGTTGGGGATGCTTACCCGTCGCGCCAATGCAACCGGTGGCCTGATGGGGGCTCTGACCGGTCTTGCCGTGGTGTGGTGCGTTATGATCTTCACGCCGGTTAGCTTCTTTCTCTATGCGATGATCGGCACGGTGACAACCTTTGTCGCCGGCTATCTCATCAGCCTGGCCACACCCTCGGAAGATAAAAATATTCTGCCGCTGACGATTTACCGGCCGAAGGGTCTGGTGGGCAGCCCTCCACCGTTGCCAAAATCCAGCTCGTCGTAAGTCACCATCCGCACCCACCCTCATTTCCAGGCAACTCCCCGTCTCCAAAAAGCCTCCAGCCTCAGCGAATTTGAACTCAGCCATGGACCCAATACGTATCGACCAACTCATCGCCATCTATCGGGATGGTCTGCTCCACGACACGCTCCCCTTTTGGTTGCCCCGCTGCGTGGATCGCGAATGGGGCGGTTTTATGATCGCGCGCGATCGTGACGGCACCCTGCTCGACACCGACAAAGGCGTCTGGCAGCAAGGCCGATTCACCTGGTTGCTGGGCGAGCTTTACAACAACGTGGAACCGCGGGAGGAGTGGCTGGAGCCGGCGCGGCAGGCAGCCCGCTTCATGGAAGAGTATTGCTACGATCCGACCGACGGTCGGATGTGGTTTCAGGTCACGCGGGAAGGAAAGCCGATTCGCAAGCGGCGGTACGCGTTCAGCGAGAGCTTTGCCGCGATCGCTTACGGCGAATTGGCCCAAGCAACCGGCGAAGATAGGTATGCCGAGAAGGCCCGTCGCAGCTTTCAGCGATTCATTGACCACAATCTGAACCCGCAAGGGGTCGAGCCGAAGTACACCGACGTGCGGCCGATGAAGGGAATTGGCTTTCCCATGATCACGATCGTGACTGCCCAGGAGCTCCGGCAATCGATCGGCCTCCCGGATGCCAACCAGTGGATCGACCGTAGCATTGACGTGATTCGCCGAGATCATATGAAGCCAGACATTCAATGCGTGATGGAAACGGTTGGCCCCCATGGCGAGATGATCGACCACTTCGACGGCCGCCTGCTCAATCCGGGCCATGCCATAGAGGGCGCCTGGTTCATCATGCAAGAAGGCAAACTCCGCGAAGATTCAGCAATGATCGAAACCGGACGCACCATGCTCGACTGGATGTGGCAGCGCGGCTGGGACCAGGAGCATGGCGGCCTGCTGTATTTTGTCGACGTGCGCGGACTGCCGGTTCAAGAATATTGGCATGACATGAAATTCTGGTGGCCGCACAATGAAGCGATCATCGCGACCCTGTTGGCCTATCAGTTGACAGGTGACCCGAAATACGCGGACTGGCATGCGCAGGTCCACGACTGGTCGCATGCGCATTTTGTCGATCGTGAGCAAAGCGAGTGGTATGGTTATTTGCACCGCGATGGCCGGGTCAGTGTTCCACTCAAGGGTAATCTCTGGAAGGGGCCATTTCATATGCCGCGAATGCAATTGGTTTGCTGGAAAATACTTGAAGAAATGAAATCGACGGTTTCGTCTCACGAGTGAACCAGGCAGCATCAGTAGGAAAGTCGCCAACTTTATGAGCAGAGGGTTGGAACCAGGTTTGAAGCGAATGAACAAAGTTCGCTACAGCGTATGCATCTGGGCGGTAGGGTTTGATATTAGGTGATATTATCTATTATTAAGTTACAAGATTATCAATAGATTTATACGTAAATATTCGTAATATATTTATATCAAATAGGTTACGGCTATTTGATAAAGGTGAAAATAAAAGAAAATATTGCTTGCTAAATATTCTGAAAGCCTTTACATTGTGATGGATGGCTAGCGTAGGGAATGGCTGGCCGGAAACTGGCATCCGGGTGACGGAGCCGTTTGTTGTCTGCTGTCGAGGCGACTCGGCAGGACCACTTATCTTAGGCGGATGATGGCTGATTCGAAGTCTACTCTCTCTGAGGCAAGAATCTGAGGCCAGAATGAGTCATGAGTAACGGCAACCTGCCACTGACGACCATTGAGACGGTCGCTGCCAGACTGGAGTGCGATATACACCAACGGGGTTTGCGCCCGGGTGACCGCTATCTAACGGCCGCAGAAGCTAGCGAGCTGTTTGAAGTGAAGTCCATGACGATGCACAGGGCGATGAGTGCGTTGGCAGGGCGTGACATGCTTGTCCGGAAGCGGAACCGGGGGACATTTGTCGGTCCTAAATTCAATAACTTCAACCACAGTCATCAGGCATTCGATGTATTGCATGTGGTCATGGCCATCGACTACCACCGTACCCAGAACTTTTCGAGTGATATGCTGGTGGATGAGTTTTCCAAAGCGATTCCCGGCGCGGCGATTCAGGTGCATCACCTCATTGAGAATGGTGCGCTGCGATACATCGACCGCCTCATCGAACGGCTTGGTACATCGAAACGCGAAGGCTTTGTGCTGATTCGCTGCACTCGTGAAGTGCAGCATCGTGTCCATGAATCGTCCCTTCCAGCGGTCGTTTTTGGTCACGTCTATCCAGACATTTGCTTGCCATGCATCAGCCACGACCAGGAAAGTGTAGGCCGAACCATGGCCGAATATGCCCTCAAACAAGGGGCTCGGCGTTTCGCCTTGTTCACGCATGCACGCTGGCGATACGGAGATCACAAGATGATCGACGCAGCAACGGCAACACTCGGCGCCGCTGGTGTGCAACTCGACGCGGTAAAGATTCGCAGTGTGGCGCCCGAGCGGGAGGTGGTACGCGAAGTCGTGCGCGAGACGCTGGTGTGCAACGAGCCACCGGACGCATTTCTCTGCCGTAGCGACTTTTATGCTCACGTCGTCAGTGAATTGATTCGTAAGGGCGAAACAGGTTCACAGGCAAAGATCTGTGTTGTCAGCGGCAGCCATTCGCCGCCCGATGGTGCTGCTCCGTTTGCCCGTGTCGTTTCCAGCCTTTCGCTCACAGAACAGGTGGACCACATCACGAAGCTGCTAAACCAATTGACGAGTGCCGGATCGACGTCGCGTCGCGTCGACGCAGATCAGATTGTTGTCATTCCGGTGGAGTTTCAGTCTCCAGCCCTTACTTCCCCATGCATGCTGCAAGATGAGGCTCCCTAAATGAACGTGGCAACACGAGCGTGACAATTTCTGTACATTTTACCTGTTTGACAGACAAGCATTTCTTTCTGTCGCTTAGCAAGGAGCGGTTACCATGCTTTTCCCGGATAGACGCCAACGCAGTTACCCCTTGTCCATGGCGGGCTTTACGTTAGTCGAGCTACTGGTTGTGATTGCCATCATAGGCATCCTGGTCGCACTGCTGCTGCCCGCCATTCAGGCGGCACGCGAAGCGGCTCGGCGGTCCCAGTGCATGAACAATATGAAGCAAGCCGGGCTTGCACTACTAAACTATGAAAGCGCCCATGGCACATTGCCGCCGGGTACCCATAGCAATAGCGCGGGGGATCCAAATGTCGGCGTGTCGGCCGGGACGGGATATGCATGGGGTGCTTACGTGCTGGCGTATCTGGAGGGAGGTAATGCCACGGCGCAGTTGGATTTCGACAAGGGCCTCCAGGTCCATGAGGGGCTTGGCACTTTGATACCCTCATTCATCTGTCCATCCGCAATGTCAGAAAATGATCATTGGGTCGAGTGTTGTAGCGGATTCAACTTGGGCCCTGGACTGAATGACGATATGCGTGAAACCAACTACGCCGGTGTATCGGACCATCGCGATGGGTTCTTCAGCAGTTCACAGCCGGTGTCGAATGGTGATGGGGTGTTGTTCAACTGGTTCCCCGTTTCCCTGAAAAGCGTCACGGACGGGACGAGTCGTACCTTGATGGTCGGTGAAGTCACCGGCGGACCGGGTGCCCATCCGAGTCAAGGCTGGGCCTGGATTTCGCACGTATGGGCGGGATGGAATTGTCAAGATACTTTCGGTGGCATCAACGGTTTTGGCAGCCTGCCCGGTGGTAGAACAAAACTCTATGACGGCCAGAGTGCTGGCGGTAATCGGCACCTGGAGTACTACGATGTGTCGGGGTTTTCGAGTTATCACCCGGGAGGGGCACATTTTTGTCGCGTTGACGGTAGTGTGACCTATCTGGAGGAGAATATCGACCAGGCACTGCTCGGTGTGATTACCACGCGCGAGGGCGGTGAAAATGAAGGCGATAGCCCCTATGTTCCTCCTACGGGATCGCCTCCTCCTCGATAGCAAATTTTAAAAAACAAACGTTCCCAGCCAAGCCGATGAATGAGTGAGTCGAAAAGTCCATTCTCAGGAATGGCATCGGTTGACTGACTGTGGTCAAAACAATCATTGCTACAATCACCGCTGCAAATTTTGGAATATTTTATGACTCATCCATGGCTTGCTCGTTCGTGGCGGTATTCGTCGCCGGACTGTTATCGGTGCATGTTTTTTTCTTTGGTGATACCGGTTGCACTCGTTGCCGTGATTGCCTTGACGGGGTGTGACCGTAACGGAAGGTGGGAGAAAGTAATCGTCGAGGGCGATGTTACCTACGATGGCAATAAGGTGCTCAACGGTGACATACGTTTTATCCCAACATCGGCATCCATGGGACCGACGGCAGGCGCCGAAATCATCGACGGCCACTTTCGACTGACGAACAAAGGGGGAGTTCCTGTAGGGACACACCGCGTTGCGCTTCGCGCGTTCATCATTGATGGGATCGGCTCCGCATCGGGGGAAGGGGAGAGTGGCGATTTATTGGCTGGGCCCAGGGTAAAAAAGAAAAAAAGAGAGAAACCCTCGATTCCGATTTATATGGTCGAAGGACGACCTCAGTTCTTGCCGCCGATATACAACAAAAAGTCGCCTTTGACAGTCGAAATCACTGGCAAGGACAATCCGCAAATCGAAAATTTCAATATGCGTAGCGAGAAATAGCGTTTCCGGTCTCTGCAAAAAATCAGTCGGAAAGGGATAAGATGGTACGTTCTCTTCGAAG
This sequence comes from Planctomycetota bacterium, assembly GCA_024276705.1. Taxonomy (GTDB): domain Bacteria; phylum Planctomycetota; class Planctomycetia; order Pirellulales; family Lacipirellulaceae; genus JAJRWS01. The sequence goes on along the minus strand of JAJRWS010000042.1, from coordinate 26,524 downwards.
CCGGCGGTACGTGCGTGGTTTTACACTTGTTGCGATGGGTTTTCGCAAATCATTACATTTTTTTCGCACAGACGAAAGCCCCAACCCTTACAACTGCTATACTCTACTTTCAACTTTTCAATTTAGTCTGGATACTTTGTGGGGCAGCAGGATTCGCTCGTATCTCGATTTGATACAAAGTGCAGGCTGTACGTCTGGCAGCTGCAAACATGGTGGATTCCGCGGTGGCGATTAGTGCACGGCAGTTTGCAATTGATGTGAATTGGAAATCTAACACTTGGGAGATGACCGGTATGTTAAGAAAAAAAACTTTCATGGCAGCGACGATCGTGGCCACCCTGGCGGTATGTCTAACCGTGTTAACAAGCCACGCGGTTGAGATCACCGTGTTGTATGACGCTGGTGCCGGCCCGGCGACGGACCCGGAGTTGTTGCCACAATGGTCTGCGCTGACCGCGAACAGCGATGGGCCAGATCTAAATGGTATGGCAAGTACGACTACCGATGGCAATGCCGCTTGGATGTTTGGCGATGCCTTGGTGGGCGGGGGGCAAGCGGATTCGCTGGCCTACGATTTCAGTGCGGACCAGGTCAAGGATATGAGCAACTTCGGATTTACTCTCGAAGTAGAGATCGAAAGCTTAAGTACGGGAGGCTTTCTATCGTTCGGATACAATGGCTCAGTATTCAACCAAACGGGACCCGATCGGTCTGGATTTACGCCTGGCGACTCGGGTGGCGTAACCGAGACAATTTCGTGGGCATACGCCCCCGGCGACGACAGCGTTACGAACAGCAATGGTAGTGGCATTGGGAACACATCTACCTACTGGAGCGGTGACAATGCACGTCTGCATTTGGCCGACAATACGGCAGGTAGCGATCTCATGAGCTTTAAGCTTGTTAGCGCGACGCTTACCATTGAGGACGATCCGGGAGCGGTCATTTTCACGATTGACCGGGATACGGGCGAGATTTCGCTTGACAACACTTCGGCCGATAGCGTTACCAACATCATTGGTTACTCGATCCTCAGCGACGCCGGTTCCTTGGCTCAAACCAACTGGGACCAGCAGAACGGCGGCAGCCAATTGGAGAGTGACGATGACGACTGGTCCGTGCTGACCGGCGCCAGCGTCACGACCGACCTGTCCGAAGCTGTGTTAAGTACCAACGGGGCGGGCGATGGCGGTAATCTGGTCGCCTTCACCGGAGCATGGACCTTTGGCAATGTATGGACGAAAACTCCGTACGAGGATGTTGCAATGGAACTCTTGTTGAGCAGCGGGACGACGCTGACCACCGCGGCCTCGGACATTCGTCTTGAGTATACCGGTTCGGCCGCCCTGTTGGGCGACCTGGCCGGGGCGACGGTGAACGACGGTCCTGACGGCGACATCGACCTGGTCGACTGGGCGAAGTTCAAAGCGGGTGTCAACACGGACGTTTCTACCTCGACTTCCGTTGAGGCTTACCTGTCAGGTGACCTGGACGGCGATTTGCTGGTCAACTACTTGGACTACAATATTTTCGTTGTCGCATTTGACGCCGCGAACGGCGCGGGTGCCTTTGCCGCGGCGATTGCCAGCGTCCCCGAGCCTTCTAGCGTCTTGCTGTTGGTGCTGGGCGCCTGCATGGTAGTCGGTGTTGGTAAGCAGAAACGACATGTTCGGAAATTGGCCTTCAGAGAGAATGCGAGAGGAACAATGAAGATTGGTTTGATGCGGATGGCCATATTGGCCGCGACCTGTTGGATTTGCTCGAACACGGCCCTGGCGGTAAGCGATTTCGTGCTAGGTAGCTACGACGCCGACGCGGGCAATCCGGCCAATGCGGGGGCGATCCAAAGTCCCGAAGAGCAGGGCTGGACCGAATGGGCCTCCGGCGCCCAGGGACAGGATCCGACGGTCGCGACGCAGGAGGGGATCATCGGCAACGACAACACGAACGCCTGGCTCAACGATGACCAGGGCGGCACCAACCCGGGTTACTTTGTCGACGTTTCTCCAGCGGTTCAACAGGCGATGTTTGACTTTGGCTGGGTGTATGAATCGGTGATCACGATGACTGCCGGTGGCCACTTCACAGCCCTCGGCGTCGATGGCAACAATCCCTGGGGCCTGCCGGCCAATGCCCGGGTCGGATATGCACCCAGTACCGATGGCAGCACGATCACCATCAATCCCGTAGATGGCGGTGGCGCGGCGACCATCGTCACGCCCGCGGGGACCGTGGGCGACTTTTACCGGGTGGTGGTAACAGGCAATGCGGAGAGCACCGGTGGTACGGTTGAGGTGTTCGACTTCAGCGACGGAACGCAAGTCGGTGGGACCGAAACTTTTGCGACCTGGGGCGGCGGCAACACGCTCAATGCCAACCGGTTGGGGTACCAGTCGGGGTCGTCGGGTGGTACGGGCCGCACCGCGCAGTTTCATTCCCTGGATTTGGTGGTGCCGGCGCCAGATACCTTGACGCTGGAGGTCAACACAACCAGTGGCAACGTGAGATTGGTTAACAATTCGAGTTCGCCGGTTTCCTTCAACGGTTATTTCATCGACAGCGCTGGCGGCGCGCTCGATTCGGGGGGGTGGGCCAGTCTGGAGTCGATAGATTATGACGGCAACGCCATCCCGGACGACGGTGTTGGCTGGGAAACGTTCGACGCTGTCGACGAGGGTTTCCTGGGTGAAGGCTTTTTGACCAGCGGCTCGACCCTTGCTCCCGGCGGTTCGTTGTCGCTTGGCCGCGCATTCGACGAGACCGTGTTCGGCTCGGGCAATGAGGGTGACCTCACTTTCACGCTTACCGACATGGCTGGCCGGTCGATTCTGAGCGAACTGTTTAGCACGGTGGAGTACGTTACGAGTTCCGGCCTGGTCGGCGATTTCGATTTCGATGGCGACGTCGATGGCAATGATTTCCTCGCCTGGCAGCGTGGTGAATCCCCCGATCCGCTGAGCTCTTCCGATCTGGCTGACTGGAAAAGCAAATTTGGTGCGACCGGAGCCGTGGCTAACACGAGTGCCGTACCCGAGCCGAGCACCGGATTGCTGCTGCTTGTGGGCGGCATGCTGGCAGGAACCTTCGTGCTTAGTCGCCGAGGGCGTAGAGAACTGGCGCTGGATCATTCCGTTGGGCGATGCACGTCCGTTCTGCTGGCGCCGTTGGCCGCGGCTTTACTGCTGGCAGGCCCGGCGACTGCCGCGCAGAACGACCGTGATTACACCCTTGGTGACGATCCGGGCGAATCGTCGTCCGCGGATGCGACGGTGGGCACGCAGACGTTTGATAGCGCGGGTACCCTTGGCGCCGGCGATCTACAGGACCTCAATGCCAGTGGCGGCCCGGTCTACCGGGCTGTCGATGGGGCTGGCGGCCGGCCTGGCGCCGCTTCGGGGGATCTGGGGATCGAGTTCGACGGCACGAACGACGTCATTTACACTCCCATCAGCATGAACGCCCCGACTCAGATGTGGGACAACAGTACCTTTTTCCCCGGTCCGCCGTCCCTGATTTTTCCCCACAACTACGAAAGTCTTTTCTCCCACGGCATCCAGCTCTGGGCCAAGCCGACGGTCACCGGCACACAGCAAGACTTGATCTTCGATTCGCTGGAGAATGGTATCGGCATTACCGCCAACGACACCTGGGGCCTTGGATTTGACAATCCGGCTGTTGGCTTGCTCGACAGCGAGGTGACGGTCGCCAGTACACTCGATGCCAACGGTTGGGTCCATGTGATGCAGCTTGCCGGCTTCGACGATCCGGCAGATGGCGGCTCCGCACAGTTTGGGGCCTTGCTGGTCAATGGGGTTGCCGTGAGAGCCGCGGGCGGTTTTTATGACCCTTCGGCAACGGCCTTGAGCATTGGCGCGTCGGTCACGCTCGATGCGGGTGGCCTTCTGGAGACAACATTAAACCATTACACGGGACAGCTTGATGATGTGCGAGTCTTCTTCTGGGGCGACAATAGCGACGAACTGGGGGACGACGGACTCCCCGGTGGTTCGAATGACGGGGTTGGCGACCTCAACGCCGACGGCCAGGACTGGGGCCCGCTGAATCTGGCGGTTGACAACGATTGGATTGCTCAGGAACTCGCCAGTCTGGGTGTTACAGATCCGGCTGATGTGAATCTCAGTGGTGGCCCTGCGGATGCGGCTGACGAGACCGCCTTCATTTCGCATTGGCGTAAGCAGCAATTGATCAATAACGTGCAGATTGGCGATTGGAACAGCCGTCAGGAAGGCGATCTGAACTACGATGGTATTGTCAATCTGACCGACGCGTTCATTCTGCACGAAGGGCTCCAGGCAGCAGGCCTGGACGGGCTCAACTTCGCCTTGTTGGGCGTGCCGGAGCCGAGCTCGGTGGCATTGGTGCTGGTGGGTTGGATGATCCTGGGCGCCGCGGGCCGCCGGCAGGGTATCTAGTGTTTGGTTGCCGTTCATAATTGAGTTTGAGGCGACATGGGTTGGCACTGCTGGGGTGACCAGCAGTGCCAACCTGATTCATCGAGAAGATGCTGCACTGATATTTTCGATTGGGAACGAGAAGAAGAAATAGACTATGAATTGCTTCCGTAGCTGTTTGGTAGTCCCCCAGCTTGTCTTGGCCGGGGTAACCACCCTGCCTGTCGCACATCTCCAGGCCGCGATCCTGGCCGAAACGAAGCCGTTCATCTCGCCCAAGGGGGCTTACGTCACGGAGCAAGGTTTGTACCACACTTATCGCATACCAGGGATGGTTGTCGCGGCGGACGGGTCGATACTGGCCTTTGCGGAAGGTCGTCGCGGTGACGGCAGCGATCCACGGCGCGACGACAATGCTCCCATCGACCTGGTCATGCGTCGCAGCACGGATGGTGGTCAAACTTGGCAACCGCAGGTTGTGCTCGACTCCGGTTTCAAGGCGAACGGTGCCATGGTCGATTTTGCCGATCCGACCCCCGTGCTCGACCAGACAACAGGTGACGTTTTCTTGCTCTATGGTCAATGGCCAGACTTTGGTCCCATCACAGCGAATTGGGGGCAGGATCCCGATTCGGCGAATGGCAATCAAGTGGTTTGGGTCCAGTCAAGTTCGGACCAAGGCGTTACCTGGTCAGGGCCGACGCAAATTTTTTACCCGGACGATCCCAATGACCCGGTGTATCCGCCCGCCGACGGGCTCTTCTGGCGTAACGCCGAGCCGGGGCCTGGTGGCGGCATTCAGTTGCAATGGCAGACCAATCCGGCGTTGAACGGCCGTTTGGTCATCCCCGCCAAGCGTAAGGGCTCGACGACGCCAGACGGCACGACCTCCTCGGAAGGTTTTATTTACTATTCCGACGATCATGGCACCACGTGGCAGGTTGGCGACGCGGCTTCGGCCGGAGGTAATGAGAATGAAGTTGTGGAAATCACCAGTGGTGACCTGTTGCTGGACGCTCGGGCGAATCCGCGCACACGTTTTACCAGCAGCGATGGCGGCAACACCTGGGCCGATGCGCCCGACAGCGATGTTCCCATCACGACCGTAGACGCTTCGATGATCCGTTATTCGGCCGTCCGTGCTGGCGATGATCGCGATCGACTGCTCTTCTCCGGCCCGGGGGGTGAGCCTGTCGGTTCCGGCTCGGGACGCTCCAATCAGTTGGTTTGGACCAGTTACGATGAAGGGCGGACCTTCATCAACCCGGTGCAGTTCAATTCCGAACAGGCTGCTTATTCGGTACTGGCCAAATTAAACAATGGCACGATTGGCATGGTGGTGGAAAGCACCGGCAACGAGCCGTCCAATCTCGGCCAAAGCTACGGCGACATCACTTACTACAACTTCGATTTGGCCGAACTGGAGAAGGCCGATCATCCGGCGACCATGTTGCATTACGACGGTTTTGGCAACTCAATCGATGCCTTCCGTGGCGGAGTTGGCTGGAGTGGCGGATGGAACAACTCAGGTGTTACGGTCAAACCAGGCGCGCTGGAGTTCCCCGGGTTTTTCACCGCAGGAGATGACCAGCACGCTCACCTGCGCGACGCTGGAATGACGCGTAACCTCGGCAGCGGAGCGATCGATCTGAACACGAACCAGGATTATTATTTTTCGCTGTTTATCAATCATGCGGACAGGGACGCCACCGACTCCGGCACAGAATTCCTTGATATCCTGCTGCAAGACAGCTTGGGCTTGACGCACGCCGCCTTTGGGGTGGGCAGCAACGAGAATTTTTTTATTACGGCCCCCGGGGGAACCGTTTCCAGCGGCGACGATGTGCTACAAAAAGATTCAACCTACCTGTTGCTGGTCAGGCTGACGGCACAAGACAATGCAGGTGGGGGGAACTACGATCAGCTCTTCGTGTCCTGGTACAACGATCCGTCCCAGGTGCCGGCCGATGAAACGGCGATCCATTGGCAATTGGTTGGCAACGTCGCGGAGAATTCGGCCTCCACGATCGAGCAGATTTCGATCCTCGGCGGGGCGAATGCGGATTGGTTGGTCGACGGGCTGCGGATCGGCACCACGTTCGACGCGGTGATCGTCGATACGGGTGTTGGACCTTCACCCGTTCTGGGCGATCTCAATAGCGACTGGCTGATCAACATCGCCGATTGGCTCATCTTCCGTGGCAACATGACGCTCGATACCAGTGCGCTCTCCGAGGAGGACCAATTGGGAGTGGGCGACTTCGACAACAGCGGACTGATTGGGCCGAAGGACTTTGTCCTGTTTGTCGATCTCTTCGACGCTGCCAACGGACTCGGCGCTTTTACCGCCACATTGGCCAGGGTGCCGGAGCCAAGTAGCCTTTTACTGTTTTGTCTGGGAACGATGGCGGTCATGAAACCTCGCTGATGGCAGCGTGTGGGATCGGGGCAACGGAGAAAGCGGGAAGGCGACTCACCATGAATCGATTTCAGGCATCCTGGAAGGTCATGACTGCTGGCATATTTCTCATTTTGTGCGAATGCCTGGCAATGAGCGTCACAATGACCGTACGGGCCGTCGAGTTTGACGTCTATATCTTGACGGGGCAAAGCAATTCGCTTGGTACGACCGCATTGGAAACACCGTTCGATCCGGGTACAGATCCTGCCGATGCCGCAACCAGCTTTTTCTGGTCGAACGTCCAAGCGTCCAATGCCGTCTATCCACCGGCGCTCTACGGAGATTCGGATGGGGCGATCACCGCCTTGCAAATGCAGCAGGCCGATGGTGGCGCCAACTCGAATTTCTGGGGGCCCGAGTTTGGCATGGCACGCACGATGTCGGGCGCTGGACTGTCCGACATACTGGTTATCAAAGTCAGCCGAGGTGGCGGCGGGAACGGCTATTGGGACAAGACGATATTTGATGGGAGCAACAACAATGGCCACATGTGGGGCCATTTACGCGATACGGTCGACTTGGGCCTGGCGGCGATGGGTGATGGGGATACGTTCGAGGTCAAGGGATTTATATATTTGCAAGGAGAAAGCAATAGTGCTGCCGAGGCCGCCAGCGCTGACACGCGACTGGGCAGCTTGATCAACAATCTCAAATCGCATATCAATACCGCCTATCCCAACACCGCGGACAACATGCAAACAGTCGTCGGTGAGATTGCGGCGAGCGGTTCCAACGCCAATCGCATCCAAACCACGCAGTTGCAAATGGCCTTGGCTGCCGGCGATCCGGATATTACCTTCGTTACCACCAACGATTTGCCGCTCAAGAGCGATGGCATCCATTTCGGCCGGGACGAAAAACTCACGATCGGCGAACGGTTTGCAAATGTCTTCATTGGCTTAAGTGAACAGCCCAACGGTGTGATCGGTGACGTTAACCAGGACGGCCTGGTCAGTACCGGCACCGGCAATCCAGCCGACGACGATGTGACTGCGTTTATCGCCGGGTGGCAAACCGATACGGTCGGGTTGACGGATCTGCAAAAGACACTTTCGGGCGACTTGAACCTGAGCGGCAGGACCACACTGGCTGATGCGTTTATTTTGCATGAGGCGTTGGCTGCGGCAGGCGCAGATGACTTCAACATCGCACTCCTCACCGAGGTGCCCGAGCCGAGTACGACCATGCTCCTGGTCGTCGTGGTGGCAGGTTGGCTACTTGTTTGGCGGCTCCGATTAGCTGAGTTGTACGAGTTGCAGCCCGGCAGGCTTTTTCGAGGATTTCGCATATCCTGACAATTTTTGCGCATGTAAGCAATCATGTACCGGATATCCGGTTACGATTAGATAACTCGACTTGCCTGACTGCGAATTTTGCAGTTAGGCGATGGAGATGTGGATACGACCGATAACGTGATCGGCTTTTCTTTTATTCTTGCTTTGGAGGGTGTGTCTAATGAAATGGCTCTGTCTCAGAACGTTGGCGGTTGTGGCCGCTCTAGCTGTCTGCCTGGTCGCGACGACCAGCCACGCGGGTGTTATCATTCTGTACGATGCGGATCCCGATAATGATGCAGGTACGCCTGCTCCTGATCCGGTAGCAACGTATGGCTGGGAAATTTCCAACCTTGACGGGCAGGTGCCCGCTGCGACCTTTTCAAACGCCGGTACCACGACCGGTGGTGCTCAGGCTTGGATTCTCGACGACACTGGTCCGATCGGTAATACGACGACCGGTAACCAAAGCAACAATCTTCACTATGATATTGCTCCGGCCACTGTCGATATACTGGATGCCAGTGATTTTACGTTAACCGTGGAATTTGAACAATTATCCGATGGGTCGTTTGACGGCCTCGGCTACCACCACGATGGAGTTGATGACGATTTTGGATTAACAGGCAGTGTAAGAATGGGGGCGACCCCCGCTGACGGTCTGAATACCTCCGTCTTCTCCTGGGATGGCACGACGCTAACTTCTCCGAATCCCATCTCTGGCAACAGTTCCGGGTTCTGGACTGGTTTCAATGGTGGGTTGCGCGTTTTCTTCGGCGACAACACCAGGAATTCGGTTGCGTTCAACCTGGCAATCACCAAAGTGACCTTGGAAGGTTCCCAAATTCCCGAGCCGACGTCTCTCGCGTTGGCCAGTATGGTATTGATCGGCATGGTGGTGCGACGGCGGCGTTAAAAGGCTGCAGAGTCATTGACAGATAAACCCTCGGGGTGGCCTGCCTGTGCGGGACACCCCGTTTTCATGCCGCTTCTCGTCGTGGCTCGAGATGAAACTTCTGCCAACGGTCTCGAGGAGAAAGACGTATAGAATTGCGATCGTTATGCAAAGGGTATCAAACCTGTTGCACTTTTCTGGACGATCGAATGGAGCTGAAGTCATGCATTCCAGAGAACGCGTAGTCACAGCCCTCAACCACCAACAGCCGGACCGAGTCCCCATGATGTTTTCCGGCAACCGCTGGGTCATCGAGCGGCTGAAGGAGTATCTCGGTGGAATCCGTCCTGGAGTCGAGACCGACCGCCAGCTAATGAAGAAAATGGGCCTGGATGTCTGGGATACTCGTGGTTTTGATTACCAAAGCGGCGTCGGTGCGAAATACATCGGACCGAAGCACTTCGAGATTTCAGAGGACTGGGCCGGTAACCATTTCCAGTTTTTCAACTACCACGAACACATCACGGAGAACCAGTTTGGCCTTGCCTGGTCGATGGGCAAACCGTGCCTCAGCGCGGAAGAATATCCTCGTATTGAGGATTTGGAGAAATTCCCCTGGCCCCAGCCGGACTGGTTTGACTACTCCACGATTCGCGCCCGTCTGGAGCCCTGGGCCGAGGACTTCGCGATTGCAGCGACCGGATGTTCGGTGTTCCAGCACCCGACGCTGTACCGTGGTATCGAACAACTGATGTACGAACTTGCAGGCGACCCCGAAGTCGCACAGTTCATCGTGACGAAAGTGACAGATTTCTACTGCGGCTATTTTGAGGGAGTCTTCGATGTGGCGGGAGACTTGATTCAGATCTTTCGCCTTGCCGATGACATTGGCGCGCAGAACACGCTGTTCATCAGCCCTGACAACTTGCAAGACTTCGTCGCGCCTCACGTCAGACGCTGTGCGGACCTGGCTCACAAGTACGACATCAAGTTGATGTTTCATACCGACGGCAACGTGCGTCAGGCGATGGACGACCTGATTTCCTGGGGAGTCGACCTTTTGGACCCGATTCAGCCTGAGGTACCTGATATGGGGGCCGCCGATCTGAAACATGAGTATGGCGATCGGCTCTGTTTTTCTGGCGGTGTTGGGGCTCAGGAGATTCTGCCGGTTGGAAGTACCGAGGACGTGAGAGCGGAAGTTCGGCGCGTGCTGGACATCATGATGCCCGGCGGCGGTTACCTGCTTGCGCCGGGACACCCGTCCTTGCAGCTGGATGTCCCACCGGAAAATATCATTGCGATGTTCGACGAGGGCATGAAGTACGGACGGTACGATGTGGCGACCCTCTTCTAGTGATCAGCACGCGAAACCGTTTTTCTTGGAATGGGGTGCCGATGTGTTCGGCATCACGGGCTGGGCTGTTGACGGGGCGGTCTCCTCACCGCACGGGTGTCTTCGACTGGATTGCCCCCAATAGCCCGACGCCCATGCACCTTCGCCGTGAAGAAATCACGCTGGCGACCCTTCTGTATGGGCAGTATCTTGCGAGTCAAACCGCCCGGGCGAGACGGCAAACAGGCGCTGATCTTCAGTTGCCCAGGCAGTAAGAAGGGACGCAAGAACGGCACCATCTACGCCAGCTTCGACGACGGCAAAACCTGGCCCGTTTCGCGGGTACTCGAGCCGGGAGGTTTCGCCTACAGTTGCCTGACCCAGTTGGCCAACGGATGCCTGGGCTGCCTTTACGAGGCCAAGGGATACAATCAGATCGTCTTCGCGAGATTCTCGTTCAATTGGCTCCAAGACGGGCCCGCGACGACCCATGAATAGGCAACGGTGCGGGGTAATCGTTCACAGGCCGTAGATACGATGCTACGTTAGTAGCATGTCCAAAGACAAGAGGAATGAGACCGGGAGACTTTTGCGACATCGGTGACTTCCCAATCGAATCATCTGCGTCAATCTGCGTCATCTGCGGGCCTCTGTCAATTCAATCTCGAACATCCGAACGGTCGCATCGGGTCGACCGGCGAACCGTGGGCGATCATGCGCTACGTTCCTCTCCACACCCGCGATGGTCGTCCCGTCATCGCCGGGGATTATCCCGGCGTCGTCCAGGAATTGGCCCAATAGATAAAAAACTTGCGTATCCTGAACCTTGGAGTCATAATATGCGTAAGGGCTGAATTTTTTGGGCCCGCCTGCCGAACAAGCGAATTTGTTTTTTCTAGACAGTTTGTTCGGAGCTGCCTGGTGGCATCTTTCCTTCTTTAATGTTGGCCAGCCGTGGTTTTGGTGCCTACGTTTCTTTCATTTCACAGCTTGATGAGATGCACCAACCCCCCAAAAATACCTTGCCAACGGAATTCCGTGTGGGGCTGGTTCTGCAAACCGGGCAAGCTCACATGCGCGGAGTGAGTCTGGGAGTCTACCAGTTTCTGCGCGTGAATCCTCACTGGCGGATCGAAGGCGATGGCCATTACCCGCTGCTTCCATGGGACCAGCTTTCCTCCTGGCATGGCGATGGCCTGATCGGTATCCCGAATAGTCCGTCGCAATTGGATAAGCTGTTGGCTGTGAACGTGCCAGTGGTGAACGCCGGCACTCGGATTGTGGACCCGAAGATTCCGACGGTGGCATGTGATAGCATGGCCATTGGTAAGCAGGCTGCGGAGCACTTGCTTAACTGTGGCTTAAAGCATTTTCTGTTTCTAAGCGAATTGACTTGGGAGAACGAGCGGATCCGCTACAAGGCCTTTGCCGCCACGATCACTGCTGCCGGTTTCCACTGCGAGCTGTTGCCGGTTCCGGTCCATGAGTACTCCGGCACGGACGCATCGGCCAGGTACCATCCGGATTTAGAGCAACTCGCACGAGGCCTGAGTCGATCTGAGAAGCCGGTGGGAGTGTGCGCACCCAACTCGGTCATGGCTCGTTTCGCCGTCGAAGTCGCAACGAGTCGAGGATTTCTTGTGCCAGACCAGATTGCTGTGATCGGTGTGAACGATGACCCGCTAGTATGTGAATCCACCAACCCACACATTTCGGCTGTTGTCCAGCCTTCCGAACAGATCGGGCTTATTGCGGCCCGGCGACTCGATCAGCTTATGCGCGGCGAGTCAAAGCATGAAAAAGATGTTTTCCTCCCCCCCTTGGGAATTGCAGCACGACGTTCGACGGACATGCTTGCGGTCGAGGATGAAGATGTAAGAAAGGCTTTGCGGTTTTTACGAGAGCATGCGCATGAGCCCATCGATGTTGCCGATGTTGCGGTTGAGGTGGCTGTTTCTCGGCGAACTCTGGAAACGAAGTTTCGCAAGATGGTTGGCAGGACACCCGCGTTGGAACTGCGACGGGTTCGGCTCGAGCTGGCCAAGAAGTTGCTAGTCGAGACACGCGATCCGGTTACCAATATCGTCTTCGCCGCGGGATTCAATAGTCGGCAGGTATTTAGCAGTCTTTTCCGGCGCGAAACTGGAATGACCCCCACCGAATTCCGCAGGCAATTCCATGCCAAGATATTGCCGTAGTGGAACCTTTTGGTTCGGTCACACGCGTTTCTGGATCCGCCAGCAGCGGTGGATGCGTTGGTTGCGGAAATCCTCGGGGGCCGTCTGGCGGCTGATTTCACGTACCGTGGCAGTGGCCAATGCGGCTTCATCCAATTTGAATCGACGCGAATTGGTGGAAAAAAAGAGGAGGCCGCCTGGCGCGGTATGGGCCAGCGTTTGCCGGAGCAGGCGGGCGTGGTCGCGCTGGACATCCCAATCTTGTTCGAGCCGCTTGCTGTTGGAAAAGGTTGGTGGATCGGCCACGATCAGATCGAACCGTGCCTGAGCGGGCAGGTTCTCGAAAAAAGTCCAGATGTCCTGGCGGATGAGGCGATGGCCGTCGTCTACCTCGAAACCATTGAGCCGCAGGTTTTCCCGGGCCCAGTCGAGATAGACGGCCGACAGGTCCACCGTGGTGGTTCGCTTGGCACCACCGGCGGCCGCGTAGACGGTAAAAGCTCCGGTGTAGCCGAACAAGTTGAGGAAATTCGTGCCTGAGGCCGCGTCTCGGACCAACTGGCGGGTGATGCGGTGGTCGAGAAACAAGCCCGTGTCGAGGTAGTCCGACAAATTGACCTGGAATTTCAAGCCCCCCTCTTGTGCCACGCGTACCGCGCCCTGGTCGCCGGCCCGTTGGTACTGTGCGGTTCCCCGTTGCCGTTGACGCCGTTTGAGGAAGATGTTCTTCAAGTCGACTTCCAGTACTTCACCGGCGATGCGAACCAGCCGGTCGAGCCAATCGGCATGTTCGGCAACACTGCGCTCGTGGGGCCGTTCGTATTCGGCCAGGTGGAGTGCGTCTTCGTACCGGTCCACCACCAGGGGGACGTCGGGAACATCCCGGTCGTAAAGCCGATAGCAGGTGATCCCGCGCCGGGTGGGCCAACGCCGCAGATGGCGGGCCCGCCGGCGAAGCCGGTTGGCGAAATCCTCGAACTGTCGCCCGGACTCGTCGCGAAGACCTCCAAATGCGGGTTTCGTGTTGGCGTAGTCACCCGGCCTGGGGCCATGGAACTGGAAGTAGGTACACTCGATTTGTCCGTTGAATAATTTTCGTCGCCGGTCTGCCTGTTGCCCGAACCGTTGTTCCAGGTCGGGTTTGGCGGTCAGGATGAAATGGGACCACGTTTTTAAATGCCGCAGGACGCCTGGAATCGACTGATAGAGGTCTTCCAGTTCGGCCTCCTCTCCCAATCGGATACCGTAGGGTGGATTGGTGACCAGGCAGCCGTACTGCCGCGTACTGCTCAGTTGGTCGAAGGGTTGCTGCTGGAAATGGACATCGGCGGCCACACCTGCTTGTTCGGCATGGTAACGGGCCAGGGAAAGGACTTCACGGTCCGCATCGGTACCCAACGGGCGAGGCAAAAGGGGAGGCCCTGCCAGATCGCGTGCTTCCTCGCGCGCTTGCTGCCAGAGAGCGGCCGTCAGAGGTGGCCAATGTTCGGCCGCGAATTGGCGGTTGCTCCCGGGAGCCAGATTGCGTCCGAGCAAGGCGGCTTCAATGATAATCGTACCGCTTCCACAAAAGGGATCGAGCAGCGGGCGGCCCGCCTCCCAGAAGCTCAGCTGCACCAGCGCCGCGGCCAGCGTTTCGCGAATCTGGGCCGGCCCGGCCAGTTTGCGGTAGCCGCGCCGATGCAATCCGGCGCCTGAAGTATCGATTGAAAGAGTTGCCTCATCGTCCAGCAGGGCCACTTCCACAGGTACCGGTGGGCCCGTTTCGGGAAGCGCGCACTGCAGTCGCTCAACAATCGCTTTTTTAACCGTTCGCTGGCATGCCGGGACGCTGGTGAGTTGCGATTTATGGGAGCGGCCACGTACCGGAATGGCTGCATCGCCGGCAATCCATTCTTCCCACGGCAAGCTGCGGGTTGTCTCGAACAGTGTGTCGAAATCAACGACCGGGAAACGGGCCAATTGCAGCAGTACTCGGTCGGCCGAACGAAGCCACAAATTCGACCGGGCCACCGCCAGGCCGTCGCCCATGAACTCGATGCGCCCCGGTCGGGTGATTCGAGGCTGGTAGCCCAGCGCTTTCAGTTCGCGTACCACGACCGCTTCCAGGCCAAATGCTGCCGTGGCGATCAATGGATAGGACATGGGGGGCTAGTGGGCAGTGGACAGTGGACAGTGGGCAGTGGGCAGTGGGCAGTGGGCAGTGGGCAGTGGGCAGTGGGCAGTGGGCAGTTGAATGCGGATACGTTACTATCCGCTATCATGCCAAGCGAGAGTTCGGCTGGCTAGTCCTTGGGGAAGAGCGGCCAGAGGACCAAGCACGGTTCAGGAAAGTCGGCACCCGCCTGTGCAAAACTGCTTGTGACGCGTGATGCCGCTGCCGTGACGAACTCTTAGATATTCGCCAGTTCCCGGGCCGATGCGAGAGTGGTTTGAATTTCCCCCGAAAGATCTTCCAGGCTGGAAGGATCCATCTCCAAAGTGCGCCATGTCCTGTCCGGAGGGGGCGGCAGGAGGTGTCTTCCGAATGCTGTGATATCGTGTTGTTCTGCCAGATAGTCAGCCAGGACCACGATCTCTAGCAATTCGCGCTCTGGGCCCAGATAACGTCTCGCATCGTGGTGGTACTCGATGGCGTTGGTGATTCGATCGGGAAAGCTGCCCTGATGGGCGATGTATGCCCCCAATTCGGAGTGATCGAATGTCAGCACCCGCTGTTCGGCATCGATGCCAGACATGCCCGTTTGGATCAAGTCGATGGCCTGGCACAGGGAGCCGTGCATGTACTGGTCGATGAGTAAGACTCCAACATCGTGGAGCAGGCCTGCGAGATAGGCTTCGTCGGGATCCACTTTGCCGCAGTGACGCGCTAGGAGTCTTGCGATCGATCCCACGGTGACTAGGTGGTGCCACAGTTGTTCACGGGAAAAACCGCAATATTTCGCCGGCTCTTCGCAAAGCCTGGCCACGTAGACGGTCAAAGCCAGATTTCGAACCTCGACCAGCCCCAGCATGGTCAGGGCGGTGCGTAAGTCGGCCACCTGGTGGCCCAGGCCATAATAGGAAGAATTCACAGTACGAAGAATTCGAATCGCTAGCGTGGGATCTTGCTCAACGACCGCCAGCAGGTCGGTGGTGGAAGAATTCTCGTCTTGAGCCGTCTGCAGCACGCGCTGGGCAACGGATGGCAGCGATGACATTTGTCCAACTCGCTGAAACAGACGCTGCAGGGCTTCCTGATGTTGCACTGATTTCACTTGTCGGACACTCGGTGGACAAGTGGGGGACATGGACTCGATCACAGCTTTACTTCTCTCCTGGATACAGCATTCCTTATCA
This sequence comes from Planctomycetota bacterium, assembly GCA_024276705.1. GTDB lineage: Bacteria > Planctomycetota > Planctomycetia > Pirellulales > Lacipirellulaceae > JAJRWS01. Next base: position 10,630 of record JAJRWS010000042.1, on the reverse strand, counting down.
ATTCACACTCTTTCTGCAGCAGCTAAGCGGTTACCACTTTCCAAACATACCCTGAGGATGGCGTCCGACACTTCCTGGAAATACGGGAAACCGTATTGTTTAGGCCCGCCAATTTCTCAGGACCGCTACAATCGTTTTTACCTTCGAGCAAGGTGAGCAAATGTTTGCGGCATGTCATATTGAGACCTAGGATTTCTAGGTTCTATGCGCGCACTCCATGACTTTGCATGCAATTTGCCGAATCAGACTCACCTGCGGCCTCCAACCGTAACGGAAAAGGGATAACGCCATGCTTGAGCCCGCCAGCCAGTCCAGTACCGATGAATTTTCGAATGAGACGCTGCATCCTGACGGTCCCATGGAATCCGAGATGGCTCAGCCGCAAGATGATTTAGGATCGTTGCTGGCACGTATTCACCAACTTTCGGTTGGCCAGCAGAATCTGGCGGACGTCGAGGCAACGTCGGCTGCTGGCGGTTCGAATGCCACTTTCCAGCAAGAGCCAAGCGGAGCGGTGCCATCCCATGCCGAAGCATCATTGCCTCGGGAGGCATTACCGCACCGTAGCTATGAACCTAGCAAGGGGAATACCTGGAAGCCCTTGGAACCTGCTTCCTTGAAAGATGCAGGACTGACTGACACGCAAGTCGAACACCTGGTGCTCAAGTCGCTCAGTGCCTTCGGGGACCTCACGGGACGCGATTTGGGCACCCAGCACGCGATCCCCTTTCGGCTCATCGAACCGATTTTGGCCCAATTGAAGCAAGCTCAACTGGTTGGCTTTCGCGGCTCCGCGCAGATGAACGATTATGTCTATCAGCTTACCGATAAGGGCCGGGAACTGGCTCGTAAATTGATCGATCAGTGCAGCTATTTTGGTTCCGCTCCGGTGACATTGGCTTCCTACATTCGGAGTGTTGCAGACCAAAGCTTGACAAAACAGCATCCCACGAAGACCGATTTAGAGCGCGCCTTTACCGATCTGCTGATCAATCGCCATATGCTGAGGCGGCTGGGTCCGGCCGTGAACTCCGGCCGGGGATTGTTCTTGTTCGGAGCCCCGGGCAATGGCAAAACCAGTATCGCCGAACGTGTGACCAAAGCATTTGGCGATTGCATCTGGATTCCTCGTTGCATTGGCATTGATGGTGAAATCATGCGGGTTTTCGATCCAGGTTTGCATGAGGAAATGCCCCTGGAAGAGTCCACGGGTCCCCTTCGCAAGGAAGCACTTGACATGCGTTGGGTTCGAATCCGTCGCCCAACCATTGTGGTCGGAGGTGAACTGACGATGGATGCCTTGGAGGTGAATGATGGTGCCGGGGTGAATGTCAGTGAAGCGCCCATCCAGCTCAAGAGCAACTGTGGGACTTTGGTGATTGATGACTTTGGCCGCCAACGCATGACCACCGACGAGCTGCTCAACCGCTGGATTGTTCCTCTGGAAAAGCGACATGACTATTTGCAGATGACCAGCGGTAAAAAAATCCAGGTGCCGTTCGATCAACTGATTATTTTTTCCACGAACCTGGAGCCAAAAGATCTGGTCGATGATGCCTTCTTGAGGCGGATACCCTACAAGATCGAAGTCACGGACCCTTCGGAAGAAGAATTCCGAGAGTTGTTTCAGATCATGGCACCCCTGGTCAATGTGGACTACTCGCAGGAAACGGTCGACTATTTAATCAATACCCACTATCTTCCTGTGAAGCGACCTTTTCGGTGCTGTCAACCACGCGATCTACTGCTCCAGATACGCAACTATTGCCACTACCTGCAAGCGCCCCCGGTGATGAGTCCCGAATACATCGATTATGCGGTGGAGAATTACTTCGCCATCATGTAGTTCTTACCTAAACCCCGAACGCTCCAGGCCAAAATCCAAGGGCAATTGAGGGTCGTTTTTATGTTCCGGGTCCAGTTCTTCGAATAGCAGACTGGGCTGGATGTCGTGATTATGCTGATATTTACTGGCGTATTCACTCAACGGACCTGCCACTTCATGGTAGAAAATCTGGCAGATGGGAATGTGCGGATAGATGCGTACCGGCTGGACGGCAAACATCTCTAATGTCCAGTAGCCGGAAAATCCCACATCTCCAAAACCGGCGGTTACGTGGACAAACAATCCCAACCGGCCCACGGAAGAGCGCCCTTCAATCTGTGGCACCAGGTTGTGAGTTACCGTGTGTTCCACGGTTCGGCCCAGGTAGAGCTGATTCGGGCTGAGTATCATCCCTGCCGCTGGAATGCTGATGCGTCGTACTCGATTCGCCTTGGCCATGTCGAGCACCACCTCTTCGTAGACCATCAGTTCGTCGTGGAGAGTAAGGTTGTAGCTGTTGGGATTGAGCTTGGCCGGTTCGAACGGATCGATGAGGATGTCCGTCCCTAATCGTTTCTGGATTTCATGACCTGACAGAATCATTGAGGGTGGTTCTCCGATGAACTTGCCACGCCATGCTGTGGGCAAAAGCGTTGCAACGAGCAGGCATCGCACAGGGGTTTGCGGGCGTTGCACACAGCACGCCCGTGATAAATCATGCGGTGTGAAAAATCAATCCATTCCTTTTTCGGTAGTTGCGTCATCAAATCCCGTTCGACTTTGACTGGGTCCGTCTCGTGGCTGAGCCCCAGGCGGCGGCTGAGCCGTCCCACGTGGGTGTCGACGACAACGCCAAAAGCCAGGCCATAAGCCGTGCCTAAGACCACATTGGCCGTTTTTCGACCGACTCCCGGCAGCGCGACCAGTTCTTCCAGGGTGCGAGGTACTCTACCGCCGTATTGCTCCAGCAGGACCAGGCTGCATGCCTTGATGTTCTTCGCCTTGTTCCGATAAAACCCGGTGCTCTGAATGCATTTTTCCAGCTCGACACGGGACACCTCGACAAACATTGTCGGTGTGCGATATTGACGGAACAAATCCTTGGTGACCAAATTGACCCGTTTGTCGGTGCATTGGGCGGATAAAATGGTCGCAACCAACAACTGGAATGGAGACCGATAGTGCAGCGCACAGTCTACTTCGGGATAGTCGGCTATTAATCTTTTCAGGATTCGAGCCACGTTGCCCCTGGCCCGGACCGGCGGGGCCCCTGAAGTCGAGTGGGCGGGGGCATGCGGGCCAGCAGGGTGACGCGGGATGTTTTTCTTTTTTCGAGTGCCAGGGTGTAATTTTGCTGCCCTGGAGGCCTTTACACCGGTTGGCTGCTTAGGCGTTTCGCCCCGTTTTTTGCCGCCAGTTGCCTTCTTGCCATCAGCCCCTTCTTTTGGGGCTGAAGTTACGGAACTGCGGCGAGACACGACACGCTTGATGGCCATGGGTACGATAAGGTGGAGTGTCGGGTCAGCCGAATAGTTGAGGGTTGAGGCGTGCATGCCCCTTCTTGGAACTACTGTAATTGTGTCGGCGGCCAGCGCGCTGTCAAGGGTTTCGAGGACGGGTTGAAGCTGACCGCACGTCAGGCCTCAAAATGGCCACTCGCAAAAATATTCTATCCTCTTTGCTGGCCGTGGTGCGCTGGAATGCCTATAATCACCCTGGGAGATACGCACCACGATTTGCCCATGCCTTGCATGTCGCATTTTGTCAGATAAAATCATGCCGATGGCCAATGGACATGAAAAGCAGCCACAATCACGACGAAAACGAAACAGATCACTGAACGCCTGTTGACGTTGAGTATCCGTAAGACTCTTTCTATCCCTCTATCCTCTCAAGATCGCCACTTATGTTGCCTTGGAATGCCGAAGATCTGACCTTTGATGAAGCCCGTTTTAACGGCAAAGCACGTTTGCTTCCTCTTCCTGATTTGGTCATGTATCCTCATGTGATGCAACCGCTTCACATCTACGAACCACGCTATCGTGAATTGCTATCCGAGGCACTCGATCACGATGGCCTGATTGCCATGAGTGTCCTGGCGCCAGGATGGGAAGCCGACTATGAGCAGCAACCGGCAATACACTCCACGGCTTGCCTGGGAAAAATCATTACCCACCAACGCCAGGAGAATGGTCAGTACAATGTGCTCATGCTAGGTTTGCGTCGGGTGTGTATCGAACATGAGGTTTCTAGCGTCAAGGCCTTTCGTCAAGCGGAAGTCAGCGTGATGGAGGATTGTTACCAGGAGGCAGACGCAGCGGAACGGGAGGCATTGCAGACGGCCCTGACACAGCTGTTTCAGGAGCAGTTGCCAGATAGCTGTTTGCCACCAGGAGCGATCCGAGAAGCGTTGGCCTCGGAAATTCCGCTGGGTGTACTGACCGATTTGGTGAGTTTTGCGATGCCGTTGCCATTGGAAGTGAAATGTGCCTTATTGGACCAGTCGGATGTTGACCGCCGGGCATGGATGTTGCTAGATAGTCTGGAGTCTCTGGCTCGCGAATCAAAACCTTTGGCGTCATCCGAGCAACGGTCCGGCCGACGAGACAGTTTTCCTCCCCCCTTCAGTCTCAACTAGAACCGGTACACTGAAACACTGCCATGTCTGAAACAGAGTCCCCCTTGCCACCGCCTCCTGCTGGGGCCGCCTCACCAGCGGTCGATCTGCCACGTATTGAACGGGCGGTACGCGATATTCTGGCGGCGGTCGGAGAGGATCCAAATCGGGAAGGGTTGTTGGAGACGCCTGCCCGCGTGGCTCGGATGTATGCGGAGTTGTTCCGAGGGATCCATACAGAGCCTGCGCGGCATCTGCAGAAGTTCTTCACTGAAAAATACGACGAAATGGTGTTGGTACGTGATATTCGGTTTAACAGCATGTGCGAGCACCACTTGTTGCCGTTTATTGGCAAGGCCCATATCGGTTATGTTCCCAATGGAAAAGTTATTGGGCTTAGCAAGTTGGCCCGAGTGGTTGAAGAGATTTCCAGCCGGCCCCAGGTGCAAGAGCGCATGACGGAGCAAATTGCCGACCTGTTAGTCGAGCACTTGCAAGTCAAAGGCGTGGCGGTCGTTATTGAAGCGGCACACTCGTGTATGTCGATCCGTGGTATACGTAAACCCGACAGTGTTTGTGTTACTTCGGCCATGAAAGGCATTTTCCGCTCAAGTTTATCGAGCCGTTCCGAAGTGATGACACTCATCTACGGCGGCAGAGGACAGTAGTTCGGTGTTTCGGTAAGTGAAAAGCAAATCCACAAAATATCTGGGCGCAGCCTTGGCCGCCACCAAATACGAGTTCCAGAGCAAGCCCCTCCCCATGCCTCCCTTCCCTTGCTGGTTTTCTTGGCTTCCAGCCCGGAACGTCGGTAAAAAATGTTGAGAACACTAATCCACGCTAATCTGCGCTCATGAGATTCAGAATTAGTGCAGATAAGTGAAGATTAGTGCTCCTAAATAAGGTCGGTGGGAAACCGTTTGAAGCACTGAAACACCGAAACACTGAAACACTGAAACACCGAAATGATCCTGTTACTGCAGTTTGTGCTTCGCCTGGTTTTTGGGTTGGCGGCTGGCATGGCGTTGACATCGCCAAAACAAGTTACCAGTGGTTACTTTCGAAATCACCTGTATGTGACTCTGGGGTTGGCCATGTTAGCCGCCCTGGTGAGCCGCACTGCGGCCGCCACTGCATTTTGGCCAGCCATGCTGGCGGCGGGGGCCAGCTATGTGGGAGCTGTCTGCTGGCTGTACGAGAAATGGCGGGCGGGGGTTTTCAGTTTGCTCCTGGTTGCCGGATTGGCATTGTTGGCCATTGGCTTGTCTTTACCCGGGGTATCCTTCTCCAATTCTCCGCCAGATGGCATGCCCCTGGTACCCGTCGACCACGGTCTGGAGGTGGGCCTAAGTTTTGCCGGAGAGGCAGCCGCCACGATTGCCAGCCAACCCAATACTTCTTTACAAAAAAGTGCCTTGGAGTTGAAGGAACGCGACACGGACCGTTGGCCATTCCAAGTGGTTGCGGCGGTAAGCTCAGGTTTGTTATTGGGCTTCACGATGGCCGCAATGCTCCTGGGACACTGGTACCTTAATTCGCCTACGATGGAACTGGCCCCACTGCGGAAATTGATCCTGGCTATGGCTACGGCGGTCGTCCTGCAGGGAATCGTTTCAGCTGCGGGTTTGTGGGCGAACGTCAATCTAGGTTATCCATTCTCCACGGAGTGGATACTTTTCCTGCTGATCCGCTGGCTATTTGGACTCGTGGGAGTCAGCCTGCTGTGCTGGATGGCCTGGCAGACGCTAAAAATTCCGAACACTCAGAGTGCCACGGGAATTCTTTATGTTGCTGTGATTGGCACCTTTGTTGGCGAAACCATGGCCTTGCTACTGTCGAGCGAATCGCCTTTTCCACTTTAACCCCTTTCTTTCCCTGATACCGAATCGTGCAAATCCAATACCATTGCCCGTCTTGCCACTCGAATGCCAATTGCCAGTTCGACGCGTCGGCGCGAGATTTGACATGTCCTCACTGTCAGGGACGAATCATTATCCGTGATGAGGACGTTCAAGGACGGCGCATCAAGAAATGTCTGGTTTGCCCGAGTACCGACCTGTACGTTCGAAAAGACTTTCCCCAGCGTCTTGGCGTGGCCTTGGTGGTTGCGGGTATCGTGGGTAGTTCGATTGCCTGGTACAATATGCATATATATTGGACTTTTGCCATTTTATTCGCCTCGGCTCTGGCCGACGTACTGCTTTACTCGGTCGTGGGCGAAGCGTTAATGTGCTATCGTTGCGATGCCTTGTATCGAGGGGTTGAGGAAATGGATTCACACGGTCCTTTCGATTTGGAAACGCACGAGAAGTATCGGCAACTGGCGGCTCGGATGGAATAAAAAAAGAGTGGGCAGTAGGCAGGGGGCAGAGAGCAGAGAGTTTATCAATTATCAATCATCAATCATCAATCATCAATCATCAATCATCAATCTGTCCTTATGGATGTTGAACAAAAACATGTCGAGGAGGACTTGCGTGGGCAGATAGCCGGTGATGTCCTATGCGATGACCTCCATGTTCAGCTCTATGCCAGCGATGCGAGTATTTACGAAGTACGCCCCTTGGGAGTTGTGCGACCACGTAGTTTGGACGATGTGGTCGCCACGGTACACTACGCCGCGGAGCATGGTATTTCACTCCATCCCCGAGGTAGCGGTTCGGGACTGGCGGGAGAATCGCTTGGCAGGGGGTTGATTGTCGATTTTTCGTGCTATTTTCGCCGGATTGTTGCTACTGAAGAAACTTGCGTGCATGTGCAGGCGGGCGTGGTTCTGAATCGGCTCAATGCTCATCTGGCCAGGCATAACAGGCTATTTGGGCCCGATCCAGCCATGAGCCATGTGACTACCATGGGGAGTGTGGTGGCGTTGGATGCCGCCGGTAGTCGATGGCCCCGCTATGGGTCAGCCCGCGACCATCTATTGTCTATGCAGGTGGTGCTAGCCGATGGAGAAGTTGTTCGTTTGAACAGCCCTTTGGGGGCATACCAGACGACCGGGCCGCTTGGACCTCAGGCAAGAGAGGAAAATAAACGGGCAACGGTACCGCCAAGGAGTGGGCTGCATGAAACGAACTATTCCCGTATACAGGAGTTGACCAGTACTGTTTCTTCTGATCCCGTATTACGCCTCTCGGCCGGTTTGGAGGGAATACTTCAGCGTCATGCGGTATCTTTGCGTGACCATCGACCACGCAGTGTCGTCAACCATTGTGGGTACCCGCTGTTCGATCTGCAGAGTAGGGGCCAGCTCGATTTGGGGAAACTGATGGCCGGCAGTGAAGGGACCCTGGCCTGCGTGACGGAAGTGACGCTTTCCACCGATCCCGTACCGCCACACGCTGGCAATGCACTGTTTTTTTTCGATTCGCTTGATAAAGCGGCTCGAGGAGCGACCGAATTGTCAGCGCTCGGGCTGGTTGCGTGCGATTTGATGGACCGTCGTCACTTGAGCCTGGCACGCGAAAATGATCCACGCTACGAGCTGCTGATTCCCCAAGCTGCGGAGGCGGTATTGCTGGTGGAATTCCATGGCGACTCGGCTAATTCTTTGCGTGAACAGTTGCACCGTATTCGCCGGCAGTTGCTCGAAAAGTCTCGTCTCGCTTCGGATTGCTATGTTGCTGAGGAGCCGTTCGATTTTCACCTGCTGTGGCAACTGGCTCGGCGTTATGTGCCGTTACTCTACCAGTCGAGAGGTGCGACTCGGCCGATTCCTTTTATAGAAGACATTGCCGTGCCGCCCACGACGCTGCCTGAGTTTCTACAACAATTGCAATCCACGTTAAAACAGCAACAGATAACCGCTTCCGTTTTCGGACATGCCTTGCATGGGCAACTGCACGTACGGCCATTTCTCGATTTGGCCAAGCCCGAGGATGTCCAAAAGATGGAAACTCTAACTTCGGAGTTGTATTCCCGGGTATGGGAATTTGGCGGTACCATCAGTGGCGAGCATGGCGACGGGCTGAGTCGTACACCCTACGTTGCCGGGCAATATGGGACGTTGACCGAAGCGTTTCGGGAAGTCAAGGAACTATTTGACCCACAGAATTTATTCAATCCGGGCAAGGTGGTTCCCAGTTCTTCAACCCGGCTATCCGACAGTCTGCGGCCAACGCTCACTACCCGCGACACGCCAGAACCTATTTCCTTGCAGTTAGATTGGCAGCCTCAGGAGATGGCTCATGCCGCTCGATCTTGCAATGGTTGTGCAAGCTGTCGGTCCCAGGATCCCGACACTCGAATGTGTCCTATCTTTCGCTTCGCTCCTCGGGAGGAAGCCTCACCGCGAGCCAAAGCCAATCTGATCCAAGGGTTTCTGACCGGTACGCTTCCATTCAGTGCCGTCTTTGATGATTCCTTTAAGAAGTTAGCCGACTTGTGTGTCCATTGCCACATGTGTCGATTGGAGTGCCCCGCCAATGTGGATATTCCGAAGTTCATGGTGGAAACCAAGGCAGCCTACCTGGAAACCAATGGACAGGGGTTGCACGATTGGGTATTGACGCGAGTCGATTCGCTATGTGCGACCGCTTCGCGGTTGTCACGGTTGGCCAACTGGGCGGTTGCCAATCGGTTTGCCCGTTGGTTGATCGAAAGGACACTTGGTATCGCCCAAGGGCGCAAACTTCCCCGTTTCGCCCGGCAACCATTTTTGCAGGTGGCCACGCAGAGGCGACTCCATCGAGCTGTTCCCTCGACAATGCAGCGGGAAAACTCCGTTGAAAAGGTGCTCTATTTTGTCGACACTTACGCGAACTACTGCGATACCCAATTGGCGGAAGCCATGGTTGCCATTCTGGAGCATAATCGGATCTCCGTCTACGTTCCCAACACACAGCGATACGCAGCTTTGCCGATGATCACTCAAGGCATGCTGGAACCGGCCCGCCGGGTTGCGGAGCAGAATGTGGCCTTGCTCGCGGAAGCCGTTCGCCAAGGGTACACTGTCCTATGTACCGAACCTTCCGCCACGTTGGCTTTGTCACACGAATATCCTATCCTGCTGGCCGGCGATCCGGATGCCCAGTTGGTAGCTGCGCATACCATGGATGCGTGCCAGTACCTGTGGCGATGGCACCGACAAGGGAAATTGCAGCTTGATTTTGTCCCGCTGAACCTGTCGATTGGCTACCACGTACCATGTCATGTCAAGGCGCTTGACATGGGTACACCCGCCGAAAATTTACTGAGCCTGATACCCGGATTGAAATTGGAGCGGTTGGAAAAAGGCTGCAGTGGCATTGCCGGCATCTATGGGCTGAAACGTAAAAATTATCGTAATAGCCTGCGAGTCGGCCTGCCCCTGCTCACCGCCATTCGTGCGGGCCAGTTTCAGGTAGGAATGACCGAATGCAGTGCTTGCAAAATCCAAATGGAGCAAGGCACTGACAAACCGACCATCCATCCCATCAAACTTCTTGCCCTGGCTTATGGCTTGAAACTGGAATTTCGCCAACTGCTCAATAGGTCCAACGAAGAACTGGTGGTAACATGAAAGTGACTGTCAAACTGTTTGCCGCGGCCCGCGATGCAGTAGAGCAAAATGAGGTGCGGTTGGTAATCGAGGAGCATGACACCGTGGGCGCTTTACGCACACGATTGGCAGAGCAGTACCCTTCGCTGCAGCCGATCCTGGGCCAGTCCCTCTTTGCCGTGAACGCACAATATGTGGCGGACATTACCGTGCTCGAAGAAAATAGCGACATTGCCTGCATCCCCCCCGTGAGCGGAGGGTGATTTAAATTCGGATTGCGGATTGCGGATTGCGAAATGAAAAATACGGCAGGGGAAAGCGACATTTTACCCGACACCCGGCCCCCTTTCCTGAACCCTGAACCCTTTTTCCCCGACACCCGACACCCGATACCCTTTTCGCATGATCCACCTTACCGACCAGGCCATCGATACCAGCGGACTGATTGCCCGAGCCTGTACACCCGGGGCGGGAGCCGTGGTTGTTTTTTTGGGGATCACGCGTCAATTTACCGAGCCTGGTAACGCATTGGCCGGTGACGAGCAGAAGGCAGCTGAGGAGTTGTCGGAGGATGGAGAGGGCATGGCAGACGGGGGCATGGCAGACGGGGGCAGGCGGGAAACGGTTGAGCTCCATTACGACGCCTACCGCGAGATGGCAGAGTTGGAAATTGCCAAATTGGTTCAAGAAGCCCGCCAGCGCTGGTGCC
>JAJRWS010000041.1 GCA_024276705.1 Planctomycetota bacterium | reverse complement strand
CACTCATCGGGCTGAAGATCGAAACGATTCCCGCGGGGCCAAAATATACGGCCGTGCGTCAACAGTTTGGCGCGGATTTCTTCATTGCCGGTGGCTGGGCCGTGCCCCAGTGGATCGAAGCGCTCGACCGGGGTATCGATGCGATGATCCCCGAAAGCTCGATGCTCGGTCTCTATGCGGCCATTCTCGCCCGCTATCGGAGCGGCCGGCGCGACGCAGCCCTCGACTTGTTTCGCCGCCTGCTGCCCGTGCTAGCCTACACCAACCAGGAAATTGCCGTTTCGATCGCCTTTTTCAAGCGTTTGCTGGTTCGGCGCGGCGTGTTTCAGTGTGAGCACATGCTGATGCCCGGATTTGTCTGGGACGATTACAACTCTCGAATCGCAGCGGAACTGATCGACTTGTACCTCGACCTGCATCACGACCTGGAGCAGCAGCCAGATTGACCCAAGGTCGGTAAGCAGGAGTGTTCGTGAAATCCCCATGCCTGGCGACCCGCTTTGAAACATATGATTCGCGTCCATTCGTGTCCATTCGCGGTTTTTTCTTAGTTCCTTGCCAGCTTGATAGAGCGCAGTAGGACTAGTCGGGAGCACCGGTGAACTTCTTTCTGTTTTCCAGCAATACTATCGCTATCGGGATCGCTATCGGGATCGGGATCGAAGTTACATGAGTCTTAGAGAAGATTCCGTTCCTTATGCATTCGCGGATTTCGATAGCGACCTTGAGTCCCGATCCCGAGTCCCGATCCCGAGTTCCGATCCCGATGATTAAGTACTCGTAGTTTGCGCCAAGGTTACCCCGTTTTTCGAAAATGCAGGATGTTGATAAACGCTAGCAAAATGGGGCAACTTAAAACCAGCCGCGATAGTCAGTATAATCACAGTAGTTCCAAGAATGGCCGATGAAGCCGACCCGGAAAACGCGCTAGTTGATAAAAACGTCGGTTCCCGCACCGGTTATCGCCTCGCTCCATGTTAGAGCTGCGAGGAAATTTGGGAGTACTGAATCAGCGCTGGCAGCCCTGTCCCGGAACCCGCCGATATCCCTGTGAAGGAGTGATCAGAAAGATGGCCCATTTCCCCCTGCTTGCTTGCCTGGCGATTTTACTCTTGCCCGGCTCCGTGGCCCGATCGGCTGAGCCACCCATCACGGCCCCCGAGGTCTTCATCCAGCAACAGTACGAGCACTCCTCCTTCACCTATTCCAGTCCGACCAGGCTGGAGGATGGGACGCTCATCCGGTACGGAGTGGACCGGCGTGAAAACCGGCTTCACTCCCAGACTTCGAGCGATGGGGGACGGACTTGGGGCGGGAAGACGTTCGAGTGCGAGATCCAACCCGGAACGACCATGGTGCTGCCGCTGTTAAGTCGGAAGGGCGAAATCCACCTGGTGTCGATGGTCACTCGCGGCAACGGCCGAAAAATCGCCGTCGATCGTTTCATCGACATCTGGCATTTACGAACGACCGACCAACGAACCAAGTGGGATAAACCCAACGTCATCTTCCGGGGCTACTGCGGGGCCTTGCTCGACTTCAAGCAACTGAGTACGGGCCGGCTGGTCTGTCCCTTTGCCTGGTGGGTACCGAACCGGCCCTGCACGCCACCCATCGGTGCCAACTTGTGCACCCTGTTCTACTCCGATGACGACGGCCAGACGTGGACCAAGTCGGCCAGCGATCTGTCGTCGCCCTGCTATCCCAATTTTGTGGGCAACAACTACGGCGCGGACGAGCCGTGCATTCTCGAGCTCAAGAACGGCCGGCTTTGGATGCTGATGCGAACGCAGACCGGATTCCTCTACGAATCGTTTTCCAGCGACCAGGGCAAAACGTGGGCCGATGCCCGGCCTTCCCGATTTGTCTGCTCCAGTTCCCCACCCATGCTTTGGCGGCTCCCGGACGATCGGATCGTGGTGCTATGGAATAATTGTGAAAGTCCGCCCGCCCACGATGGTGCCGGGGTCTACGTAAACCGTGATGCCCTGCACGCCGCCATCTCCAGCGACGAGGGTAAAACTTGGCGCGGTTTTCGCGAAGTCTACCGCGACCCGCACGAGAACCAGACGCCGCCCAACACCGATCGCGGTTCGGCCTATCCCACACCGCCGATCTGGGCCAACGGCCGGTTCGTCTTCCTTACCGGGCAGGGTGTCGGCCGGCGTAACCTCATCAGCGTCGACCCACGTTGGCTGACACGCACGCACGCCGAGGACGACTTCTCGGCCGGTCTCCAACAATGGATCACCTTCAAACCGATCGGTCCGGCCAGTCGCTATCGGCGCGAACGCATCTCCGGGCCGCCGCTCGCCGACCATCCCACCAGGCCGGACGCAAAGGTGCTCCACCTCCGCAAACCGGACGCTCACGATGCTGATGGCGCGCTGTGGAATTTCCCCAACGGCACCAAGGGAGCGCTCACGTTACGGCTCATGCCGAATCCGGGCTTCGGCGGCGCAAGCATCGTCATCAGCGACCGGTCGTTTAAGCCGACGGATGAGAACAGCGAGCGGCTTGCCCTCTTCGCCGTCACGATCGGGCCCGATGGCAAGCTTGGCGATGGACCGAAGCTCGGCCTCGGCCAATGGCACACGCTTGCGTTCGCCTGGGATCTGGGAAGACGAAACTGCGCCGTCTCCGTCGATGGCCGGAAGGTGCTGACGTTGAAGCAGCTCAACGCGACAGGCAATGGCGCCAGCTACCTGCACCTGCGTTCGCAGGCGACCGCGGTTGACACCGCCGGCCTTTACCTCGACTCCGTGTCGGTGGACATCGATAACCCTGGCGCCCCGGCACTGACTGAGGAACAGCAGCGTGCCCTGCTCGATCGTTACATCCCCTCGTATTACACGCCTCCCCCCCAGCGCAAGGGAGCCAGGCAGGTACTCCCGGAGCTATTCAAGAACGACTCGCCTCAAGGGGAAGTGATACCGGTTGGCTGACCGACTACTCCAACAGCCGTTTTGCGAACGCCAACTGTTTGCTTCGGCGAGCATCGAAGTTGGTGTCGGTGGGATTCAGGCTGGAGATGCGTACACCCGGGCCGGCCGATTCGAGGTACTGGTCGTTGCCAAGGTAAATGGCGGTGTGGGTGATCTTGCCATGAGGCCCCAGGAAATAGAGCGTGTCGCCACGGCGCATTCCTGCGGGAAACCAACGCGTGGCGGTCAGGCGGCCCAGGTAGACCTGCTGGCTGGAATCGCGCGGCAAGTTGATGCCCTCGGAGGCAAAGGCAATTTGTACCAGGCCGGAACAGTCGATGCCCGCAGACGTTTTACCGCCCCAGGAGTAAGGCGTACCCAGAAGGTGCAGCGCGTTTTCAATCGCCCGTTCCACGCGTTGGCTGGGGCGACCGTCGCGTAGCTTGCCGTGCGTTGCGGGTAGCGAGACTTCTTCCCCGGTGGGGAGCTCGACCACGATTCGCTCGCCTTCGTTGCGGAGCCATTTCAGCCGCGCGCCCACCGGCAGCGATCGGCCAGTAGTTGCGGGCTCGTCCGCCAGCAGGGTGACTTGGGCCCCACTCCGATACTGTCGGAACCGGCTGGCCTCGACCCGATGGATATCCTCAGCTTGCAGGTAGCCAAGATAACCTTCGGCCGTGTGGCAGAGGAAGAAGCCGTTTCCAGCCTTCCGTAAAAGATAGACCGGGTCGCCCAGCAGGCTATCGGTGGCAACTTCAGCGTCGGCGGTCGGTTGGGCCCGGCCCAGGGCGTGCGTGGCCTTGATGAAACCATACAGGCGTTTGCCCAGATTCGGGCTGGGCAGAACCTCGATCTGATTGTCGATGGAATCGAAGCCCAGATAGGTGAGAAACGTTTCCAGGGTGGCACGTGTTTCCGCAAACTCCACGAACCCGGTCAACCGCAAGACGCCTGTCGAGGTCCATGCCGATTCTACTCGAAAGGCAAACAGGCGTGCGTCGTTGACCACCCGACGCTTGAAAAACCGCAGGTAAACCTCTACCCGTTCGGGTGAGCCGACATGGCCAGGTTCAATTTTCTCAACGAGTCGTTGGAAGTATTCTTGCTCGGTCACTCGCGGTGCCGGCCGCGCCGTTTCGTGAAGCGCCGCTGTTTGAGCGTCTGTCGAGGAAACCAGCAAGCTGGCCGCCAATGAGCTGGCCAGCAAGGTCATTCGGACGGTACCGGGTAGTCCTGGCACGGCCCAGGACCCCCTGCCCTTGCCTGGTTGAAACGCGAACCGACTAGAAGTCATAGTGGGGCACCTTCATTCGCTCGCCATCATGCAAGGCTGACTGGTGGGCCACGATACCGGATACCGTCATGTTCAAAGCCTGGCCGACGTGGACCAGCGGTTTGCGATCTTCGAGGATCGCCAGGACGAATTCATTCATGAGCTGGCCATGCGAACCCCCATGGCCTCCCGGCTTGACTCCCGGTGGCAGGGACGGACGCCGCAGGTCGGGCAAGTTTTGCATCGTTCCCTGGTAATTCGTATTTTCCATCGATCCGCGTTCGCCAAAGACACGGCCCGTTTCGCCCCCCTTGCCGCGTATCCCCTTGCACATCAGCATGCGCGAGGTTCCGCCCTCGGCCGTTTCCAGCAAGGCGATCTCGTCGGTGAAAGGGTTGTCGTACCCGTTCGCCCCAGGTTGAAAATCGGCTAAGTCGGCTTTGAATCCTGTACAGGAAACCGAGGTGAACGGCTTGTCGGTGACCCCCACGTAGTAGGCGGTCGAATGGGTTGCGTACCACAAGGGCGGGCAGCCAACGCGCCAGTTCTTGTACGATCCGATGCCCTTGCCATGGAAATGGTAATATTCGCCTTCGGAGTAAATGAGCCGGCCAAACCCGCCCGCCTGGTAAACCTGTCGCATCGCGTAGCAATTATCTCGAAAGCAGGAAGTCTCAAACATCATGTACTTCAGGCCAGAGGTCTTGACCGTTTCAAGCAACCGGTCGGCATCCTCCAGCGAGCCCCACACCGCAGGCACGGCAGTGGCCGCATGTTTGCCATGGTTGAGCACTTCGATGCAGTGCCGGGTATGGCTGGGCGCATCGGTGGCACAAAAAACCGCTTCGATCGAATCGTCCTTGACCAGCTCTTCAAGCGAAGGGTACGTTTTCTGGCAACGGCACGCCTTAGCCAGGGCAGCACACCGATCGGGAAACAGATCGCTAACCGCCACCACTTCGACGTTCGGGTGGTCCTGGAAACTGAATGCCGCCCCAAAACGGCAGACCCCGTAACCAACAATCCCGACACGCACCTTGCGGTCGGAAATGCTTTTCCAGCCTTTCGAGGTGTCCGGGTCGGTGGGCGTTTCCTCGAAGCCTTGAATCGGTTTGGGCGCGGCCGCGGCCAATTCGTGCAGGCTCAGGGCCGCCGCTCCGGTCCCCATGGCCTGCAGGAAAGAACGTCGTGAAGTGGAGTCGTTCATCGCTTGGGATCTCCT
>JAJRWS010000040.1 GCA_024276705.1 Planctomycetota bacterium | reverse complement strand
GCCCAATTCCCATCGGGATACTCCCGTTGCAGGTTCGACAGGCCTAATTGCAAGATGCTTGCTTCATGGCTGATGGCCGCTGCCGGAGAGATGCTATTGGGTGAAACCGTGCTCAGTACGACATTGACTTCCGCGATCAAGGCAGTGTCGGGGCAGCGCACGGCCCAACCCGCCAGGACGTGATAACCGGTTTCAAGGATCCGCACGGCTTTAATCGACTCGGCCAGAGTCAGTTGCTGGCTCATATGCCGCCCCATGCGGACCACGTCGAGGTAGATTTGGGCAGCTTCCCCCCAGTTGCCGGTGGCCTGACGCTGCATGCCGTGCAACGCGACCAGCTTTGCCAGACGCAACATGGGGACCACGTGCGGCAATTGTGTGGTGGCTGCGTATTGCCTTGGATCGGCACCAAAATCGGCTTGCAACTGGGCGGCGCCAACCAGGGCGGAACGGATCGCGTTGCGTGATTCGATCAGCAGGTTGTTGATCGTCTCGACTTCTTCCTCGGTTGTGTTCGCATTCACGATTTCCCAGATAGGCTTATCCAGCAATTGCTGTTGCTCGTGATCGACTGCCGAGAGAAACAGCAACGCCCGCTGGTAATGCAATGCCGCATTGCTAGAGGAGGAAGGCAGGGTCGCGTCGAGCATGCTCGGCGGTCTGCCGCCAGCGGGTGGCGGCTTGATCTCGGCCGACTGAACCGCGGTCAATGCAAACATCATGCTCAGCAGCAGAGAGCAAATCAAAATCCGTGGACGGGAGAAAACCCGTACGCGCGTGCAAACCGATGTTTCAATGGGCATTTCTCTATTTCCTCGCGTCAGATGGAACATCAAGCGGGTCGTCTTGGTGGCTTGCCACCCGATGCCAAACAATGAGCTTCGCAGTCAATAAGGTCCCACACTCTTAGGCTATTGAAATCAATAACCTCCCAAACCCCAGCCCAGGCCACGAAGTACTTCCCAGCGGGCGACATCTTCTGAAGTAACGAGGGGACGCGGTGCACTCTGGCCAGCGAAAGGTTTTTGCACCGGCTGCTGCCTGGCGATCGGATTGGCTCCACCCCCATAGGTTTGCCGAACATTGCCAATCGGTTGGCCCGAAGAAGTCGCCCGGCGACCGGCGTATGGATTTTGAAACCCGCCAACCTGGGGAGAAGCCTGCCGGGCCGAGAGTGTTTGATGCCTGGCTTGACGTTGTGACTCGTATTGTTGTTTGCGGCTTTCGCGATCGGCCTGAAATTTTACCAGCCAAAGTTTCATTTGATCGGGATACATGGTCCTCAGGCCGTCCATGTATTTTTTTGCCTGGGCATCCGAAATTTTTGCGGACCGCTCGAAATAGGTTTCCAGCCAGACACGGGCGCTGAGCATTTCCGGACTGTTCCAGATTTTGTCTCGTTCCACTTCCATTTTGTCATGGTCGGGCTCGTTGCGGTCGCCTGCTCTGGCTTCTTTCGAAGACCCTGTGGGTGCCGCACTCGATTGAGTTTCCGGTGCAAGCGCATAGCCGTCGGAAGTCAAGATGGCGGAAAGAGTTGCAAAGGCCAGAATGCCGATCCAGCAGTTGGTCGTTTTCATGGTCAGCGCTCGTTGGTGAGTAGATCGTGGGAGAGCAAACAAGTTCAAGACTTACTCGGTACCCAGCTCGAAGGGTGCGCGATCCATAGCAAGTTTCGCCGCATTGCAGGCTGCGCACGTTAAGCAACTGCCTGCGGTTCGTGAGACCAATTTTACCATGGAAAACCCTACAAGGCAAACTTGCGCGAGCCAGTCGGGCAGGTGGTGGCCTGTGGAATCAACGGGTTAACCCGGATATTTCCCCTTTCCTGGAAATTCCTCACAGGAATGGCGAACTTTTTCGCAGTGCCGGTTGGGCCTCGAAGACTCACTGGGGGACCGCCGGAGGTGGAGGAAGCTGAGGTTGGGTGCTGCTGTGACTCAGGCTGCTCAGGTAGTGCTTGAGCAGTCCGTAAGTCGATTGGAATTCCGGCATCGTTGCCAGGGCCTGATACTGCGGATTTTGACGCACTTGTTCGTAATGTTGCAAAGATTTGCCGATGGTTGCGACGGATGGGTGCCCCTGGCCGGTAAAGACTTGGGCGGGGAGAGCGAGGTACGATTTCCAGGCCGGATCAATGCGCTCAAACAACTCCGGAGATATCTTGCCCAGTTGCTCACGGATCACGTCGGCTTCCTGAATGGCATATTGTTGTACCAGAGCAGGAGATGAAGAAGCAGAGAAGGCAGAGTTGGGAGCCGATAGGCTCGGTTCGATCGCAGGGGCCGCGGCGACGGCAGCCCCAGACGTGGGGATGGCGACTGGCGCAACTCCGGTGGCGGCTGGGACGGGGGAGGTGCCGCCGCCACTATAGCTGGCCACGAGCTGAATCAACTGAAGTGCGCTTGGGGGAACGATCACGGGCAGCCCGGGCCCGGGACTGCGGTAGTAGGCAGCACCTGCCATGCCATCGACCTGCAACATGGAACCGTCAAACGAAGCGCCCAGGAAAAGTCCGCGGCTACGTGCGTAAGAGTAAACTTCGGCTTTGAGTTGGAGGTCGGTGGCGGCCGAGGCTTGCCGGCCTATCGGACCGGCTGCGGCGGCCGCATCGACTCCGAGAGTGAATTTTCCCGATAAAATTCCCTGGATGCTCTTTTGGGTTTTGAAGACGAGAATGACGTCGGTTGATTGGACGCCCACTTGCCAGCCTATACTGCCGCCGGTCAGCGTGACGAACACGGGCGCCTGCCAATTCTGGTTCTGATCGCGGATCAGCAAGGTGCCGCGGCCATGGCGGGCACCGATCACAAATCCACCTTTAATGACCTTCGGAATGATGGCAACACCTTTCGCTCCGGCGAGCAGGCTTTGCGGGATTCGCTGCGCGGGTATGGTCATGATCTCATTGAGCACGGCGATGGAGGCCTGAACCGACCCTTCTTCGCGACCTTGCCCCGGAGTCGAGGAAACATCGACGCTTATTCCGGCCAGAAGGGACAGTAGCGGAAGTGAAAACAGGCTATTTCGGAGAAGGGGAGTGGGCATGAGGGGTCTCGGTTGATGGGTGCGGAGGCGTTTGCGTGGTATTTCAATGAATCGGTGCGGTAGACGCCAGCCTTGCGTCGTTGCAGGCCGGAACAAGTTTCGCGCAGTTCCGGCATTTGAAATGACACATTTCCGGCAATCTACATGCAGGCGTGATTGTGGGTTAGATGGATAGCCTGCGTCAATATCGATATGGAGTGGACGCTAGCACAAATGCTCAGAATGCGTTTATCCGGCAAACCGCCCGGCGAGTCGGCTGACGATCGTAGCGCCAATTTTGAGCGATGCGGTAGCGGCAGGTGACGGCGCATTGACCACGTGGACCACGCGCTCGGTTTCTTGGAAGAGGAAGTCGTCGATCATTTGTCCGTCTTGGCTGACCGCCTGGGCTCGTACTCCCGCAGGAGCCGAATGCAGGTGGTCGGACTGGATGGCGGGTAACAGACGCTGCAAGGCGCGGACAAATGCCCGCCGACTGACACTCCGCCACATTTCCATCGCTCCCATCTGCCAATGCCTGGCCGCCAGACGAAGAAAACCGGTATAAGTGAGCGTTTCCAGCAGGTCTTTGGGGTTGATGGTGAGTTTCGTATAGCCTTCGCGGGCCCACGCTAGTACCGCATTGGGGCCACACTCCACTTGGCCATCGATCATGCGAGTGAAGTGAACACCCAGGAACGGAAATGCCGGATCGGGTACCGGATAGATAAGGTTGCGGACCAGGTGACGAGCAGAGGGTCGCAGTTCATAATACTCACCTCGGAAGGGGATGATGCGAGCAGACGGCTGGTCACCCGCCAGTCGGACGATGCGATCGCTGTGGAGCCCAGCACAGTTGACGACCTGGGTCGCGGTGAATTCGGTTTGAGGCGTCTGCAGTAGAACTTCTCGGCGGCCGGTTCGGATATTCGTGACACGTTCGTCCAGGAAAATTTTTCCCCCGCGTGCCTCGATTCGTTGAGCCAATCGGCGACAAACAAGGCGGTAATCGACGATGCCCGCATCGGGCACATGCAGGGCGCGGATTCCGGTTGCATGGGGTTCTTTTTCAAGCAGTTGATGGTGATCCAGAATTTTCGCGCGGACCTGATTGGCTTCCGCCCGTTGATGAATTTTTTCCAAGGCAGGAAGTTCGCGGGAATCGATGGCGACAATCACCTTACCGCAAATGTCGAGAGGAATATCTTCTTGCTGGCAAAAATCGATCATCGTCCGACGGCCCTCGCGGCAATGGGATGCCTTCAACGAACCGGGCTGGTAGTAGATGCCCGAATGGAGGACGCCCGAGTTATGCCCGGTCTGGTGGGCGGCCAGTTGCGACTCCTTTTCCAGAATGGCCACGCTTTTTCCAGGAAACTGTTGCTGAAATCGATAAGCGGTGGCGAGACCAACAATGCCGCCTCCTAGAATGAGCAAGTCGTGGTTGGGCATGGCTGGGTACCGTGGGCATGGCCGGTGGTAAAAAGTTGTCCGTTTCAACGTGGCCCTTAATCTTATCGATTAATACATTCTAAATCCACGGCCTCCGGCCGTGCGACCCTGTGATAGGCTTCGTGCGTTCCGGCGTGAGATTTTGGGGTAATATGCCTGGTGCATTAGAGGTATGGAGGGTGTGGACTATGCGTGAATCGACCACGCCCATCGCCGGAATCTCTAATTCCTGTCCGTAAACCACCAGCTCTGCTGGTGAGTACCCATCAGGCTCCGCCGTTCCGTCGAATTTCGTGCTCGTGCTTGTACTCGTACTCGAATAGAACCATTGGATGCAAACGAAATAGGAGACCATGGATGTCGATGATGACCGACCTTACCTCTGACTTGGATTCGAGTACGAGTACCGCTG
>JAJRWS010000039.1 GCA_024276705.1 Planctomycetota bacterium | reverse complement strand
GCCGGCGGAAAGTCCGATCGGTACTGTACATGGCCGCCCTCACTGCCCGGCGGTACAACCCCGTCATCAAGGCGTTTGCCCAACGGTTGGCCATTGCCGGAAAATCCTTCCAGGCGATCCAGGTCGCTCTGTGGTGATCCTTTCTCCTCTGTGGTTATTCTTTTTATCGAAATTGAAGAAAAATTCGCCTGGGTGCTGACTTTGCAGTTCTCCTGGCCCCCTTCTCACGCGCACTTATCGTTGGTTCTGCGAGGTTGATTCCTCGGAGTTCCGTTTTTCTGTCTCTTCTTCAAACATCACACCACGACACGACCCCTGGGTGAAAGAGGGCCTTGCGATCGTATCGAAGCCACTACGAACAAACTCTCCTATCCTCTGCGCATCGACACTTGCAGAAACTGATCTCGTGAATAATCCGGGCTCAGTCACACCGGTGTAAGCATAGATGTTCGCTTAATTCGAGAAATTCAGCTTTGCGCTGTGGGAGGCACGAGGGACTGGAGAACCTGACCCACAACAGAAAAATCGTTGCCCAGTGAGTCTTTTCTTCCACTGGTAAAATGAAGGCGGTGATACGCCTTCAGCGGCACAAAATTGTGCCACCGTCTGATCTTGGGAATCGAAGCGCTCTATACGTTCGATCCACTCCACAAGTTTCAACGGGTTCGGTCCACGTGACATCGCAGGCTTCTGTGAGAGGGTTTTTTCAAATCCGCTAGCATAAACCATGCGCCTACAATGGTTCTGGTGCGCGCTTACAGAGAAGTAAACAGGAGTCTCATCGCTATTTACTCAAAAAATCATAAAACCCCCGGGGCGAAAGAATTGGTTTGCCACTGTAACTTTCCAGGTCGAGCAAATCGCGATCACCCGTGACGAGACATTCGGCGTCACTCGCCGTTAAGGTACCCAACACAGGCAGATCATCTGGATCGCGACAAGCTGACTGTGTGACGTCCAGTGGCTTGACAACGGTCGCCTGCTCGCGCACTGAAGCCGTAACATTATTGGCTAAGAGCGGAGGCATCTTGAACTTCTTGCTTAAGTTTCTGGCCAATTTGTCAAGGATGTGTTCAGAGACGACGATTTCATGTTCGTCTAGACAAACTTCGTAGATCGCAGCGCAAAGCCCTCGTGTACCGTGGGCCGCTATCAAGACGTTTGTATCGAGTACCACCTTCATGAGATAGTAAGGAATACGTCTTCGTCGGTGAGGAAGCCTTGCGATTCGGCAAAGGGCAAGGTCGTGTCACGGCTCTTCTGAAACAATTCTTTGGCAAGATAGCGTCGCAACGAATCGCGTACTACCTCACTCGCTGGACGATTTTGCCGCTGGGCAATCTCAGCGAGCGCAACTCGCATATCTTCGGTAAGCCGAACTGTAACGGTGCTTTTCATGTATTACATTGCAACACGCAACTCGACAAGAAGCAAATACAGTTAATCCAATGCCTCTCGGTTAGCCAAATTGTCTTGCTGCTCGCGCGCTTTTCGTATCGACCAATAAGCTGCACTGCCAAAAGTGCCGAGGATGACAAACGGCATCGCCATCATGAACAGAATGCTATAGAAAAAACCTCTCGCTTGTGCTTGCGACACCGGGTCGCTCGCGGCGAGGCCATCCTTGCAGGTGGGGCACGCCATCACGTCGGTCGCCGTCAATAAAACAACAGCAATGACCAACAGCGGTAACGCTACTCGGACGAAAGGGATCCAACTTGGACGGTGGCGACTTGGCATAATGGGCTTTCCTTTCGCTTGATTATACATTTCCAGGAAGAAGAATAGAACGCAGATTAACGCAGAACTGGCGGATTTTCGCAGATAAAATACCTGATCTACACGCAGCCATCTGCATCACCCCGTTGAATCCTTGTTTACCCGCGTTCTATTCTTTTTTGCGGTGTTATATGAAACAGTGAACTCACTCAAGTGACGGCCAGAGGTGATAGAGCATCACGTAGACCACCACCCCGGTAATCGACACATATAACCAAATCGGGAACGTCCAGCGAGCCAATCTGCGGTGACGGGCCAAATAATTCTTGCGATCGGCTTTGCTGAAACGTCCGGCACCCCAAGCACCAGTGCCACGCATTCCGAAAAAAATAGTCCTCACCGCCAAAAAGGGGACCGTCACGGCCAGCAACACGTGTGTGAGTAGTATCGTCAAATAGACCGTCTTCACCACACCTGGATGCGTGAATTTGACACTGCCAGCCATCCAGTGGTAGGTCAAGTAGCTGATCAAAAACAAGCACGACACGCCAAATGCCGCCATCATTGTCCGCGCGTGTGCCTGAAGTCGGCCCCGTTTGATGAGCAAAAAACCGGTGATTAGCAGCACCGTTGCCAAGGAATTGAGCGCTGCATTGAGGTGCACCAATGGATGGGCAATCAGGGCAAAAATCATGTCGCCGCCTGTTCTGCAGCAACGCCGGGTTCCGCCGGTTTGGTCTCGGGTTGATTTTCCGGCGATGTCGTTTCGACGAGACATTTTTTGAGCAGCAGTTCCAGCTTTTTCGATTGGCTGATACTCGTCATGTCGTACATGCCGCGGACTTTTCCTGTTCGATCGATCACCACCGCCGATTCATTATGGCCTTGCCAAGTGACCGGGAGTTTCATGATCTCTTTACCGACGCGTTTGATATATTTCAGATCGCCACGGCAAAAGAGCCATCGCTCGGGATCAGCCGAAAACTTGTCGGCGTACGTACGCAGCACTTCGAGCGTGTCGGTTTTTGGGTCGACGGTTATGCTCACCCAAGTGACATCCTTCAACTCCTCCTGATTGTGCATGTACTTGATGCGTTCGTTCAGCCGAGCACAAGGGCCTGGGCACGTGGAAAAGAAAAACGTCGTGACCCAGATCTTTCCTTGCATGTCGGCAGAGCGAAACATTTTTCCGCTGCGCTCCTGCAATTCAAATTCTTCTAGCGGTGGCCCAGCCATCTCGATACCGCCCGCGCTTCGATTCGCTTCAAATTGGCTCACCTGATACCACTTCCAGCCCATGTAGCAAGCCGCGAGGAGTACCATCAGCGAGAGCCAATAGGGCAGTGCAGTACTGTTCGGGGTCGAGTTGTTCGGGGTCGAATTATTCATAGCAAGTCTCCGGTCGTTCGTGTGTCGGCAATCCGCCAAGCCAGCACAAACATTATCGCAGCAAACGCAATGGTCACCAACCAGCAAACCGTCAAACCTGGCAGCGCGTCGGTTCCTACACTTGATGCGACGCCCGCTCCGTCAAAGTGCAGATATTGGCGCAAACCGGCCACTCCGTAGGTGAGCGGATTGAAACGTGAAAGTATCGTTAGCCAATTGCCTTCTTCTGCCGGGAACAACGACCCGGAGAGCAGCCACATCGGAAATAAAAATACGCTCATAATCGCGTGAAACCCTTGGGTCGACTCCATCCGCCAAGCGATAAAAAAACCTAGCGAAGTCAGCGCTACCGCAATCACCGCCATCAATACTACCGCCAGCAGCACCTCCACGGGCGAACTCGACAGCCGCAACGTTAGCCATCCTAACACCAAAAAAAGCATCGCCTGCAACATCGCGATCGCCGAGCCGCCCAAGATCTTCCCAAACACCATCGCCCAACGCGGCGCAGGCGCGACGAGTACTGACTGCAAAAAACCTTCGCGACGGTCTTCGATAATCGAGATCGTAGAAAAAATGGCAGTAAACAACAGAATCATTGCAATCGTGCCCGGAAAGAAGAACGCAGCCCCCAGTCCGCTTCCGACAAATCCGGCGCTAAACAATCCCCAAAACATGATCGGTTGCACCATCGCACCGATCACGCGATTTCGCTGGCGGAAAAACCGCACGAGTTCGCGTTGGGCGAGCGTCAAAATGACAGGCGTGGGCGAAATTTTATTTATTAGTACGTCGGACATATAGCTTTTAGTGGGTGTATTCAAGCATCAAAATGCAACACGTTACTGAATCCACTCCGAACCGCGCCCGTAACGAAGCGTTCAGTTTGACTAGTATTGCGTCGCAGCTTATTTTTCGGATTGGCTCATTGTGGTACGCCTCTCCGAGTCGTACAACTCACGACTCGGAGAGGCGTGCTACTCTGCCGCAGCCCGAAAGTTGAGCTGCGGTAGACTACTAGGCGTCTGCTGAGACGCTTCCTCACGGGCGCGGTTCCGTAGAATAGGCTCGTAAGAATCTCGCGGTTATTTTCACTCGTCACATTTCACTCTTCGTTATTCAAATACTGATGCCCAGTACGGTCAATAAATACGTCTTGCAACGTCGGCTTACCTAAAGTGACCGTTTGGATTTCGTCGGGAAAGGCGTCGACGAGTCGGCTAATCCATTGATGCCCGTTAGGTTGTTCGAGACGAACCGTATTATCGAGAACAAGTGCATCGCAAGAGAATTTCTCGCGGATGCAGCTAGCGAGTTGGTCGGGATGGTCGGTGCGGATCGTGATCGAATCACCGCCGACCGAGGCTTGCAGCGCTCCCGGAGTGTCGAGGGCTGCCAGTTTTCCTTGGTGCATGATCGCAATACGATCTGCCCGTTCGGCTTCTTCTAGCAAGTGAGTCGTCAGCACAATCGTCACGCCTTCTTCACGCACTTGCTGTAAGTATTGCCAAAGATCGGCCCGCGCACCAGGATCGAGGCCGGTACTCGGCTCGTCGAGTAGTAGCAGTCGCGGTTGGTGCAACATGCCCTTGGCCAGTTCGACGCGTCGGCGCAT
>JAJRWS010000038.1 GCA_024276705.1 Planctomycetota bacterium | reverse complement strand
AGGGTTAGCCGATAAATAACTATCCGGTTTTCTGTAGGGAACGTTCAAGAAAAAACTTCGGTAAATCGTGGTGTTCTGGTAATGCAACCATCGTACTCGTACTCAGCCGCTTGCGGCGGTACTCGTACTCGTACTCGAATCGCATGGCGGGTATTACACGGTCGTCGAGTACGAGTACCGCTTCGCTGAGTACGAGTACGAAGGGAATCCGAGATATCCTACTTGAAATCGGGAAGTTATTTATCTGCCGCCTCTAAGCCAGTGTTTCGGTAGGATAACATAGCGGCACACTGAAACACTGAAACACCGCCCCTATTCGGTCTTCACTCGCTGAAAAATCAGCAACGGCAGGTCGTCCGCCGAGAAGGTCAGCCGGTCTCGCTTGACCTTGGCCTGGTTGACGTCCCGCAGCGCCTGCAAAAAATCGGCTTCGAGTTGCATCGCTGCCGGAGGACCCGCCATCCGTGTGGTCGCCAGACCGGGCCCAAACAGGGACTCCCCTTTGGGCGTAT
Source organism: Planctomycetota bacterium (assembly GCA_024276705.1). Classification (GTDB taxonomy): domain Bacteria; phylum Planctomycetota; class Planctomycetia; order Pirellulales; family Lacipirellulaceae; genus JAJRWS01. Next base: position 8,630 of record JAJRWS010000038.1, on the reverse strand, counting down.
AGGAACCTTGAAATCGGTTCACTCCGGCAAAACCTGAAACGGTTCCTTTTTCAGCAAAAGTGATCTCGGGCGTCTTCACTCCGTCCGGCAAGGCGTCGCCCTCAAGCTGGATCAGTTTCCAGGTGCCGTGCATGGGATCTGCTTGAGCTTGCCCCGAGGACTCCCAGGGAAATATCTTTTTCCAGTCTCTTTTCATGTCGACCAAAATCCATTCACTCTCCGCCGTGCCGCTCTGGTTGATCCGATCGAGAACCTTGTCGAGTTTACCCACATGGCTCTGGCGATCGTAGGCGTACTCACGCCCGGCATCGGTATGGTGGACAAACAGCCCCAGGCGAGGCCCAGGCCCCGCCGTGGTCCATTGAATCATCTCCAAGTCCCCGTCCGAGTTGCCGAATGCCAGGATGGGACGCACGCCAAGGTGCTGACGAATGGCAACCGGCTTGCCCGCCTTATCGTCGATAAAGTCGATTTTTGGCAGCCGCATCAAGACCGGCTTCCCGTGCTGAAGTTGATATTCGGTCGCAATGGTGGAACCGATAACTTGAGCAGGTGGAATACCGTAGATTTTCTCCGTCCAGGGGCGCATGAACTCAAGCCCGCCGCCAGAGACGATGCAGGTCTTGAAATCATGGGCTCGTAGAAAATCGAGCAACTCGAGTTGCGGTTGATACACCAATTCGGAATAGGGCCGCTTAAACCTCGGGTGTCTGGCCTTGGCTAGCCAGTCGGTCACGATCTGCGCAAATGCCTCGACCGTCATGCCCGCATGCGTCACCCCGACCAGCTCCATGAGGCCCGGTACCCCCAAGGCCGCAACCTGTTCCATATCGCCGGCCAACAATGCCTGAAAAGGTTGTGTCGTCAGCCAGTCGGGATGCTGTGGTGCCAGCTCTTTCACTCGATCCATGACAAACGCCAATTGCGTGTAGACCGGTTTTTCAATCCAGAGCGTCCCATCATTGTCGAACGTGGCGACACGCTGCTCGGGTGGAACGAAATCCTTGCTTGCAGGGTCCGTAACCCTGGCCACAAAATCCAACAGCGTCCGTTTGGCAATCCCCTCATTCCAGGACGGAAGCGGATCGGTCGCTTGCCCCAAAGCAACCACATTCAGCATCCCCAATGTGCCAGGCAAACCCAAAGCACTGATCAAGCCAGCCAGCGTAAACCGGACTAGAGAGTTGATTGTCATCATTGCTTCCCCTATGTCGAAATCCACCATAACCATGCCAGGCCAGACTTTATTGAAAATCACCTACGTGTGGCAACCGGTCACTCTCCAGTATGTGGAGAATCCCCCTGAGAAACAAGCATATCATCGCGATCAAGCTACCTGGGTTGCTTGGAAAGTCAACCGTCTTAGGCTACAATGGCCTCTCTTCACAACCGATTTCCCCAATGGCGACACTGCTCGAGGATCTCTAGATGCTTCGTACCATTCCCTCCGTTCGTGCTCTTTTCCAATACTTCCAAATTCTCACTTCGGCTTACCCGGAACAACGTACGGATGAGTCGCCTGCCACCAGCCAGACCACCGGGAGAATGCTGGTCAGGTCCGCTTCAACCACCGTATTTAGAACGACTCTATTCCTTATTTCTGTCGTATCGGCCATGGGGCTGGTTGTCACGACTGGCATGCCGAGGGCCCATGCCCAGGAAGCCGACAAGCCAAAGCCGGACGAATCGGTCGCCGCCCTGGTGGAAAAGCTGGGCGGGACCGTCAAACGCCAGGAATCCGGCGCCCTCGTCGAAATTAACCTGGACAGCCGGCCTACCCGCGATGCCGACCTGGAGCTGATTGGCACAGTCTCCACGCTGGAGAAACTCCACCTGTGGGGCGCCGGCATCAGTGATGCCGGGCTGGAGCAAATTGCCCAACTTCAAAATCTGACTCTGCTCGACCTGAAGAACACCCTTGCGACCGACGCCGGGCTGGCCCAACTGACTGTACTGAAAAAGCTTACTTCCCTCGATTTGCACCGCAGTTCCCATCTCACCAACGCAAGCATGGAATCGGTCGCGAAGCTGCCCAACCTGAAGTACCTACGTTTGATCTTTACGCGGATTTCTGACGATGGCCTGGCGCATCTGACTGGTTGCGACAAATTACGGCTGCTCGACATGCGGGGTTGCCAGATCAGCGATGAAGGTCTGGCCCACGCGGCCAAAATACAAAGCCTGGTCGCTTTCAAACTGCGGAGCGCGTCGGTCACCGACGATGGGCTCGTCCACCTGGCAAAACTACCCCGGCTCAAAGGCCTCGCCCTGGAAGATGCTTTCGTTACCGACGATGGACTGGTCCACTTACAGGGGATGACCGGCCTGGAAGACCTCGACTTGATGCGGACCGCAATTTCCGACGAAGGGCTTGTTCACCTCGCGGGGTTGATCCATTTGAAGCAGCTCAACTTACGTAGCACCTATGTGGGAGGCGAAGGCCTTGCGCACCTCGGCCGCATGAGCAAACTGGCCAAGCTCGACCTGAGTGAGTCGGGCGCGAACGACGAAGGAGTACAACTTTTGGCGGCCTTGCCCGCCTTGAAGTGGTTGAACCTTTGGAGTACGACCGTTACCGATAACGGCCTGACCGCCCTGGCCGTGACGAAGACCCTGAGGTACCTCAATGTCGAATCGACGCAGGTCACCGCCAAGGGCATCGCCGCCCTGCAGGCTGCACTGCCCGAATTAAAAATTGACCACAATTAGGCTTTGTCAGAAAACCTGGAAATCTGACTGCGAAGAAACTCTTTATGGCAGGCTACCTTGCTCACTAGCGGGAAGTCGCATTTCGGTTTTCTGACAAAGCCTTAAACGTTTGTCGCATCATCGAGGTTCTGGCATGGCAAGAGTTTTTACGTGCGACAAACGAAAAAACCAATCCGAGGCAGAGCCGATATTTTGAGGAATTCCCCGAACAAGAGGCATCGGAACAAGTGAATAAAAACTTCGATTGTCAATGGTTTGCCATGCAACCCAACCTATCGTTTCTACTCCTGATCGTTGCGACCACTTCTTGGCTGGGTGTACCTGAGGCTAACGCCCGAACCGCACCCGACTCGGTGCGGACGGAACGAAGTGAACTGCTTTTTCCTCTGCAGCAGGAGCATGCCCATGGGGCGACTCTTGTGGAATTGGCAAACGGCAGCTTGCTGGCTGCGTGGTTCCAGGGGCATGGCGAACGGTGGGCGGATGACGTGCGGATCATGGGAACGCGGCTGCCCAAGGGCAAGGAACCATGGGGCAAGCCATTCGTGCTGGCGGATGTTCCCGATTTCCCCGACATCAATCCGGTCCTGTTCCTGGACAACCGGCAACAGCTCTGGCTGGTCTGGTACACAGTGATCGCCAACCAGTGGGAAACCTCCCTACTTAAATACCGGCTCAGTGACAACTACCAGCAGCGGCAAGGACCGCCTCAATGGAAATGGCAGGACGTGCTGCATGTGAAGCCGGGTGGCCCTACCGAGCGCGGCATCCAACCGGATGATCCGTTTGTCGCCGCGGTAAAAGATCAACAAGATATCCTGGAAAAACGTCTAATCAAACAGGGCCTACTGGACAAAGGGGACCATTCCCCAGAGCGTTTCGCGGAGTGGAATCAATTCCGTACCCACATCCTGGCCCGCGCCCGGGGCGAAAACATGTTACGTCGCGGCCGCCTGAAAAAAGAGGATGGCAGTGAAACCGATGCGCAGCTGGGCTACCCCTATTTCCGTCGCATGGGCTGGCAGACCAAAAACAAAGCGATCTCGATCGGCGATCGGCTGATCCTGCCGCTCTATTCCGATGGCCTGGAAATGTCGTTGATGGCCATCACCGACGATTTTGGCGTGCATTGGAAATTCAGTACACCGCTGGTGGGAATTGCCAACATCCAGCCCTCGATCGCCAGAAAAAAGGACGGGACACTGGTCGCCTACATGCGTGACAACGGCCCACCCCCCAAACGTCACCCGATGAGCTGCTCTACCGACCTGGGACTCACCTGGTCACCCGTCGTGGACAGTATCCTGCCCAATGAAGGATCCGGGTCGGACGTGGTAACTTTGCAAAACGGCCACTGGGCCCTTGCCTACAACGACACCGAACAAGGTCGCCATTCGCTGGCCATTTCGCTCTCGACCGATGCTGGGATTACGTGGCCCCACCTTCGGCACCTGGAGCAGGATCTGAATGAGAATCCCAACCAGCGTTCCGCCTTCGCTTATCCGTCGATCATCCAGGGCCAGGATGGAACGATCCATGTCATTTACAGCCTGCATAAGAAAGATGGCCAAGGCGAATCGATCAAGCACGCGGCTTTTGACGAAGCGTGGATCGTAGCGGGAGATTGATCTTTGACCACCTCTGCCAAATCCACTTCCCCGCGTCTGTTGGTACTGAGCGCGCATCCGGATGATGCCGAGTATCACGCTGGCGGATTAATTTGCCTCTATCGGCAATTGGGCCGCGCGGTGAAGCTGGTCTCGGTCACCGATGGAGGAGCCGGCCACCACGAAAAAACAGCCGCGGAGCTGGTGCCCTTGCGCCGCGCGGAAGCGACTGCGGCCGGCCAAATCATTGGAGCCGCCTACGAAACGTGGGATTTTCCCGATGGTCGCCTGCTACCAACCTTGGACGTACGCGAACGGATCATCCGTGAAATTCGCCAGTACCGGCCTGATCTGGTGCTGACCCATCGCACCTGCGATTACCACCCTGACCACCGGGCCGTGGCCCAAGCGGTACAAGATGCTTCTTATCTGGTAACCGTCCCGCTGGTGGTTCCCGAAGTGCCTGCCCTTCGTGCCGATCCGGTAGTTGCCTATCTGCCCGACCTGTTTACCCGACCCGTGCCAATACGAGCGGATCACTTGCTCGATGTGTCACCTTACCTCGACACAATCGTGCGAATGCTCGCCTGCCATCAGTCCCAGGTGTTCGAGTGGCTAGCGTTTGAGGCAAGGCTGCTCGACTCGGTACCAGCCGGTCAACAAGACCGGCTGGAATGGCTAAAAACGTGGTTCACCCGGCAAATCGGCCCGCGGGCCGACCGCTATCGGGATGCGTTGATCACTGCTCTGGGCGAAACGCGGGGGCGCGAAATCAGCTTGATCGAAATGTTTGAAATCAGTGAATACGCGAGCCAGCCCGATACGAAACAAGGTCGTGCCCTGTTTCCCAATTGCCTCCCTACGTAGCCGCTACGCTTAAGACGATAATTTCTTGGTCTGAGTTTGCGACTTGCTTGACGGCAGAATATAGGCAACGATAGGTCAATGACAGGGAACAGCCAGAAAACATCCTTTCTCCCGCGAGGTCTATCCATGAGTAGTACACGACGTGATTTCCTGAAACAGACCGGTACGGCCGGCGCGCTTGCGGCCACCCCCTACTTCTGGACCAGTCAGGCGCTCGGCGCACCGCAGACCGGCAACCAACCGACCATCGCCTCGATTGGCGTGGGTGGTAGCCGAGGCCGGTATAGCCAAGGTGGCTACATTGGCCGCAAAGCGGCCCAATTCGGTCGCACGATTGCCGTTTGTGATGTCGATGACCTCCATACGGAGGAATTCAGCGCCTGGAGCCAGGAAAAACTGGGGCACAAGCTCAACAAATACCGCGATTACCGTGAGTTGCTTGCCAAGGAAAAACCAGACATCGTCACCATCGGTACGCCCGACCATTGGCATGTTCCTATCGCGATCGCCGCTTTACGTTCCGGCTGCGATGTTTACTGCGAAAAACCGCTCACGCTCACTATCGAGGAAGGCATGCAAGTCTGCCAGGTCGTAAAAGAGACCGGCAAGGTATTCCAGGTAGGCACTCAGCAGCGGAGCGAAAATGATGCCAAGTTCCTCAAAGCGATCGCCATCGTCCAAAGCGGCCGCTTGGGCAAAAATGTGAATGCCTACGTCGCGATCGGCGACGCGCCGGACGAAGGTCCCTTTTCTACACAAAAGGTGCCTGAAGGCCTCGACTGGGAGATGTGGCTGGGGCCCGCGCCAAAAGTTGATTATCTGGAACAGCGTCGCCGGATGTTTCGCTGGTGGTTTGAATATTCCGGCGGCAAAATGACCGATTGGGGAGCCCATCACATCGACATCGCCCAATGGGCTTTGGGCTGCGACAAGACCGGCCCCATCGAAGTCAGCGCGAAAGGCAGTTTCCCCAAACTGGTCCCCGCCGGCTTCCAATGGAAACCGTTCCTGGATGGCCAGACAAAACTCCCCAATGGTTACAATACGGCCAGTCATTTCAGTATCGATCTGAAATACGCCAATGGTTCGGTTCTTAACGTCAACGACACGTATCGCCGCGATGATGAAAAAACAGAATTCGGCAATGGCATTCTGTTTGAAGGAGAGGATGGCCGTATCTTTGTCAATCGCAGCAAGCTGACCGGCAAGCCGATTGAGGAACTCTCCAGTACGGATAAGCGGGAACTGGACGAACAGATCGTCAAGCTCTACCGGGGCCGAAAACCGGGCAACCACATGGGCAACTTCTTTGCCAGCGTGAAAGACCGGCAACAGCCCATTGCGGATGTCTTCACGCACCACCGGACCATGACCTCCTGCCATCTGTGTAATCTGGCCCTGATGCTCGGCCGAACCCTTAAATGGGATCCCAAGTTGCAAACGTTCCCTGGCGACCCGGAAGCCAAATCGCTGATGACACGCAAACGCCGGGCCGGATATGAGCTAGATGTGTAAACGGGACAACGGCTCATTATCCTGACGTTTTGGAACACTAATCCTCGCTAATCTTCGCTAATTTGGATTAGCGAAGATTAGCGTCGATGAGTGTTCCTTTTCTCCAAAAGTGCAGGTACTCAATGCCAAAGCAAGGTATCTTATTCGTGAATCTCGGCTCGCCCGATTCCACGGAGGTGGGCGATGTTCGACGCTATCTGCGCCAGTTTTTAATGGATGGCAGGGTGCTCGACGTGCCGTACCCGATTCGTTTTGGAATTGTGAACTTCGCCATCCTCCCTTCACGGCCCAAGGTCGCGGCCGAAGCTTATAAGAAAATATGGCGGGCAGAAGGGTCGCCGCTGGTCGTATCGAGTCAAAAGATCCAGGGAGCGATGACGGACCGTTTCCCGGAGATGGCGGTGGAACTCGCGATGCGGTATCAGAATCCGTCCATCGAGAGCGCGATCAAGAAGCTCAAGCAGCAAGCCGTGCAATCGACGTTGGTGGTGCCGCTCTTTCCTCACTACGCGGCATCGAGTTTCGAAAGTGCGGTTGAGCGTGTGCGCGTGGTGGCAAAAAAACTTTGCCCAGGAATGCGGCTGACCGTGGTCCCACCCTTCTACCAGGAGCCAGATTACATCGAGGCGCTGTTCGAACGGTCTGCTCCCTACCTGAAACAGGATTACGATCATTTACTATTCAGTTTTCATGGAATCCCGGAGCACCATCTAAGGAAATCCGATCCGAGTGGATCTCATTGCCTCGTCGCGGACGATTGTTGCAAGGGCAATCATCCGGCCCATGCGACTTGCTACCGAGCGCAAAGCCTGCGGACGATGGAAGCTTTTGTCGCCAGGGCCGGAATACCTGAAGAGAAGTATTCCTATTCTTTTCAGTCCCGACTGGGCAGAGCTCCATGGCTTAAGCCCTACACCGATCACGTGATCGAAGCGATGCCCTCTCAAGGAATTCGCAAATTGTTGGTCATCTGCCCATCCTTTATTTCCGACTGTCTCGAAACGCTCGAGGAAATCGGCATGCGGGCGAAAGATGATTTTGCTAACGCGGGAGGAGACGAATTGCAATTGATTCCCTGCCTCAACGAGCACCCTCGTTGGCTGGATGCGTTGGAAACGATCACGCGGCGCTACCTGGAGTGACTATTTGATCGGCAACCTCATGCTGGTGAATGACTCTGAGTCATAGCCCCAAACAACCGGCTATCTGCGATGTTTCCATGGCTCAATACTCACCGGTTTGCAATCGGCTGGCTGTTCGGTCTGTCCGTCGTTGCTTTTGTCGTGACTCTCCTGGTGATCCCTGTTCTAGTGATCAACATGCCGTCTTCCTATTTCCTTGATTCTCCGCCCGACGCGACTAGCTGGCACAGCAGGCACCCGATGATTCGTGTCGCCGTCCGGTTCGCAAAGAACATCCTGGGGATTCTTTTCGTGCTGGCGGGAATCGCCATGCTGGTGCTGCCAGGACAAGGCATCCTGACCTTATTGATCGGCCTGACGCTGCTCGACTTCCCGCACAAACGGGATCTCGAGCTGCGAATCGTTCGTCAACGTCCCGTCCTCTGGCTGATCAACCGGATGCGAAACAAGGCTGGCCGTGAACCGCTGGTCCTCCCCCAGCGCTGAACATGCCAAAGACTGCCAGGAATTTCGTTCGTTGTAACACTTTAGCCGTCTGAAGAAAAAGCGTAAATCGCCGGGGTCAGGAACCTTTTTTCGTGGCGGTTTCATGCTTGCCCAGGGGAAAGCGGTTTGGCCACGAAAAAAGGTTCCTGACCCCTTCCTCACGGTCTACTTCAGACGGCTAAAGTGTTGCCGTTGTAATCGTTCACAGGCCGTAGATTCGGTGCTACGTTAATGGCATATCCAAAGGCAAGCGAAATGAGGCCGGGAGACTTATGCGCATCGGTCACGTGGCATTGAATCATCT
>JAJRWS010000037.1 GCA_024276705.1 Planctomycetota bacterium | reverse complement strand
TAGCTGGCCAGCGTGAATCCAGACACGGTAGTTCAAATGAAAAGGTTTCCCGGCCGGGAACGTTTTGGCCCGCACACCGGGCCAACCGATGCAGAGGGGCCCATAGTGGCGCAGCAGCCAGGTGGGCGGGTAATCGGGATGCTCGGGGGGGACGAACAAGGCCGCCCCACTGGGCAACGTCTGGCCAGCAAAGATTGCCGTCAGATCGGCCCAGGGCAGGGGTGTGTCGGGCAGATCCTCGGGCGCTACGCCACCGGGGATGGTAATGGTCGCATCCGCGGGGTCTTTGATCGCGAACCGCATCGTCAGGCCGCCGTAGCTTTTGCCGGCCGCACCCTGCAAGGTGATGGGATGCCCCATGGGAATCCAGGTGAAATGCAGGTCGAGCGCCTGGCTGTCCCCACGAGTCGGATAGACGTTCAGCCAGACACGTTCGATCATGACGCGCCGGTCGGCGACATACCAGCCGTTCTCCACGCCCAGCCGGGCTCCGGCAGGCCCCGCGTTACGACCAAGCCAACGCACGAAGCGCTGTTCGATCCCCCGGTCGGTCCACAGGTCATACGATTGGCCATCGATCTCGACATGCGGCCAGGTCCAGAACAGGCCATGGTGATGGTAGTGATCCGAGGGGAAATCATCGGTCAAGACCTCGCCATGCGTGCCCCACACCGGGTGGATGTAACTACTGCGTTGGCGCCGAGCGTCCTCCTTGGGAACTCCCTCGCCCGTGATCGTGCCATGGTTATACACCAGCGTCCGCTTCTCCCCTTCGAGGATTACCAGGGAGCGGTCATCGACCGCCTCGAAACGAAAGGTAGAAGCCTTGGCTTCGTGCGAACCATCGGCTGCAATCAATCGAAAGCGGCGCGGTCCGGCAACCGGAGCCCCCGCGGGGATGGTCGCCAGCAACTGCATGCTTTTCTCATCCGCCAGGCCCGTTTCGGTAAGCCCATCGGCGCACAGGGCTGGCAGCTCATTTTTCAAGGAGCCCAGTTCGACCAGGTTCCATGCATGGGCTGGGCCGTGGCTCGCTCCACAAGGCAGTGCTACCGTCAGCTCGAGTGGTTGCGAACTGGCTGGCACGCTCAGGTCAAAACGGCCATGCGATCCGGGTGGCTGAGCGGCTGCCAGGTGGCTTTCACCAACCCAGAAGCCAACTGGCAAGCAGGCGCATGCCAACAGCAACAGGACCGGAACATGCGTGCCTCGACCTGTCAGGCAGGTTCTGGAATGGAGCAACACCCCATTCCATGCCTCCGGATTCAACAAAGCGGACGGATTCAATAAAGAAAGGCGTTTCCAACTTGGGCTCTGTTTCGGTCTCATGGTGCCGCCTGCCTCGAAAAAGTTTGCCGCGAAAGTTCGGTGACTTTCGCTTCGTCGACATCGATCCCCAGGCCTGGCCCCTGGGGGACCCAGGCCTGGCCGTCGCGGACCTCCAGTGGTTGGACCAGCATGTCGGCGGTCAAGAATTGGGGCCCATTGAGGGCGGCCGGTTTTTGCAATTGATAGGCCCCGTACAGGCCGAGGGTTGCCGCCATCGAAATGTCGGGGTCGGTCAAGCCGCTCCCCAACCACATCAGGCCTTCGTTCTCCAGTAATTCGATCTGGGCCTTCGCGGAAACGAGCCCGCCGCAACGGGACGGTTTCATCGCCACGCCATCGAGCATTTTCAGTTGGATGAATTCGCGCAGTTCAACTGGCGAAACCACTCCTTCGTCCATCAGGATGGGCAGGGCGCCTTGCCGCTTCAATGCCTGGTAGCCACTAATTCGATTCGGCTTGAGCGGCGCTTCCAGGACATCGACTCCCGCATCCGCCAATTGGGGTGCAACGCCTAACGCAGTCTCTGGGTCGTAGCCCCCGTTGGCATCGGCCCACAGAAATCCATCGGCCGCCAATTGCCGAGTCAGGCGAGCCAGTTCGACATCGAACTTCGGATCGGGAGCGACTTTGATATTGAAGTGGCGATACCCTTTTTCCCAACCCGCTTGAATCAACGGCTCCACTTCGCTGAGTTTGCGCGGGTTGAGAGTCCAACTGAGTTTCAATGGCCCCCCAGTGGGCCGGCCCCACATCTGGGCAAGCGAACGGCCGCTCAACTTTCCCGCCAGATCGTGCAGGGCCAGGTCCAAACCGGCCCGCGAGATCGGCATCCCGGTGGAAAACCCCATCGCCAGGGCCTCATCGAGTCGGCTCTGGCAGGCATTCATATCGAGCGGATACTGGCCGATCAGCTTGGGCCCAAAATAGTCGCGGAGTACAATCGTGGCGGTTTCCAGCGTTTCGTAGCTCCAGCGGGCGATCGGCACACTTTGACCCCAACCGACCGTCCCATCGGAAGCGGTCAGCTTGACGATCACCGCTGCCCGGCCCTGGGACGCGTGCGGACCGGTGAAAAATTTGAAAAACCCGACCATCGGGTAACGCATCGGGAAGACATCCACACGTTCAATGGTCACTTGCGGCTCCTTGCTCCAAGCCTTGCCAGCACGCAATCCGAGGGAACTGCTAAGCCAGGTTGTGGCCAGGGTGGCGCTGCTCCGGGTTAGAAAATCTCGCCGACAAAGCGCCGGGGTTCTCTTGGGCTGCTCACCAGCGTTCGTCATGGAAAGGGTATCCTGAAAAAAATATCGACGGCCGTGCTTGTTTGCAATATTCAGAACTTCCAAATTGTCACGATGTCCTACGTGTGTCAGGACGATAAGCCGCCCGGAAACCAACGTATTCAACCGCTAGCCTATCCACCGGGTCGGCTTCATCGGCCACTGCCTGGAACTACTTATGTTGGCAACTCGTAGCCTTTTCGTTGAGTCCGCTGGAGCAACTGGTCCGCCTCGGCATCCCCGACAAACGATTCCTGTTCGGGATCCCACTGCAATCGGCGGCCAGTCCAGCGGGCGATGTTTCCCAGGTGGCACAAAGTGGTCGAGCGGTGGCCAATCTCGACATCGGCCGCCGGACGTTGGCGCGAGGCCAGGCATGCGAACCAATTTTCCATATGCGATTCGCGGCCCGAATTTTCCAGAGGGCCAAGGGACCTGGCCAGCGCTTCAGGTTCGACTCGGCAGGTGCCCCGATCGATGGTGATTCGGCCTCGCTCGCCAATAAAGATGGCACCTCCTGGAGGCCCATTGCCCAGGGTGAGCAGCGTATCGTCGGCATAACGCATGAAAATGAGCGGCTGGCTGCACGTTCGACCGGCATCCACGCGGCCCTCGGGCTGAGTGAACGTGGGCGGCGCATAGGGCGGACCTTCGGTCCATATTTCCACCGGTCCCGTGGCGCTGGCTCCCAGAGCCAACTGCACCTGGTCGAGGCCGTGCGCGCCCCAGCCGGTCATCTCGCCACCGGAGTAGCGTCTGAAGGAGATCCAGCCCGGTTTGGCTCGAGGTATAAAAATGTCCGGATGATACGGTCTCACTTCGGTTTGACCACACCACATATCCCAGTTGAGTTCGGCCGGTGTCTCCACGGCAGGCAAGCTGCAGATCCATGGGCTGGGGTAATTGTGGGCAATGACCTGCTCGATCTTGCCAACCGCCCCTTCGCGAACCCACTTGCATGCCTGGACATTGGTGGGCATCGAACGCTGTTGGCTACCGACCTGAACCACCCGCTCGTTGGCACGTGCCGCCTCGACCATGAGGCGTCCCTCTCGGACGGTCAGGGTCATCGGCTTTTCGACATAGACGTCCTTGCCCGCCTGGCAGGCGTGGATCGTGTGCAGGGCGTGCCAGTGATCGGGGGAAGCGACAATCACTGCGTCCACTGCGGGCGAATCAAGCAACTCGCGGTAGTCTTGATAGGCCTTGCCTTGGTACTTTTCAGCCACTTGCCGGGCTCGGCCCAAGTGGCAATCGGCCGCCGCGACAATTTGTCCCGCTGGAGGCAGGTTGCGTAATTGGGCGGAACGTCGCCCACAGCCAATCGTGCCAATGCCAATCCGATCGTTTGCGCCCACGCGGCCCGCTCCGGCCAAAGCCGTGGCAGGAACAAAGTAGGGGGCGACGACACCGGCGGCCGAGGCGGACAGGGCCCTCTGCAAGAACAGACGGCGCGATGACAATTGGGTACGAACGAATTTCTTGGTCATGGACAGGCACCTGGGTTGGTTGTGGTGCGTGGATTGGGAACCTAACTTCGCGGTTATCCATAAGTCGCAACAGGCCTCATGAGAGGGTCCATTATAGGGTGAACGGGAACGATCCGCCATCCTCCCGCGTCTCCCTGGAATGGGAGAATCGAAACGATGGGTTCAAATGGACCTCCTGAATGACTATCATGAAAAGCTCAAACTCGAACCTTTCACCACCGATGGATGGAATCGAACCATGCTACCGACCTCTTTAACGTCTCGTTTGGCTCCTTGGACCGGGCTGGTCTTATTTTTGTTGCTCGGCACCCCGTTGCCGGCTGCCGAGCAGCCCTGGCAGGAGCTGTTCAATGGCAAGGACCTCTCCGGCTGGGAAGGCGCCCCAGGGATCTGGTCGGTCGAGGCGGGAGCGATCACTGGCCAGACAACCGCCGCCAAGCCGCTCACGCATAACACGTTTTTAGTATGGACGGCTGGCAAAGTTGACAATTTCGAGTTAAAGCTGGAGTATCGTTTTCAGAGCGAGCATGGAAACAGCGGCATTCAGTATCGCAGCCACCTGGACGATTCCCAAAAATTCATAGTCGGCGGTTACCAGGCCGACATGGAAACAGGCCCCAATTACACTGGCATTCTGTACGAAGAACGCGGACGAGGCATTTTAGCCCAGCGCGGCCAGCGGCTGACTTTGGATCCACAGGGCCAGAGGGCGGTGGAATCGTTTGCGGACACGGCCGCACTTCAAAAAGTCATTAAAGCTCAGGATTGGAACCAGTACATCGTGCTGGCCGAGGGCCCGCGTTTGCGGCATTATGTCAACGGCAAGCTGATGAGCGAAACGATCGACCATGAGCTGAAAAAGAGAGCTGTCTCCGGCATCTTGGCACTCCAGGTTCATCAAGGGCCGCCGATGAAAGTGCAATTTCGAAAACTGAAATTACGCCGCATCCCATCCACAAGTCGTGCCGGCTCATCGGAAAAGCAATCACCAACTGCGCCCCGTTAGGAATGCTTCAAAAATAACTTCCTGCTTTGGGATAACCATGGAGAAGCACGCCATACGGATGTTTGAAGTGTGATCGATGGTCGATGAACTGCAAAAGGAGCTATCCTTCAGATCATCGATTCCCACATCTCACATCACTCATTCTATTCCTCACCAGGATGAAGGGTGCCGCGACTTTGTATGGAAATGCCGAAGTTATTGATGAGCC
>JAJRWS010000036.1 GCA_024276705.1 Planctomycetota bacterium | reverse complement strand
GACAGCCGTTGCACGATCGCTTCCCGCCGTCACCCCAACGACTTGGGGGATTTTGCGTAATTCTTCGAGCCGAATGCTGACCACGCGGTCTCGGTAGGCCGATTTGCACTCTTGCCCCTCCGCATCATAGAAACGACCACAGATTTCCCCGACCGCTCCCTGCTGGCGTAATTGTGTCAGATCGTCAGGGCTAAGAACGTTTCGTTCTATAAATGCGGAATTGGCCAAGGTGCCGATGCCTACCAGGGCCAGGTCCATTTCATGGTAAAGATCCCATACAGCTTGCACTTGCTGTTGTTCCAACAATGTATTGAGACTGGCAGCATCGGATACAAAGGCCGGCGTGTTGAGTGTGTAAAAATCGCCTCCGTAGATTCCCGCAAGACGACGACTTAACTCAACCGCATCACACGCGTAAACATTCGCGTCAATGCTCCCCATCAATTGCACGATACGCAGGTCTCGCAGTGGACCAGGAGCCTTGACCTGGCGGACCAGTTCCGCCACCGTGCGGCCACCCGTCAAACCGATCACCTGGCCAGGTCGAATCCTGTCTGCCAGCCAAGAGGCGCCGAAGTAACCAACGCGACATCGTATGGCTGATATGCTTTCATGCGAGAACCCGCGGATGACAGCAATATGTTCCAGTGAGTACCGATCGAGGAGTTCTTTTTCCAATGGCAGGTCACGAGGCTGATATTCGATTACGCTGACCTGTACAACCCCTTGCTCACGCGCCAGTCGCAGTAAACGCGAAACCTTGGCTTGTGAGGCATCGAGTATTCTGGCGATTTCTTTTTGGGGCAGATTATCGACGTAATACAACTGCGCGGCGAGTTTTATGCGGTCTAGCATGGAGGAGGTCGCAGTGTGAATATATATTCACGAAAAGATATTCAGGCGTTATTGTAGCCATCTCCAGCATGGCGTCAAGAGTCCAGGGGCATCATTTGCGATCCTAAAACCACCGGCTTTGTTGGGGTTCGGGCGTTCTGTCGAATTTCGAGCTCGTGCTCGTGCTCATACTCGTAATCGGATGGAACAATACCATGCTGGTGAAGAGCCTAGTTATTGATGATGACCAGCATTCCCTCCCGCTTACATTCGAGCACGAGCACGAGCACCGCTTCGCTGAGCACGAGATTCCCTTCCCCAGCCCCTTTAAGGGACGGCTCGTCAATAACTTCGGCATTTCCATGCAAAGTCGCGGCACTCTTCATCCTGGTGAGGAAGAGAATGAGTGATGTGAGATGTGGGAATCGATGATCTAAAGGATAGCTCCTTTTGCAGTTCATCGATCATCGATCACACTTCAAACATCCGTATGGCGTGCTTCTCCATGGTTATTCCAAAGCAGGAAGTTATTTTTGAAGCATTCCTGAGGGCTCTTCTCGATCGGCTCATGCCTTGGGGCGAGAACGCCCGGTGATCCAAAGCAGAATGCCCGCGAGAAGGGCACAGGCGCAAACGATGTAAAGAATGTAGTTCCAGGCAACCACCTGGCCATACAACGGGGTGAAATGATCGACGATCCAGCCGAAGCCCACGTTCTCGGCCGCGGTGCCGAGGTAGCCAAAGAGGCCAATGAACCCTGCCGCGGTCCCAATGGCCTTTTTTGAAACAACGTCGAGGGCGGCGATAACGATCAGGTTGATGACCGGATAGATAAAGAAACCGATGGTGGCCAGCATCGTCATATCGATCCAAAGATAACCCGCGGGCGTGGAGAGAATGATCGCATACGCGGCAAACACCGGGATCATGCAGAGGGCCGCAACCTGACAGCGACGGCCACCCGCCAGGTCGGATATCCAGCCCAGCATAATCGTGGATGGAATCCCGCCGAAGTTCATGACCAGGATAGCCCAGCCGCCTTCCTCGAGCGATACTCCTTTGACTTCCTTGAGGTACGTTGGCCCCCAATCGTGCAGCGCATATCGGGCGATGTAGGCAAAGAAGTTAGCCAGTGCTAGGAGCCAAATGTATTTATTCACTAAGACCTTATCGAGGAACAGCTCTTTGGTTGTCAGGTCGCGTTCCAGTGATGCATTGTCCGTTTTGCCTTCCGGGAAGTCGTTGCGGTATTCTTCGATCGGTGGCAGGCCTACCGATTGTGGTGTGTCTCTCAAACGGAAGAATAAGTAGACGGCACCGATCGTACAGATGATTCCCGGCACAAAGAAGGCGTATTGCCAGCCGCCATAGCGCACGGTTGCCCACGCGGCGAGAACACCCGCCACGCCGCCGCCGATGTTGTGCGAAGTGTTCCAAATACTGAAGGTCAGTCCCCGTTCCGATTCGCTGTACCAATGTCCCATCGAGCGTCCGCACGGTGGCCAACCCATCCCTTGGACAAAACCGTTAATAGCCCAAAGCGTTAGATGCACATAGTAATCCGCCACGAAGCCGAACGCGAAGTTGCAACCGGCGGAAAGCAGCAGTCCAGCAGCCATGAACTTTCGCGGATCGCTTCGGTCTGACACGGAACCCATCAAGAACTTGGCCAGGCCGTAGCTGATCGAGGCGACTGCCATCATCATGCCGATCGACGACTTGTCGTACTGGAGGGCATCTCCCATCTCCTTGGCGACCGTTGCGAGATTTCCCTTCCGCAGAAGATAGAACATCGCGTAACCAATAAATGTTGACTCCATGATCTGCCACCGGTAGCGAGGATAGAGCTTTCGCACCTGGCTGTCGGGAAGCTGTTTGATGGGGGGACTGGGAGAGAAATATCCAAAGAACATAGGGGAGCCGCTCGCTTAATGAGGGGGAGGGATGCTTTGGGACTATCAGGACCTAGCAGGCGTCTGTAAATGCGATGCGACCGCCTTGGCCACACGCTGGCCACTGGCGTAGTACCATTGACCGCCATGGAAGCCACCCAGGATGTTTCTCGTCGCAAAGTAGCCCAACGAAGAAAGTTGGTTGTGCGCGCTCGTGACAGGAATATGCAGTGGCGGTCTGGTATCGATAAGGTTCGGATTCTCAGGGTATGTCATGGTTGAATTTTTGAGCGGTTTCACGGTCATTTCAGAAAGCACAGATATGTACCTGTCCCCGTGTGCCACCCGACTCGGGATTTGCGGGTTTTTTGGCTTTTCTTCATGGCGGGTACGCCTCGTAAAACGAACGAATGGTTAGGAATGTACAATTGATATTCGGAGTTCGTCAAGCGAATCGTTGAGCCATGGATTGTCTGTCCATGGTCAATCGTTCCAGCACCAGCCAATGAGTTTTTCTGGAAAACCAAGGAAAATGCTTGACATTTGCCACAATTTTGCCCAGAATTAGCAGCTAGTTGAGTCCGTGGCACTGCCGGTTGCAGTCGGTCAGATGCATCCGGAATGCGAGCCAGAGAATTATCGAGAAAGGCTCCACGATAGCATCGTGGGGCCTTTGTTTATTTTATTTGAGACGGAATAAGGACTTATGAAACGTTCCCTGTTGCAACATGCAAACGCGTTGGATTCCCTGCAGGAAGGTCTGTTGGAGGTTTTGGTGGTTGGAGGTGGGATCGTCGGCGCCGGTATTGCCCGAGATACGGCCATGCGTGGTTTACGAACCGGTTTGGTCGAACAGCACGACTTCGCATTCGGCACCAGCAGCCGGTCGACCCGACTGTTGCATGGTGGGATCCGTTACCTGGCCCAAGGCCGGATTGGTCTGGTGCGAGAAGCCAGTAAGGAAAAAACGGTCATCCATCGCATTGCTCCCCATTTGGCCGATCCGCTGGCATTTATCTTCCCCACCTACAAGGCAACCGGAATGCCGAAGTGGAAATTAAGTGTGGGTGTCAAGTTGTACGATCTGTTATGCGGTCGTCGGAATCTGGGGCCGAGCAGCAGGCTGAGTCCCAAGGAAACGCTCAACTTGCTTCCCGACCTGGCGGAAGCAGGCCTGACCGGCGCGGTTCGTTATTACGACGGCTTGACCAATGATGCCCGGCTGGTGCTCGACACACTCCGCTCCGCGGCCCGAAATGACGCGGTCTTGAGTAACTATGTGCGATTTGTGGATGCCACTCCCGAGGATGGGCACTGGCGATGCGAGCTGGTGGATACCCGATCGAATGCGAAATTGGCCGATGTGCCTATGGTCGTACGGACGCGTTGCCTGGTCAATGCGACCGGTCCATGGTCCGATCGCATTCCCCATGCCCAAACATCGCTGAGGCTTACCAAAGGCGTCCATCTGGTGATCGATCGGACTCGACTAGCGGTGCCCGATGCGGTAGTCCTGACCGAAGGGGAGCGTATCTTGTTCGCCATTCCCTGGGGCGAACGGGTCATCCTGGGCACAACCGATACGGACTACGACGGGCCGATCGACACTCCTCGATGCGAAGACGAGGATACGGCCTATGTCCTGGAATCGGCCAACCGCGTATTTCCCGGGGCCCGGTTGACGACCTCGGACGTTATAAGCGCCTGGGCCGGACTGAGGCCGCTGGTGGCTGACCGGCGGGGTAACCCGTCGGATATCTCAAGGCGTCACGAAATTAAAATGAGCCATCCCGGCTGGTGGGACGTGACCGGCGGTAAGTTGACGACCTACCGGTTGATGGCCGAAGAGACGGTCGATGCGATGATCCGTTACCTGGATCGTGCCGTGCCTGCTTGCCAGACGGACAGGCTGGCCTTACTCGGGGAGAACGGGGCTTTGCTGGAGGAAAAAGGGTCCAACATCATCAGCAGTATCGTGCCGCCTCCAATTTTCCAGTCGGTCGTCGAGCACTGTTGCCGGCATGAATGGGCCCGCCATCTGGATGATGTGATGGTGCGCCGCACCAGTTGGCGGTACTACCATCGTGATCAACTGAAAATCGCCGATCGTGTTGCGGGCTGGATGGGCACGGAACTCGGTTGGAGCCAGGCGGACACCGATGAGGAATTAAGCCGTTATCGGCAGCTCACCGGCACTCGGGAAGTGCCAACCCCCCACTCCATGCCCAGTGATCTCGGATCGAGAGAAATAGGGCATGCCAGCGAACCGGCTGCAAAGACCACCGCCGGTTCGTTCAGAAAGGCAAATGACATTATGGCACGTAAGATGGATGTCTAGTGGATCATGGAAATTCCGATTGGTTGCAGTCGTATATTTATTGAGACATTCTTTGTCCTATTCGAACTCCTAGGAAACTGACACGATGAGAGCGTCCCGATTTTCCCGCCTGTTCCTGCTGCTGGCCTTGTGCTTTTCGACCACGTTCGCCTCGGGGCAGATGATCGTTGGGCATCGGGGCGCTTCGCACGAGGCGCCTGAAAATACCCTTGCTTCATTCCGTCTGGCCTGGCAGCAAGGAGCCGATGGGGTGGAGGGCGACTATTACCTTACTTCCGATGGGCGCGTGGTATGTATTCATGACGCGGATACCGAACGGGTCGCGGGAGAAAAATGGGTCGTTGCCGAAACTCCGTTTGCAACATTACGCAAACTGGACGTGGGAGCGTGGAAGGGTCTGCGCTGGCGTGGAGAGAAAATCCCCAGCATGGAGGAGGTGCTGGCGACGGTGCCCGCTGGCAAGAAGGCGGTTCTTGAATTGAAAATCGGCCCTGAAATTGTTGAGCCGATGATGAAAATCGTGGCGGCATCCGGGCTCCAGTCGGAGCAGATCGTGATCATCAGCTTTCACGCGGATACGATCGCGGTTTGCAAAAAGCGAATGCCCCAGGTGCGGGCGCATTGGCTGACCGGTTTCAAAAAGAAAAAAGAGGACGGCACTTGGAAACCAAAAATCCGAGAGCTCGAGGCAAAGCTTCAGCAAACCAGAGCGGACGGCTTGGGCGGACAGGCGGCCCTCGAATATTTCAACGGAGCCTTGCTGGAACAATTGCGACTGGATGGCCTGAAGGAATTTCACGTCTGGACCGTCGACGATCCGGAAGTGGCGCGGGAGTATCAGCGGCTCGGAGCCTGGGGAATCACCACCAACCGTCCGGGCTGGCTCCGCAAGCAACTGCAGTTGCAGCCGGCGTTGCAGGTTCGGTAACCGGCAGGCTACCGTGCCGGAGAAAGCCTTGGGGCTGGCGGCCGGGTGGCTTGAAGATGGCGTACGGGCAGTTGGCGTACGCTCACCTGGTCGATCTGCGCCTTGCCCAGGCCGGACAGAGCAAACGTAATGGTCATCTCCGTGTCGGTGGGGGCGACGCGTACCACTCGGAAAGGTTGCCAGGAGCCGGTTTGTTGAAACCGTATAGCCAGCGGCATGCCGCCCAGCGAGTCAAATATTTGCAGACCATCGACCGAGCCGGTGAGGCGTTGTGGAACTCGCACCATCCCGCGGATTTCCACCTTTTCGCCCGCTCGAACACGGACCGGCGCGGAGGAGACCCAAACCGGTGAGGTGGCCACTACCGGGGGCATGGGCCCCGTCGGCTGAACCTCCAGCTCCAAGCAGAAGGAACCCTGATAGGGTGAGTCTGGAGATAAACGTACCGCGGTGGTGAGTCCCCGGGTTGGCAGTTGTTGCGGATGCCAGCCCGATTGCTGAAATTCGGTAATATTTTCAAAGCTGGTTTCCAACAGTGTCGCCGATCTGTTTTGCGATGCCGGGGAGAGGGGTGCGAGTTGCCTCGCGCCGGCTGCCGGCCGGCTGGTGGGATGGCCGCGGAAGGAAGGTGAAGCCGCCAAGGCGGAGGTCGATGCATTCCGCAATTCATGCTGCCCCGACGCACGTGCGAAGGTGAGGTCCATTTCATCCAACAGGCGGTTGGCGGTGACCGCGCGCTGGTAGGCGATTTCGATGTTGCCCTGAGTGAGTAGGGTGTCACATTGTTCGATGAGAATCTGTGTGGATCGAATCCATGGCTGAATGGGCACGGCGCCTGGTGTGGAAAGCGTACGGTACCTTGGCAGTATTTGTTGCAGGCGGAGCTCGGCCAGATCGCGTGTTCGCTGGGTGGTGCGATCGCTTTGCTGTTGGATATATCGGGCAACACTTGAAAAGGCCCGGCCATCCTCGGTAAACAATACAAAACCGTCGGGTATCCGATTGTCAAAAAAAATTCGGATGCCGCCCGTGACACGTCGATGTCGTAACCTGGACGCACCCGCCGGAGTCAGGAAGTAGACGTCACACGATTCAGGAACGCCTGGCACCAGGAAAGAAACAGGCTCGTCGAGTCGGTGTGGCTTGTTCGGAGCGGATGGCTTGGCTGGGTGCCAACGGAAGGGCACCATGAGAAACGACCGTTCGACTTGGAGAACGGCCGCGGTGAGTTGGGGATCATTGGAGCGGGCGGCCGTGATCAATTTTCCCGATGCCAGCCACGGTTCGATCAAGCCAATACGAAGATTGGTCAGTTCCAACGATAAGGCACGACTTCGAGTGGGGGGATCTTTGGAAGTCAGGGGAGTGTACGAAGTAAAATAGAACCCTTGGGTTTTTAAGGTGGCGGCCAAAGCCACTTGGGTTGCCAGTCGTTGCCGCGATGTTACCGAAGCGAATTCTCCAGCCGTTGCCGTTTCGAGTCGTAGAGCCGAAGTGCCGGGGACCCCTTCGGTGTCCAGTTGCAACCAAATGGGAGTGCCGGGGCGTGACAACCGCTTTCTTCGAATAAGCCAGGTGGCGTAGTCGCCCAGCGGCATACCTGTTCCCAGGGTAGGGCGACCAAGCAGTAGAATGTCAGCAATTCGGCTTGCCTCATGGACAAAGCGATTCGGGTTGATGATGGTCTGGCGTTGGGGATCGGGATCGTGCCTGGTTAGCAGATTTTTTACGAAGGAGGCCGTTTCCAGGTCGTCGTTTGACTCCAACGAGCCCAGGTCCCAAGCGATGACGGGTGCAAAATCATTGGTTAGGATTCCTGCCTGGATGTTATCGGGAGTTGGAGGCGGGCATATCAGGGACAACCCCAGTGCCTGGGCTTTGGCCATTTCCTGGAGTGAGGCAGGACGTTGCATGGCGATCGCATTAAAACCGAGTTTGGCAAGGTAAGCAAAGGGTTCGCCTTGCCACTGGATAATACGAGGTATTCGAGGTGGTACAGGCCGCGGTGATGGAAGCACGGGTTGGCCCGATGGAGCCTGCCGGCCTGTTTGGGGGTAGGTTTCAGCCTGTCCCGCAGACGCACGTGGAGTGGCCAACGGCGCAGATGCGGAGACTTGCACAATGGTCGAATCGCCTTGGCTCGGTTGCAGTACCCCCTCGATCTCGATCCGATCAACCAGTAATTCAACTGGCTGTTTACTCCCAGGCAGGGTCAGCAGTAGTTCCTGGATATACGCCCCTCGTTCGTCTAGCGGATGGTCATATTGAAGGCGGGCGACTCGGGCTTGTCTGGCCAACCTTTCGGGGACCTGGTCCAGAGTTATTTTTTGCCAGTTCCCTGTCTGGGTGGTACTCGTGCCACGAATGGTGACCTGGTAGGGGATTTTCGTGGCTGGGTCGTTGGTTCGTGGTAAAGTCACGCGCGCGTCGAGACGCACGCCAGGTCGGTTTGACATGACCCATACGGCCATTCGTAGCTCGTCGATCACAGGCGCTTTGGGGAACTGGTACAGCAGTGCGGCTGGGCTGTCCGCAGGAGAGTGGAGCACGATCCGCTCTGCTTGGCGGCCAAACTGAGCCCGATCCGACACTCGATCATGTTCCAGCAGTTTTGCTTCGCGATGTTCCGGTGCCAGCCGAAACGCCAGGGTTGGGCTGTCCAGATTGTCGATCAGAGCTGGCCTGGCCACTCCCTTGCTGGAATAAAAAATCAGCAGGAATATGCAAAAGCTGGCAAAGCCGGTCCACACCGATTTTGCAGGGCACAGGAGGCTGTCCCAGCGGATTGGCAGGGGAATGGTTCGTTGCATCCAGTGGCCAGGGGGGTAGGAGCCTGGGGGGTAGGGGCGAGATCTATGCTGCATCCGTAAAACCGCCTCATGGGGTAGGGATTTTAACGGTTCCGTGGAAACCGTGTATTGACTTCCCTGCTAGCTCAATGACGGCACTGAGCTGTGTGTTGCCCTTTGGCATCACGCTGCCAAGTGTTCGGTGATTCGACGTAACTTGGCCTTGTAGCAGGATTTCCGATGGCCATCCAGTTCAATTCCGGGCCTCTGGTTCACTAGACACCACAGTTCTATTTTCCCGCTACTGGCCGGTTGATGCGATGCAAGTCTTTTCGCTACAATACCTTGCGTTGGATCATGCGACTTCTGCCAATCTTTGGTACGCGGAGTGCAGATTCGTTGGGGCAAAGCCTTAGTACACCAACCCCTGATTGCGAGAAGAAGCTTCCCATGAGTAACACCCACCGAGCATCAACACTTGAACAAGACCAGATCCCAACAGATCTCCAGCGGCTTGCCGATGCAATTGCCGCAATGCCCAGCGAGCAATCGGGTACCCTGGCTCCTTGGATCGATGCTGTCGTTGAAAGCACCAAACGGCGTCGGCGAATTTTATCGCTCGTGCAAGATGCGTTAAGTCAG
This sequence comes from Planctomycetota bacterium, assembly GCA_024276705.1. GTDB lineage: Bacteria > Planctomycetota > Planctomycetia > Pirellulales > Lacipirellulaceae > JAJRWS01. The sequence goes on along the minus strand of JAJRWS010000036.1, from coordinate 2,390 downwards.
TTACGCTTGGATATGAAATATTTGATGTTCGATCTCGAAGCGACTCGTCGCGAACGTAACGAATACCAGACGAAGCTTGAGGAATTTGAAGGAGAAATATAAGTCAGGGTGTCACCAATTTACCGACAGACCATCTGACGTGGACATCGCTTGCAATGGCCGAAAATTTGACTGCTGAAAAACTGGCCCAACGTGCGCTCGATGTCAACATCCTGACCGAGACCGATTTGCGTGATGCCTGGAATGAGCTGGGAACTCGCAATGTCGAGCTCGAGCAACTCCAGCAAGTCTTGTTGCGTCGTGGTCTGCTCACCAACTATCAAATCGATCGTTTGCTGGAAGGTTACCGAAACGGTTTTTTCTATGGGGATTACAAGGTCCTCTATGGGGTCGGGGCGGGCACCTTTGCGCGTGTCTATCGAGCTACGCATCGCAAAACCAACGAATTATTCGCGGTTAAGGTATTGCGAAAACGTTTTAGTTCCATTCCCAAGGAAGCGGAACTTTTTCGCCGTGAGGGAGAATTGGGAGCGGCGCTGACGCATCCCAATATTGTGGCCATCCATGAAGTATTCTCCAAGGGAGCCGTACACTATATTGTGATGGACTTCGTGGAAGGGCGCAATTTACGCGACTTTTACCGAGTTCGAGGTAAATTCGAGGCCCTGGAGGCTGCCCGCATTGTCATAGGCATGCTGGCGGGTTTGAACTATGCCTTTCAGCAAGGAGTGACCCACCGCGATCTGAAAATGTCCAATGTCATCGTTTCCAGTGACGGTGAAGCGAAACTGGTGGATTTTGGTCTGGCGGGTCTGGGGGGAACTGAGGGAGACGACGTGTCCGACGGTATGAATCCGCGGACGATCGATTACGCGGGTTTGGAACGGGCCACGAACGTACGGCGGGATGACACACGCAGCGACATTTTTTTTACCGGTTGTATCTTCTATCAAATGCTCAGTGGCAAGGCGGCAATTGCCGAAACCAGGGATAAAGTCCAGCGTCTTAGCAAGGATCGTTATCAAAATATTCCTCCACTTCTCAAGGTGGCGCCGGAGTTGCCCCTCGGTCTGACCCGTGTCGTGAATAAGGCTTTGGAGTTTGATCCGGAAAAGCGTTATCAAACACCCGGCGAGATGTTCACCGATTTAAAACTGGCCGTGAAACGAGTCGAACTGAACAAAGAGGATCCTGAGGAGGCTCGTAAGCAGAGCGTACGGTTGGAGGGGCATGATTCCGAGGGCCATCCACGAAAATTGATGGTGGTGGAATCGGATGTCAAAATGCAGGATCTATTCCGTAAGCTGCTGAAAAAGTGTGGCTATCGAGTATTGGTCACAAACGATCCCGAGCGTCTTTTCGAGCGATTTTATGCCGATCAACAAACGGCCCAGATACTTTTAATCAGTTCCGGGCATCTTGGCCGCGGGGCACTGGAAGCATTCAATCGGTTGATCTCGGAACCAAGCATGAAAGAATTGCCCACCGTGCTCCTGTTAGGCACTCAGCATGGTGATTGGGAGCCGGATGCGAAGTGCGACGATCATCATGTCGTAGTTCGAATGCCCATCAAATCACGGGCCTTGCGTGAGGCTATCCTGCGTGCGATTGGTAACAAGCAGCAGTCGATGGCCGGTGGCTAAAGGGATGACTCAAAAATAACTTCCATATTCTCATGTCCCCTCACCCTGCCCTCTCCCCATGGGAGAGGGGACTAAGGCGAAGTTATTGTTGAGCCATCCCTAAGTTCGGCTTTCGCTATCCGGGCAGCGCAGGCTCTTCTCGAGATTCAGGATCTTTTGGATCCGACGTGCGTGACGGCCGCCTTCGAATTCGGTGTTCATCCAGACTTCGATCATCCGCTGAACATTGCGTTGGCTGAGCATGTCGGCGGAAAGGCAGAGGATGTTCAAGTCATTGTGCAGCCGACTGATTTCAGCCGTGATTTCGTCGGTGCAAGGAGCGGCCCGAACTCCGGGGAATTTATTGGCCGTAATCGCCATCCCAATACCAGATCCGCAAATCAGGATACCTCTTTCGGCTCTCCCTTCGCTCACTTGTCGAGCGACGAGTATGGCAAAGTCTGGATAGTCCACCGATTCCGTGACGCATGTGCCCACATTATCTACCTCATGTCCGCTGGTTCGGAGCATGGCGGTGAGTTTCTCTTTCAGATGATAGCCACGATGATCGCTGCCAATGGCAATACGCATCCTGTTCAACCTTTCTCAGAAGTTCAAATTCTGCATGCGCTGTCGTACGGCCTGCTCGATTTGAGCCCTGCACTGTCGGTAAACTTCTTCGGTTCCACCAATGGGGTCGGCAATATCTCGAGTGTCCGGCTGCAAACTATGAGTACGTAGGGCTGCATCCGGCCAGCGCCGAAGCAG
>JAJRWS010000698.1 GCA_024276705.1 Planctomycetota bacterium | reverse complement strand
TGTCGGGGCTACCGTCACCGTTCGAATCAGGATTGGGGACCAGCGATCCCGCAGGAATGGGTGACTTATTCAGCATATGGTGGCGGTCAGGAAGACCACTGGCGTGACAAACACGGCAGTCAGCCTCTGCCATGTCGCCAATCGCGACATCCATCATGCCGATGTTCTGGTCGACCGGCGGGGCGGGGATATCGGCCCAAACCGTACTAGTAAACCAGCCCGTACCGGCAAAGGACCACATCAAGCCGCCAACAATCATTAGAAGCAACTGTTTCCTGCACATCTCCCACTATCCTTTCGTTAATAAGACACTAAGGAAGTTAAATACATCGAAGAAAAACGAAAAAAACCGCAACAACCAAGGTAACAGCTAGGGCAGTAACAGCCAAGACAGAAACACTCCGGGCATATAACGCGACGACTGCTCCATCGGTCCATACTAAAAATAGCGACGGGCCGGTGAAATTCACGTGGCATGGAAACCCCCAAACCACATCCAGACCCTATTTGTCTACTTTCGCACTATGTGGATTGGGATGCAAGGATAATCCCGGATTTTTCCATAAAAATTAGCGGTCGTGCGGATCCGCACGCATTGGTCCATTACTGACACACATTCTGAGAAAAAATTGAGGAAGAGGACGGAGCAGGGCCAGAGACATGCAGGTCGCCTGCCCACTATTTCCGCAGTCGGAATTCCATGGACGTCCTCTTCGCGGTTCCTCCTCCTTCCTCTTTCAGGTAATATTTGCTTCACGGCCCTTTGGGAGCGATAATGGAGATAAGATGTACAACCCATTTCCGAAAGGCCTTCGCGTTGCGGGCCATCAAATTTTGCAGGGGCTTAGCCCGATACCGCGGGATTGTGGTCTTGCAGGGGAGGAGTTGAGCATGTTTTGGAAGATAGCAATTCTGATATTTCCGCTTTCCGTGGCGATGGGGTCGTGGGCGCATGCCGCCGATGCCGCCCAAAATGGTCAAATTGAGATCAAGCCGGACGACATCGTGGAAGTTGTCTCGGATCGGGCGAAGTTCAAGCTAGGACGGAAGGCCGTTGCGACGCTCGACAAGGGCAGGCAACTGCAGGTCAAATGGGTCGAGGATGGCTGGGTCGGCGGCAAATTAAGTATCGGTGGCGAGGAACGAACCGGCTGGATTCTCCGGGAAGAAGTGAAACGGATCAAAGCCGCCCCTCCCAATGAACGGGCCCCCGCCCCACTCACGGTAAAACCGCAACTGACCGTTAAACCGATCGTTAAACCAACCGTTAAGGAGCCCCCCCTCGCTAAGGCAAAAAAACCGGCCGTGAAAAAACCGGCCTTCAAGGATCCCGATTTTTTTCGCCTGACACACGATGCCCTCACCCGCAACGGGCACTTCACAATAGAAGTCCTGATGGCGCGTAACGCCAGGGAGTTGGCGGAAATCCAACCTTCGGAGAAAATCGGAAAGCTGATTCTTCTTGGCCAAGGGGTAACGAATCAGGCCCTGATGAATCTGAGAGGGCTGAATGTTCAGTTTTTAAACCTTGATGGAACGCGCATCACGAATTCGGGACTGAAGTATCTAACCGAGGTCAAAGGCCTGCGGGTCCTCCGGCTGGGGTCGGCCGACTTGACCGATACGGCACTCGAGCGTATCCGGAACTTGTCCGAACTCGAATCGCTGGACCTCGAGCGGGCCAATGTCCGAGGCACGGGATTGAGGCACTTGCAAAGCTTGAAGAACCTTCGTGCCTTGGTGCTTGGCCCCGGAATTGAAGAAGGAAAGCTGAAGTACCTCAATGGCCTGTCGCATCTTGAGGAACTTGACCTCCGGGCATGCTGGCAAATCACCAGCGATGATCTCGCTCACCTGCGCAAGCTCAAGAATCTCAAGCGGGTCGCCTGCCCACGGCAGATCACCGATGAGGCAAAACAATCGCTGCGAAAGAAACTCCCCGCAATCGAATTTTTTCGCTAGAAGCGGATTTGCCAACCTCTGCCTCTCAGTAGATTGCCGAGAAGCCGGTCAAGACCATGTGGGCTAAGCCGCTGTTGTAGGAGACCGACCTGTCCTGGTAATCGTCGAAGACGTAGCGGAAATAGGCGGAAACACCACTGCCGAGCGTCCAATCGACACCCCCGGTCACGCGAGTTCGATTAACAACGACATCGAAATACTGGGGAAGATCGGGCCAAGGTTCAAGTGGGGAGATGGCGTTTCGGGCCGAGACGAACTCGATGCCCCCGGAAAGCGAAAGGTCGGGCGTCCAAGCGTAACTGCCGCCCACATTCACAACCTGCCCCGTTCCGCCATAACTCCAGGTTCTTCGATCGTAAGGCTCGACCCCCGGGGTATCGCTTGGGAAATAGATTTCTTGATCGATCCAATTCGAGAGGTACGAATAACCGGCCGAGAACGACCATCGGACCGTCGGGGCATACCAGAGCGAGAATGTCAGCGGGTAGTTGTCCTCGTTGAAGCTGGCAATGCTGGAGTTATTGCTTCGGTTCTCCAGGCCGAGATTGGCGGTCGCGATCAAGTTGTCGGTAGGTATCCAAGAACCGCCGATTTCGATTCGGTTCTGTTGCTCCGGCTGGTTTGTGTTCGTTTCGCCGGAAAACTGGTTCACGCCGAAGAGAGGCCTTGTGGTTGTGCGGCCCTTGTAACGGACGAACGTATCGAACGTCGGTGCCCACTTCATCGAAGTTCCGGCGAAATACGACGTGTAAGGCGTATGGTTTTGATCGAGGAACTCCGCCCGATCCTGGATCTGGTAAACCGCGAATTGCCGCCCAATATGCCCACGCTCGAAGCCGAAATTCAGCCCGAGCCCGCTCGCCAGGTTGGTCCAGCGGAATGGCCGCCAATTGGCCTCCGCCCCAAACGATTTCCTTGAGTAGCTGATCGGCCGCCGAAGCCCGTACTGGGGAACGATCCCTGAAAATTGAGGATCGCCATGCACTGTCGTATCCGACGTGGCTTGCCCCTCCGGGTCGACAAAGAACGGCGGGAACTGGTTCGATTGCCGATTCATTCGCGCGAAACCGGTCAGCGTCCAGTAGTCCCAGTACCGGTTGCTCAAGCGGAGGTCGTAGCCATAAAAGCGGCGGTTGGTGTTTCGGTTTCGATTGTCGGTGTTCCCCGTATGCACCCTTGCGTAGAAATTCGATTTGAGCGGCAGATCGAGGCCCACTTTGATTCGGTCGGTTTGGGTGATGTTTTCCGGCACCACGGCGTAGGGAAGATCGCCTCCGAAGTGGTAAACATGAAAGTCGCCGTAACTCCGCGTGACAACCTGGTCGTTTTGGCCAAAGAACCGCATCGGGCGAGCGTATTCGACGGTAAGGCGGCCGATTCGAGCCTCGATGATCGGTTCGATTTTCGTGGTCAACCAGTCGATCCGTTGGGTTTGACTGAGGAGGTGGCACTCGCGGCTACCCCCGCCTCCCGGCTCGCTGGAGCCCGCGCAGTGTTGGGTACCGATCGCCTGGCGATCTCCCTTTTTTCTCTGCATCCAAAAATTAACACGGTACTTGACGTTCTTCGTCAGCCTGCCTTTAACATAAGTGTTCAGGTTCTGGACACGGATGGCGTAGTCGTCGCCGACGTTGAGATCCTCACTGACAATCTCCTCGCCGATCCTGGCGGGTGTTACTAAGTCGCCAAGCTCCGAATGGAGGGTATGCGGTTCGGCTTGGAGAACGATATTGTTCATGGCAGGCCCCGCGGGTGCCATGTTCGTTAGCGGATCGTGGTCGAGCCGCCGCAGATAACGCTGGTAATCGATGCCGATCGAGACTCTCGGACCAAAGAAATAGAAGCCGGCTTGATTGCCTTCGTTGTCCAGGCCCGTCATGTTCAGGTCGATTGTCTGCACGCCGTTGCTGAAAAGCTGGTCGTAATCCCAAAATGGCGAGGAACTCAGGTCTTGAAACTCGCCCACCTTGGTTGGAACTCCCCGTCTGCTGGTGCCCCACCAGCCGAATCGGAACGCAAGTTCGCGCCGTTCGGACCTTGCCTTCGGGGCACGACGCAGGAGATCGGCGGCGGACGGATGTGGCGCGCATTCGCCTGCCGGGCCGAACTGATACGTGACATCCCCGCTCCGCGAGTCGACCAGCCCGTCGATGGGCGTGTCGGACGGATCGGATGAAGGGAGAAGATCGGCCGAATCGGCAGCCGGCAATGGCGCAAACTCCTCGTCATCATACCCATCGGCCACGTCGCCTACCCAAGCGGAACAGGAGAGCTTGCCAGCCGAAGGGATGGTGGTAGCGGCCTCTTCAGACTGCGACAACTGGGCGAACGGGTTCGGGCTTTCCATGGCCCAAAGCCGCGCGCTACTGAAAAACAGTGCCGCTATCACAAGTTGTTGGACGTATCGTCTCATCAGCGCCCCCCGGCACTTGCCGCTTGTCCTTACCGTCTCATCCCATGCCCGCATTCAAAACCGGATGGTAAATCGCTTCCATGAATCTGTTGGTGACACTGCGTACAGTCGGTAAAGAGCGCCCGACGCGCATCGGGCGTCGTGGGAATGGTTGGATCTCGCGGCCCACTCCCAATGTCGAACGTATTTCCGTTGACGAAGTGGCATCGTACACATTGCGGCGAGGCGGCGTGCGTCGAGTGGCCCGTGTGGCAACGGAGGCACAAGAATGTCGTCGGCTGGTGCAATAGATTGTTGGCCACCGTGCCGTGTGGATTGTGGCAATTGCCACAGTCCTCGGTCACTGGCGCGTGCTCCCAAACAAAGGGCCCTTGCTTCTCCGCGTGGCATTCGTAACAAAGATCGTTGACCGTTTCCGTCTTCAGGTTGCCCTTTGCCTGGCCATGACCGTCATGGCAATTGGAGCAAACCATCTTCCCCTCCCGGATCGGGTGGTGCGAAGGCATGGAGGTCATCGCAAATATCTTGGGATGGCACTTGAAGCACGCGCCTGGCTCGTCAACCGACATTGGCATGCGTTTCGGACGGCGGACCGAGCTGTGGCTGACCGTGACCACCCGCGGCGGACCCGTGTGCGGATGGGCGTTGTGGCAATCCGCGCAGGCCACGCCTTCCCGGAAGTGAATCGACGAGTGCCAGGCCATGGTTGGGGCGCCCTTGTGGCATTGCAAACAGACATCCGATCGCGTCGCCGATGTCACCTTTCCGTGTGGACGGTGGCACGTATCGCAATTGAAGCCATTCGGCCCGAGAACTTGATGGGCGTGGGCGATTTCTTCCAGTTCGCGTTTCTCGGAGTGGCATCGGTAGCAAACATTCGGCTGGTCGACCGACATCGGCAGGCCACTCTTGGGGTGCGGGTTGTGGCAGTCGGTGCAACCGATACCCGCCACGTCGTGTGGAGACCCTTGCCATTCGTTTGTGTGTGCGCCGGAATGGCATTTCAGGCAGAGCGATTCGCGCGTCTCGGGCGATATATTCCCGTGGGCATCGTGGCAAGTGTTGCAATTGAAGTTGTTCACGCCACCGATCTGATGGGGATGGACAACCCGTTCGAGACGCTTCATATCGGCGTGGCAGCGGTAGCAGACATCGGGCGGCTTGGCGGCCAGGTGGTTCGACTTGCCCAGAAGCGATTGAATGTCGGGCTCGGCGGAGTAGCTTGCCAACAAAGCTGCCGTCTCCTCGTTGGTGTGATCGTACCTCCCCAAGACCGTTGAGGGCGTTCCGGGTGGTACGTTGTAATGCACGGTGTGGCAGTCGGTGCAGGCGACTTCGTTGTGGGCATGGACCGAAGTGCGCCACGTGGTCCCGGGCGCATGGGGCTCGTTTTCGTGACAACGCAGGCAAACTTCGTTCCGCTCGGCGGGCGTGGTGGGGCGCCCGGCTTCCGAGGCGTCGTCCAGTCGCTTCAAGCTGATGATCGAACTCGGTTCTTGACCCCGACTTTTCATGTGCCGGCTTCCGGCCCCGTGGCACGCCTCGCATCCCTGTTCCCGATGGACGTTGTTGGCAAAAGCATCGAAAAAGCCCTCGTGACACGTGGAGCAAAGTTTGTCGATCTTGTAGCTCTGGGCATCCTCGATCTCTGGTTGCGGAACGCTCATGGCCGAAAAGGAAGCAGGACGCCACAGCAGTTTCCCGTCTTCCCAACCCGCGCGGATTACCGAAGTCTGCCGCCACGACTTCTGGGGGTTTTTCCAGCCCGTGCCCAATACATCCTCATCGCCATGATCGGGCTTATTCGGTGATTCAGACAGTCTGCACGAGACAGTACCCAAGACAAAAACGCCTAGTGTGAGGAAGCAAACGCATGCAATAAAAATTGGTTTCTCGCCATGCATGCAAACCACGAGTCTTCCTTATACCGCCAATGGCAATGCTAATACCGCCAATGGCAATGCTAGCTATAACTGCAGGCCATCTCGAGACCCCTATTCCAGATATGCGGATTATCGGGGTATTAAGGATTGCAACTTCAGGTGTTTGTGAAAAAACGCGGAGAAAATGTAGGGAAGGCGATGTTGCATGACGATTTTGAACCGCCCCATGACACGGAACGAAAGCAAGGAAACAAAAAGGTTGTGTACGCATAGGAGTCGAACTCTGCCAGTCCCCCGGCAAAGCCGGGGGTTTTCTTAAGGGAATAACGGTCTCATGTCGTGAACGCTTACCCTTCAGTGGGCCATGGCAGGCGTCGACACCGAGTGAGGGCTGTGCGCGTCATGGCAACTGAGGCACTGCATATGCTCTTCGTAGTCGGGATGCTCCTTGTCGATCCGGAACCTTGCGAGATGCCGCTCAGGCTCGATCGGGGGGTGATTGGTTCGACGCTCGAGAGACTTGCCGTGGCAACTCATGCAGAGGAAGTGGGATTGGGCCAGCATCGTCCCAGTCACGGCCATTTCTGGCCGAGGATCGGCGTACGGTAAAGCATGATCACCGGGCGGACCGTGGCACGCCTCGCACCGCACGTCCTTGTGTCCCCCTTGTGCCCAAGTGTTCCACAGCTCCTCGTACTCCCCGTCACTGTGGCAGGCTTTGCAGCTCTTCGCTCCGAACGAACCGGTACGCAAGGCCCTATGGGGATCGTGGCAGTTGATGCAGTTCTTAGCCTTCTCGTACAAGTCGGGATCGCTCTGGTCAATCTTGAAAGAGGCCAGATGCTCCTCGTAATCGATCTGGCA
>JAJRWS010000697.1 GCA_024276705.1 Planctomycetota bacterium | reverse complement strand
CTCAGCCGCCGCGAACCCCCGATGGGCAGGTGGACTACCGCCACGATTTTTTCGACCGGCCTTCCTACCTGACCGTTTCCGGCCAGTTGGAAGGGGAAATTTACGCCACGGCGTTGGGCAAAGTTGACACGTTTGGGCCCACCTTTCGGGCGGAAAATTCCAATACGTCACGACACCTGGCGGAGTTCTGGATGGTCGAGCCCGAGATGGCTTTTTACGATCTGGAAGCGAACATGCAGTTGGCGGAGCAGTTCCTCAAGCGGATTGCGACCGATGTGTTGAACGACTGCGGCGAGGACATGGAGTTTTTTCAGCAGCGGATCGAGAAATCGGTACTCACGACACTGCAGGCGGTTGCCCAGCAAGAATTTTGCCGCCTGAGTTACACCGAGGCGGTGCAACGACTGGAAGACTCCGGGGAGAAGTTTGATTTTCCCGTCACCTGGGGCTGTGACCTGCAGACCGAGCATGAACGTTATCTGACCGAGCAGGTGTTTCAGGGGCCGGTGATTTTGTACGACTACCCGCAAGAGATCAAGCCATTTTACATGAAACTCAGTGACGATGAGAGGACGGTACGAGCCATGGATGTGTTGGTGCCGCGGGTTGGTGAAATCATCGGTGGGAGCCAGCGAGAAGAACGCCTTGACGTGATCACTTCGCGCATGGAGCGGCAGGGGCTCAACACGGCGGACTACTGGTGGTATCTCGACTTACGTCGTTTTGGCACCGTACCGCATGCAGGGTTTGGGTTAGGATTGGAGCGAATGGTCCAATTGGTGACCGGGTTGGCCAACATCCGCGACGCGATTCCCTTTCCGCGCACGCCGGGCAATGCGGAATTTTAAGATTCTTGGTTTGCTTCTCAAGATACGTAAGCTACGTTTCATTGGAGGGGTACCCTGTCGACCCCCCCCCCTCCTTATCCAGTACTTACTTTTCATCGCCCAGTCGGCCAATTTGTCCCTTGTTCCCTCGTAGGATTGTGCGGGTGACATGCGTGGCAGTTTGTTTGGTTCGATGGTGCGTCCCCGATAATCCTATCGACACCCTTCGCCGCATCCGCGCGACCGTTCGTTTGGGAAGATACTATGTCTGATACTGCAACGATTGAAACTGACCGCCAGATAGAAGTTGATGATCAACAGGAAGTTGAAGAGTTTGAAATTGAGAACTCGCAACAGGGGAGCCGCCCCTCGTTAAAGCCGGTGGAAGCTTTGCGGGACGAGCACACGCAATTGGAAGCGTGGGTGCACCAATCCTTTGCGGCTTTGGAGAGATTGCACTCGGAGCTGGATGAGTGGCAACGCGAGCTGACTCGGCAACAGGCTGATCTGGATGCGGCTCTGGCGGGCGGGAACGATTCCAGTGAACAGGTCCAGCAACTGGAGCAAGATCGGGATCGCATCGAGCAGCAGCGTGACCAGGCCTTTCAGAAAGTGCAGCAACTCGAGGAGGCTTTGGCGAAGAGCCAGGCATCCCTGGCCGAAAACAGTACCAATCAGCATGATTCCAGCGAACGGTTGGAACAGCTTCAACAGCAATACGATCAGGTAGCGCAACAGCTTGAGCAGGCTCTTCAGGAAGTCCGTCAGTTGGAAGAGGAAAACGCAGAGCAAGTTCAAGAGATCGACGAGTTGGACCGCCAGGTTGCGGCGGTCCAAGCCGAACTGAAGACGGTTCGCGAGCATGCCGAGCAGTTGTCCCAATCCCTGGAGTCCGAACGTCAACGGGCTTCGGAGCATCAACAGCATTGGGCCTGCGAATTGAAAGAGATGCAGCAGCTCCTGGGACGCCAGTGCGAGTTGATGGCCCGTGGCTCGACGGACGAAGCCGCGCAACCCCCAAGCGAACCGGAAGCCAGGCTGGCGCCCGAGCCAGCCGTCGTGCCTGCCATCGAAGCGGCTGGAAATGCGACCAATCCTGGTAATCTCGATCCCGAGACCATGCGAAGTGACGAAATTCGACGTCGGGCGAAAAATCGACGGGCGGCAAAACGTCGCAAACGGAAGCAGGCTTGAGTAGCACGAGGAATTTCGCCCGGGTCATCCCACCGTCTCCAACCCAGCGAGTGCCATGTCTGGTAGGAACCGCCAGTGCATCACCCCGCAAGGTACCACGTCCAGGTCTCCTTGCGAGGAGCTCATTACGCTCAGCCGAAACCCTGCACGGTTGCCAGGGGACCTTACCGGTCCCGCGATCGACTTGCTGGAACAGTTGGACGATGTCATTTTCGATGCAATCCGTGGCTGTACCACATCGTTGGCCAAGGCGGAGCAATTGTGGCCCAAGACGGTCGCCCGTTTGGGTTGGGAGGCCGTCGAGGAGTCTCGCGAACAGTACCTTCGTTACGCCTTGGATGTTACTCACCATGGGCAGGATCTCAGCGATCCGACGGGCCACGGCCGGCGGTCGCCGGAACATTGTCTCGCCGCACTGGATGTCATCGAGCTGTTGCTGCGAAGCGAATTCTAACGCATCGATTCGTAGAACTGCTGAAACAAATAATGGCTGTCATGCGGGCCGGCGGATGCTTCAGGGTGGTACTGGACACTGAACGCGGGCAATTCGCGATGCCGTACTCCCTCGATCGTCTGGTCGTTCAGGTTGCGGTGGGTTACCTCCAGCGCGTCCGGAAGATTTTCTTCAAGAACGGCAAAACCGTGGTTCTGCGAAGTGATTTCGACCGACTGGTCCGCCAGATTTTGCACCGGCTGGTTGGCACCACGGTGGCCGAATTTCATTTTGAATGTTTTGGCCCCGCAGGCCAGTGACAGCAATTGGTGTCCCAGGCAAATGCCAAAGATGGGCTGTTTGCCCAGGAGATCTCTAAGGGTCTCGATCGCATACGCCAAAGGTTCCGGATCTCCCGGCCCATTGGAGAGGAATACGCCGTTGGGCTGTTGGGCAAGAACGTCCTCGGCGGTGGCCGTGCCGGGCAGAATCGTCACCTCGCAACCCATGTCTGCCAGGTGCCGCGGGATGTTCCACTTCATCCCGTAGTCCAACGCCACGACATGCGGCGAAAAAGGGGTCAGGAACCTTTTACCGGATGCCCCCTTTTTCAATTCCGCATTCCGCATTCCGCATTCCGAATTTAAATACGTCCACTCACTCAGCGGCTCTTCCCAGTGGCAAGGCTGTTCCGGTACAACTTCCTGAACCAGGTCGCGACCCACCAGTCCAGGGCTCGCCTGGGCCTTGGCCACCAGGCTCGCGTCGTCCAGGTCCGTCGTGGAGAGAACGCCGCGCAGGGCTCCGAGCGTGCGGATATGCTTGACCAACGCACGGGTATCGATCGATTCGATGGCCACCACGCCCCACTGCTCGAGATAGTCGCTCAACAAACCGCTGGAGCGAAAATTGCTGGCCACGCGGCTGTGTTCACGGATGATGAAGCCAGCCAGATGAGGTCGGCTGCTTTCCAGGTCTTGGTCGTTGACTCCGTAGTTGCCTATTTGCGGGTAGGTCATGGTGACGATCTGCCCACGGTAGCTGGGGTCGGTAAGGATCTCCTGATAACCGGTCATCGAGGTATTGAAGCAAACTTCGCCATCGACCTCGCCGGTCGCGCCTATCGAGATACCCGTGTAGACCGTGCCATCCTCCAGTGCCAGTTTTGCCGGTTGTGTCATTTGCCATATCTCGATGGTAGTGGTTGTGTTGTCGGCCCGCGATTTAATCGTTAAGCCGGCCAGCTCGGTTCGACGATAGGAGGTGATAGGCTGTGGGTCTCCGGTGCTTTCGGCGCTTTCGGGCGGCGGAAGGACCGGTCAGCCTAAAATGCGAGGGTTCTTGCTCTTGTGGGGCAAGAGCCCTTTTTTTTGCCATGCCTTTCATCGCGAGGCCTTTTTTTACCGGTGACGATAAGTATAACCGGCGCGGTGGGAGATCTGTAGGGGGCTTGTCGAGGATCGTGCCAGGTTCATGGTGGCCTGCTGGAAGGCGATGGAAGCCACTGCTAGAATGGCTGGCAGAGGGTCAGCAACAACTCGCTTCCACAAGGCCAGGCCATGCCGCACTGCCGCAGTTTCGTGTTTTTTTCCATCTTTTCTGCTGTCTTGGTAGTCGCTCTGGCTCCTTCCCGATTCTTGCTCGGGGCGTCTCAGGCCAGCACGCCACCTTCGCAGGAGATGGTGCCGATGCGCGATGGAGTGCGTCTGGCGACCGACATCTACCTGCCCACAGTATTTCTGGACGAAACGGGATTTCTGGATGAAACAGGATTCCTGGATGAAACGGGGGGCCAGGATGAAGAGGAGGGCAAGGCTCCAGAGGAGGTTAAGGATGAAGGTGGGGTGAAGGAAAGAGAGGGGGGTAAAAAAGCGAGTGGCCCCTGGGGAGTCGTGTTGCTGCGAACTCCTTACAACAAGGCCAATGCGGGGCCATGGCTTCGCGTCGCCCGCCGAGGCATGGTGCTGGTTGTACAGGATGTGCGTGGGCGCTACGCTTCCGAGGGGCAGCCACAACCTTTTGCGGACGATGGCTGGGGGCAACGGCAGGATGGGCTCGATACAGTTCGCTGGATCCGCCAGCAACCGTGGTGCAACGGCCGCATCGTGACCGAGGGAGGGTCCGCAGGCGCATTAACGCAGGTGTTGCTGGCCGCCGCCGGACCGGAGAAGCTGGCTGGCCAGCATCTCACCGTGGGCTCGATGTCGCTTTATCACGGCGGCTTCTTTCAGAGCGGCGTTTTTCGCAAGTCGTTGGTCGAGCGGTGGTTGGTCAGTTCGAAATGGCCGCCCCGTTGTCTTCAGACTCTGCGCCAGCACCCTTATTACGATGATTACTGGCGGGCCCAAAACCTGGGCGAGCGGGTCGAGCGGGTTAACTGGCCGATGGCCATCGTGGGGGGCTGGTACGATATCTTTCAGCAAGGCACGGTCGACATGTTTCAGGCAGTTCAGCAGCGGGGTGGGCCCGTTGGCCGCGAGAATGTGCATTTGCTCATGGGACCCTGGACTCATGCGGTAGGCCAAACCCAGGTGGGAGACCTGGCATTTCCGGATAACGCAAAATGGGACGACCGGTTCCCCCGTTTTGACCAGTGGGTCGGTCACTGGTTGCTTGACGAACCGTTGAAAAATGATGTTCCTGCCGTGATCTACTATACGATGGGGCCAGCCCGCGTGGATTCTTCTCCCAGTCCCGAGGAGACTTCCCGGCTTACGGACCACCGCAGGGACGACACCGAGAAAGACGACACGGAGAAGCGAGGCAATACCTGGCGAACTGCCGCAAGCTGGCCACCCCCAGCCAAAACGTTCCCTTTCTACCTGACACCGCATGGGACTCTGCAGTCGCTCTTGACGCCCGATTCGGGCAAATTTACCTATCGTTACGATCCGAGTCAGCCCGTGCCGACTCACGGGGGGCCCAACTTGCTGAT
>JAJRWS010000696.1 GCA_024276705.1 Planctomycetota bacterium | reverse complement strand
GGGTGGCTTGAGGAAGGCTCCTCAAAGGAGCCGAGAAGAGAATATCGTACTCGTACTCAGCAAAGCGGTACTCGTACTCGAACCCGACTGGGAGGCAAGGTCGGTCATCATCAATATCCATGGCCTTGTGTTTCTGTTGAATGCAATGGTTCCAGTCGAGTACGAGTACGAGCACGAGCACGAGTACGAGTACGAGCACGAGCACGAGCACGAGTACGAGTACGAGCACGAACACGAACACGAACACGACGGAGCGGCGGAGCCTGATGGGTACTCACCAGCAGAGCTGGTGGTTTACGGACGGGAATTAGCGAAGATTAGTGCGGATTAGTGTTCCAATACGTCAGGATGGCTCGTTCTCGGGAAACGTGCCATGCGGAGAAAAGGAACACTCATCGACGCTTATCTTCGCTGATCCAAGTCACGTACCACCAGCATGGCCGCGAGTCCCAGCACCAGCAGCAGCCCTGTCGTAGGTTCGGGTACTGCGGCCGCGGCCGTGGCAGCGACTGTCGAACGAGTGACCGTACCAAAACTATCTTGCCAGGCGGCCAGATCCGACGCACTGAGCGGGTTGGGCGAACCGCCTCGCTGCCAGAGGAGAAAATCGTTGCCATCGGCATCGTCATCCAAGTCGAAATCGCCTGGAATGGTCTCGATGAGCGCCAACACCACCTCATTCGCGCCGTACTCCAGGTCCCATAAAAGTCCCAGATCAAGTGCAGGTAAGGTAACGGTGTCGAATTCGCCCGTAACACCACCGGCCGCATACAGCAAGGAAAAGGAATCGCCCGGACTGGGAGAAAACGTATCCGCCAGTCCCACTTCGAGTTCTCCGGCCAGCGCCGTCTCGCCTTCGACATAGATTTGCCCGAATCCGGCCTGGGCATCGCCAATTCGCAAAGTAACCAGGCTCTCGTCCATGAAATTCAAGTCGGTCAGAAAAAGTGCATTCGCCCCTGCCAACAGCTCGAGCGAACCGGCATCGATGTCAACCGTATCGTAAAACGTGCCAATCGTGCTACTGGCTACGACGATAGAACCTGTTGCCCCATTGACAATTTCGCCATGCAGGTAGTTCGAGCCCGCGGCTAACGCGATGACACCCTCGTTGGCCAGCGGTTGCGAGAACCGAACGCGGCCATTCTCCAGAGTGATGCGTCCTGACGCGGGTTCATCACCGGGCTCTAAATTTTCCAGACTCGCCAGGAACTTCACCTCGCCGCCGCGCACACGAATCGAACCCTGGTTGGCAACATTGCCTGCAAACTGCAACAACGCGCCTACAGGAACATCGATCAACGCGTCTCCCGAACTTGCCACGGAACCACGCACCAACCCCGAGCCGCCCAGGGTCCCATCCAGCTCAATGCTCTGTCCGGCGAAGGTACCACCGGCAAGCTCCAAGCGTCCGAGTGAGCCTATGGTTGCGATCGCGCCGGCCCGGTCGACGTCGATCAAGCCCTGATTGCTGACCGTCAACGTACCGATCCCTAAGCCGCCGATCACCAGGTCGTCGTTGATTTTCCAGGTCGAACCGGCCCCATCGACCAATACGGAACCGACCGCGGTAGCCGCGCGTCCAATGATGGCCACGTCGGATGTATCCGTATTATAAACGGTTCCACCAGCAAGAATTTCCATACGGCCAATTCCATCATCACCGATGTAGTGCGAGTCGGGAATCACCACCAACGAGAAAGGGTCCCGCACGATCATCGTCCCGACCCCTGAGGTTTCGACTCCTAGCGACAAATCGGCACCGAGGTTATTCAGCGTCATCGCCCCTCCTCCCTCGACCGTCAATTGGCCCACGCCTTCATGGCCGATTTGCACCGTGGGTATCGTCGTCGATCCCGACTCTTCGAGTGCCAGGCTCGTCTGCCCACCCGGTGTCAATGTCCCGGAGATAATCATGATTCCTTGAGTACCCTCGTCATCGCCGACGGTCAGGCCGTCGTATTCCAATTCCGTACCACCGTCGATGCGTACATACCCGCGAGGGTCGGGAACATCATCTCCATCCAAGCCAACAACAAGGCTCTCCTCTACATTCCCATCGCCGGGCGGATCAGGATTCACCGAGCCAAAAAAAGTTACGTCCGCAACCGAAAAGCTGGATTGCAGACTCATGAACATGAGGACGGCAAGAAACAGGAAGACAATCTGTGGAATACGAGTGAAACTACGGGCCATAAGAAGCACCTCTTAGCAGGAAATTAAAACACAGACTGTGCGGGCAGGATGAGCGGGTGGGAATCGATTGGAGCATCGCTACCGAGGCGAACAGAAAAAGGCTATGCGCGACGGGAAACTTCCATATCCGATCATGCAATCCCCCAGAAGACCACTATAAACAGCCTTTCCGGAGAAGTCAAAAAGGAGTTGGCTGAACGCGTCCGCGAGCGGCGCACGCCCAATGGTACTTACTTTGTCGATTCCAGCATCTGAGCCGGAGACGCTAGCCTCGGGTATTTCAGGGTTTACGTTGTCCCGAAGGCACCCGAGGCTGGCGCCTACGGCTCAAAGTATGTGGCATTAGGCGCACACCTGCAGGAGGTGTTCGAGGACCAAACCGGCCACATCGATGCCGGTTGTAGCGGCGAGCGCCCGCCAGCCGGGAACCGCATTGACTTCCAATGCATAGAGCCCGCCATCGTCGCCCGGGAGCAGGTCGACACCAGCCACCGTGGCGCCGACCGACTCGGCTGCCTGCCTGGCCAGCGTTTCCAGCTCCGAGGTCACTCGCAGCGGTTCGGCCACCGCGCCACGGCTGATGTTGGTGCGCCAATCGTCGGCACTGGTACGGCGGATTCCCAGCACGCGATCGCCGATCACCAACAACCGCAGGTCGGCCCCTCGATGGGCGATGAACTGCTGCAGGTAGAGGATCCGGTCGAGCCGGGCCAGAGTTTGAAATGTTCGCCAGGCAAGCGCTTCGTCGGTGACGCGCAAGATGCCACGCCCTTCACTTCCAAACAGGGGTTTGACCACCACATCTTCGCCCAGCGCATAATAACCGTGCATCGCCTCGTCGACCGTCTGGCAAACCAGCGTGCGGGGCACGGTCAAACCGGCAGCCTGCAAGCAGGCGGTGGCAAGATATTTGTCGACCGCCGTCTCGATGGCTCGGGCCCATTCACAACCGGCAGTCCACGACACGCCAATTGTCCCAATACATCCATTCGGAAGACAATCTGCTCCAGACTCCCGGGAGGCATCGACCGGACCAGCAGACAATCGACGCCAGCCAGGTTGGTTTCTCCTTCCTGAAAACGGGCCGCAGCGCCGACCAGCTCCGACTGCAATTGGGCGTAATTCGCTGGCACGATTTGGTGCGCATCCGCCGCCGCCCGCTGCAAATCGCGGGTGTACCAACTGGTGGGCGAGCCGAGCAAGGCGAGGTGCATGATCCGTGGCGTAATGAGTGAGGTGGGATGTTTGATGTTGGATGTTTGATTGATGATCTAAAGTATGGCTATTTCAAAACAGGAAGTAATTATTGCAGCATTTTTTAATGGTACTGCTCTCTGCTCTCCGCTCTATTTCCCAAACGATTCGGCCAGCACTTCGTCGTTGACCTTACCAAACGTAAAGGAGTTGCCCGTATCCAGATTCTTGAGCACCAGTTCCGCGGGGCTGAAGAGCAGGGGGTCGACCTGGTAGAAATCGTTGTGGGTACGGGCAAGTACCTCCACAAATGGCCGCCCATAGTCGGCCGAAGCGCTGCTGGGTGCCTGGGGGCCGATGGCCTGCAGCGAAAGGTCGTCGCCATGGACCTCGAGCGTCACTCTGCCACCGTAAAGGATGGCATCGTTCGTACGGCCAATAGCCGCCAGGTCGTCCGCAACCAATGGAGGCAACGGCGCGAGTCCCCGTCCACTGACAACACGGCTCAAATCGAACGCCAGCTCATGCAGTTTGTGCAAAGCCGTTTCGACACTGCGAGCCACCACTTGCAGGGTACCGGCCAGACTATGGGTGGGGGCAACCAGCAACGTCAGTTCGGATGGCCCAATATGGCATTTCTCGGCGATTGCACGGCAAATATCCTCGGGGGGCAACTGGGCTGTTTCCAGGATGCCCACCGACGGCACACCCTTTTCCTGACGAGCCAGTTCCGTCAGCGGCGAATGCCGAAACAGTGGCTCACGCGCCGCGCTCGCACGCATCGGCCCCGATCCCATCGCAAAATAATTCGCGCCTTTCACTTCCCAACCCGCATACTGCGAGGCCAGGCAGGCGGCAATCGGCTGCTCGGTGACAACATGCACGGCCGGCCAGGGCGCTGTCCCCGGATCGTCCGCGATCACTTCCACCTTGGCTCGATCGGCCAGGCAGACGCGGGCCAGTAAGATGCCCGCTTCCCTGCTTCCTGGCGCATCGACCCCAAAGTCCAACACGAGCGTCCCACAAGGAAGCCGGTGCAACCGTATGCCCAACGATTCGGCTTCCGGGACAAGTCGCTCGCAGAGTTCGCGGGCACGCCGATTTAAATTAAGCATTAGCGCACCAGACCGATTTTTTTCAGTACCGAGGGCTGCATTCCCAGTTTGGGAACCGACCGTCCTCTCTCTCCACCCAGTCTGGCCAACTGCTCGATCAACTGCCGGCTGTCCCCCAGACGTGTTAGCAATTTCTGCTGGGCCTCCTGACGCTGCCCGTCCAACTGCACCATTTGTTTCTCCGCCTGCCGGGCAATAGAATCTTGCACTGCCGTGGCTTGCTGTTGGAGTAATCGCCGAGTGGCCTGGTTGATCCCCTGAGCCAATTCCGGGCCGAGATTCGATTCGATTCGCCAGGCAGGTTGCTGGAGCGTGCCAGCCAACTCAACCGTGGTTTCCAATTGTTCGATACCCGCAAGACTCTGACCGACCAATCGATTCAGTTTGGCAACGACCGATTTATCCGCGAAGCTCGGCTTGTTGATCTGCTGCATCCGCACGGCGGACTGCTTGAGATGAACCCGGCCTTCCAATCGATCCTCGGTCAGGTTCAAGGCGACCTGTAGTTTCGTTTTACCCAGATCTAGCCGCAATGCCAGAGTGCCACCTCCCACTGTTTTGCTGGGCAGTGGAAAGTCGGGACAATCCATTCGAAATGTATCCCGGGCGACCACACCGGTACGGTCGAGGGTGGCATCGACGGTGAAGTCCAGCATGCCTATCCCCTGCACATGCAGGTGTGTCGGCTTCTCGAGCAAAGATGGTTGGTCGCTGACATCACGGAGGGTGCCAATCCAGTCGGTCGAGGTAGCGCCCATACGGACCGTTCCGGTTAATGCAAGCTGCTGAACAAGCAGCCTGGGCTGTGGCCGCTGGCCCACGAAATGGACATCCACGCCTCGGGCCGAACCGGTCTTGGCGCGTACTGGCCGGTTAGGGGCCAGCGCACGGATGGTGCGAACCCAGTGGAGTACGACTTTGAGCCGTTCGGCTACGACCGGGCCTAGCAACTGTTCGCTGAGCTGCTCGCCGTTCAATCCGTCTCCTGACAGGGTGTCACGCAACATTTTTTGGTCATGCACACGAGCCACTTGAATGGCCTGCCGGTCCTTGCCGGCCTGCTGGGGCAAACGGTTCAATTCTCCCTGAACCGACAACAGTTCCTGCTGCACGCTGTGCAGCGACTGCTGCAACTGTTCCATCTGCTCCATGCCTCGCAATGGATTTTTACCAAACGATTTCATCTGGCCCTGAAGCTGCTGGACTTGTCCGCGCAGCGTGTCCACCCGACCACGCATCTCAGCCAACTGCCGCGGCCAGCGAGCTCGCAACTGCTGAACAACCCGCGGTGTTTCCAGTTTACCGGCCAGATCTTGCTCCAACCGGGCACGGGTCCCAGCCAACCAATCGGCTCCCTTTTGCCGGCCCGACTCCAGCCAGGAAGGAGGTCCCGCCGGTTCGCTCTGGTTTTCCCCGGCAATCGCCTTTTCGGCAGCCAAATCGCCGGAAGGGACTCGAGGGGTATCCCACTCGATGCCACGCAATGTGCCGCTACGAACAACCAGTCGTTTGTCGAGTAAAGCTTGGGTGTCGAACAACAACCGTCCGCGCTCGGCCTGAAACAGATTACGCATCGGCGAGCGCGGATTGGCAATTTGCAATTGCCCCAGCATCAATTCACCTTGCATGAGGGAACTGCGGAGACTGGCCAATTCGACTTTCGCGCCAACCGCCGACTCGCTGCCAACCACAAGGCCATAACGGACCAGCGGATCCAAGCCAAAATGAATGGACAGTACAACCGTCAGTAACAACAGCAGCCGCGGCAACACATATTTCCAACGCAATAACTTCATCGGTCCATTCCTAATCGTGCTCCCAGCTCCAAGCCCGTGAGCCAGCGAATGGCCCGATACCGCTGCAGCCACGCAATGGCCCGAGGTTGTAGCCTGGTGACCAGCAGGCAAGTGATACGATAAGTCGGATAGAACAAGTACATCCCAATCGCCAATTGCCCCAGGGCAACCGTGTTGTTCAGTCCCAACCAGGGACCTAACGGCAGGGAATACAGCCACGCATGCAGGGGTCTGGCCGGTTCCCAGGTCAGGGCCAACGCACCGATTGCATGGGCAGTCGGATCGAGCCAGGTCCCCACGACCGAAAAGAGCCCCATCGCCATCAGGCCAGCCGGCTTATTGACTCGCAGAGCACAGAGCAATACGAACAGGCTCACCGCCAACAGACTCCCTTTCGGCACCAGTCCAGCGAGCATGCCCAGGGAAAAACCCCAGGCGATCTGGCGTGGCGAATCGTTGGCGACCAGCGCCAAAGCCAATTGGCGCACCGGCCGTAATAGAAGCGAAACCATGGAATCCATTCCACCGTCTAGAGGAGCGGAGAGCGACTGGATTGCCAGCCACAAGCCGTAACCCGTTCTACCGCGAGTACGGCACCTTAGGATCGTTCGAGAAATAACTGGCATGTTTCCAGGCCCCTCACCCTGCCCTCTCCCCCAAAGGGGCGAGGGGACATCGGACAGTTATTTCTCGAACGATCCTTACTGGATCTTTATCGGCCATCTCAGCGGATAAGTGCAGTTTGCCCAGAGTGCATACCAGCAGTGCTAGCTGACCACAAGGCCTGGCGAGCAGCCAGGGTTTATTGGTCACTCCTTATTCTTCTGAGAAACCCCTCGGCTTTGCCGGGAGACTGAAAGAGTTTGATAGTTCCGCAGTGATATTGCTCGTACTCGTACTCGACTGGAACCACTGCATTCAACAGAAACATAAGGCCATGGATATTGATGATGACCGACCTTGCCTCCCAGTCGGGTTCGAGTACGAGTACCGCTTTGCTGAGTACGAGTACGATATTCTCTTCTCGGCTCCTTTGAGGAGCCTTCCTCAAACCACCCGCTATGCGGGTGGTACGTGACTTTTTATGTCGCAGAGAACCCTGCGTTCTCCATCCCCATCTTCTCCTCCATCCCCCTTCCCATCACTTGCAGCACACACTGTGCCGAACACTTTTGGGAACCCCTCACTTCTCACTTCTCGCTCTCCGCTCTCTGCTCTGCCCTCCGCCCTCCGCTCTCTTTATCGCCTGCTGCATGCGCATGTAGATACCCCGGATGGCTGGATCCTCCGGCTGGATCCTCTGCATGTTCCGTAACGCATCGAGCGCATCGTCCCAAAGCTGCTGCTTTTCATACAGCAGGGCCAACGCCAACCAGTACTGATACGAATCGGGAGCGAGCCGGCATGCTTCACGTAGCGACTCGAGCGCCCGCTTCGGTTCATCCAACAAGTAAAGCAACATGCCATGGCGATAATACAATATGGGCACATTGGCCAGGAGCCGGAAGTCGCGTTCCAACAATTCAACCTCACGAGTACGTAGCGCCCGAACCTCCTCCGTCGTTTCATGGCTGTCAAGTTGGTCGAGCAGTCGGGCCAACTCACCGTGTGGGCCGGTCAGGTAGGGCTCAATCCGAATCGCCGTGCGCAGCTCCCGCCTGGCCGCGGCCAGATTGCCCAATTGCTCATACATGCTTGCCAGATTCAGGTGCGAACCGGCCCGATCGAGCATCACTTGCTGACCATCCTGGTACTCTTGGATCGCTCGCTTGAAAGGTTCTCGAAATTCGCTACGGCGAAGCTGCTCGGCCTGGGGCACCAGATGCCCGGCCGCGGCCATGCGCACCATCCGCGAAGGATCGTCCAACCTGCCGGCCAATTCCTGAGTGTATTGCCCAGGCCTCCCGCCGGCGAGCACGCGAACCGCCGCGGCCCGAACCAGTGGACTGCTGTGCCGCAGCGCTTCGCGGCACAGCTTGTTCGAATCCGAACTTGGGTAGCCCGCCAACAAGCCAATGGCCGTGGCCCGCACGATATCAGGAGTCACCTGGCGGCGGAGCAAATCGCGGAGCAGTTTTTCTCCCTCTGGCAGGTTTTGTCGGGCGGCATGAAAAGCAACCCCATAGTGCGTGCCGTGCGACCACCGATCGCCAGGTAGGGCGGCGGCCGGTCGGGGGCCCTTGCCATACCACCGCACCACTGCGTCGGCAGCCCACGCTGCCGTTTCATCCGGCTTCGTATGACAATCGCCACAGGCGTTGGGCGTACCGATTTGCACCGTCAAATCAGGCCGGGGAATACGCAGGCTATGGTCACGCCGGCCGTCGATTTCCATGTAAGTCCGGCTGGACATGTGGCAATTGACGCACAGAGCGGCGTCCGTCTCGACCTTGTGGTGATGATGGGCGGGCGAGTCGTATTTACCAGGCAAGTGGCATTGGCCGCACAATCGGTTCCCCGGATACTTCAACTGAAGGGAATGCGGGTCGTGGCAATCGGTGCAGCGGATCCCCTCGTAATACATCCGGCTCTGCAGGAAGGAACCGTATACGTACACTTCATCCAGGATCTGGCCATCCGCGTGATACAGGCCGGGGTCGAGCAGCGCCAGCTCGAAGTAGTCGGTAAACGAGATCCCGCGGCGGCCGCTGGTCGAACGCCCGTCGTCGGCAAGCCCTCCCCCGGCATGGTAATCGGCATGAATTTGCGACCGGCGGGAATGGCATGGAGCGCATGTCTCCGCTTGCTGACGATTGTCGGCCCCGGTCAGCCCGGTCAACGCATACCCGCGTTGGCGATCCCAAAATAAAGAAAAACTGTGGGCCAGTTGCACATGCAGGCTGCCCGGACCGTGACACGTTTCGCAACTGACATCGATTTCCTCGAACGTGGTATGATAGGTATTGGCCTTGAGGTCGTAATTCTTCCGCACGTCGGTGGAATGGCATTCGGCACACATCGTATTCCAGTTCTGAGCCAGGCCGGTCCAATGGAGCGGATCACCCGGTTCGAGTTTCTCGTCCCGCACGTCGGGCGGCGCGACGTAAAACCACTCGTGCTTCACCGTATCCCAGGT
This sequence comes from Planctomycetota bacterium, assembly GCA_024276705.1. GTDB lineage: Bacteria > Planctomycetota > Planctomycetia > Pirellulales > Lacipirellulaceae > JAJRWS01. Next base: position 26,752 of record JAJRWS010000696.1, on the reverse strand, counting down.
AACACGCAACACCTGCACGCGACCATCGGGAAACTCCACCATGTATTGCTGCAGGGGTCTGATGCCAAAGGTGTATTTGATCTGGTAATCGTGCAGTTCGCCGTCCGGGCCTTCGGTATTGACCCAGTACTGGTCGCCACGGCGAAACAGGTGCGTCGTAACGCCAAAGCGGCGAAAAGTGGCATCGTTAAAATCGCCCAGCACCGACTGTTCGTCGGCTATCTCCATGGCCCGATCATGGTCCGAATCTTTCCACAGCTCCATTTCCGTCTGATGACACTCAACACACGTTTGCCGCCCCGTATAGTGCGCAACCGCAGCCTCGGGCAAGCCGATATACCAGTCGGCAGTGAGCCAGCCAGCCAGCAACAGGCCTATCAAGGCCAAGACGACAACGCGTCGGTGGGTTAGCATAAAGAAATTGGCCTGAAGGTCGGACTGGGGTAAGGGTTGATTGAACGAACCTGGAGTTCCAGGCAGATGAGCCGCCTGCCAAGGGTGTCACGGTAGAGAATTCAGTACTTCCAAATTGCCACGTAGGACAAGGCGATAAGCCGCCCGGAAACCGGTATTTTTGGCAGTTTGCACGTTGCCCGGGTCGGCTTCATCGGCCATTCTTGGAACTACTGAATTTATTGTAACGAACGCAAACGGCAAAATCGACCGGGGAAACCGGACAAAGAAACCCATGCCAATTCTACGAATTTCAATTTCCGCCTGGTGCGGTCTCTGCCTGCTCGCATCGATTCTGCCGGGCAAGTGGGTCCGGGCCGAAAACGAACGCATCCATACACTCCCCGGCTTTCGGGCCGAGGTCGTCTATCGAGTGCCGCTGGCCACCCAAGGATCTTGGGTCTCGATTACCGTCGATGGCCGGGGCCGTTTGATCGCCTCGGACGAGCGGGGGAGTTTGTACCGCATCACTCCCGCGCCGTTGGCTGCCCCGCTTGAGCAAACGCGAGTCGAGCGTCTGGCAGTCGCCCTGGGCAGTGCTCAGGGCCTGCTATTCCATCAGGGTAGTCTCTACGTGATGAAGAACCAGCGCGATGCCGCGGACTCCTCAGGACTCTATCGGGCTCGTGACACCAACGGCGACGACCGGTTCGACCAGGTCGAGTGGCTCTGCGCCTTGGCTGGATCGGGCGAACATGGCCCCCATGCGATCGTCGCCGCGGCAGATGGAAAATCGCTGTGGATTTGCGCCGGCAATCACACGGCTTTGCCCACCGAAGGCCAGAGTGTGGTTCCGGCCCATTGGGGTGAAGACCAACTGCTGCCACGCCTCGACGATCCGCAAGGCCACGAGGCAGGCCTGCCCGCGCCAGGAGCTTGGGTGGCTCGTATCGATCTGACTCGGCTCGACGAGAAGCGGGCAGGCGGAAACCCGCCCGGGACCCCACTGCCGGCCGATCGTCTGCTGACGCTGGTGAGTGTTGGCTACCGCAATCCATACGATCTGGCGGTCAACGCGGCCGGCGAATGCTTTACATTCGATGCCGACATGGAGTGGGACATCAGTACGCCCTGGTATCGGCCGACGCGTGTCTGCCACGTCGTGGATGGCAGCGACTATGGCTGGCGAGCCGGCAATGGCAAATGGCCCGCCTGCTACCCCGACACGTTACCGCCAGTCGTCGATGTGGGCCCCGGTTCGCCCACGGGACTCACCTTCGGCACCGGCACGCATTTTCCACCGCCCTACCAGCAAGCCCTGTTCGCCAGCGACTGGAGCTATGGCAATCTCTACGCGATTCACTTGCAACCCGAGGGCGCCACCTACCGGGGCCAGGTCGAACTGTTTGCCACCGCGATGCCGCTGGCCGTCACCGACCTGGTGGTCCGGCCGCAAGACGGGGCGTTGTACTTTATCGTAGGTGGGCGCCATACCGAATCGGTCTTGTACCGAATCGTGGTGGACGATCAATCCGAGAATCACCCTGCCAGCACGATCAGGCCACCCGCCAACCAGGAAATTTTTATCGAACCGGATCAGGCAAGCAAAGACCGGGCAGCAGCGGCCCGAAAACGGCGACAACGACTCGAACGGCTACAACGTCCGGCCGGCTCCCAAACCGCCGATGTTCTCGACGAGCTTTGGCCCGCCCTGTCCGACCCCGACCGCTTTATTCGCCATGCGGCCCGGATCGCCCTGGAATGGCAGCCGGTTTCGAGCTGGTCCGAACGGGCCCTGGCCATGCCCGTGGGAACCGGCGGACGAACCGCCCTGCTGGGGCTTGTTCGAGCGGAAGATTCAGCCTTCGGGCAGACGCGAGGGCCAGCCATCGCCGCCGCCCTGCTCGCCAACGATTGGCAAGCGAGCAAGCCGGACGAACGGCTGGAGATCGTGCGTATCGCTCAGCTCCTGCTGCTACGAATGCAACTGCCCGAACCGTCGCGTGGGCAACTGCGGCGATATTTCCAGCCCCATTTTCCCAGTGGCCATTTTCAGACCGACCGGCAGCTCAGCCACCTGCTGGTGTCGCTACAGGCACCTCGAATGGTACCCCGGCTACTGCAATGCATCGAGCGTAGCATATCCCGGGAACAACAGATCGCATTTGCCTTGGCCTTGTGCGAGGTCCACACCGGCTGGCAAGTCGAGCAGCGAGAGCAGCTTCTCCGCTGGTTTACGCGCATGGCCTCCGAGGCGGGAGCGGAATCGTTTCATGGCTACCTGGTCCGAGCACGAGATCGATTCATTGCGGGCATCCCAGCCGTGCAACAAGGAGCGTTGGCGGTACCGGTCGCCGAGGCCCTGAATGCGCAACCGGGAACCTGGAGCGAAGCCGCTCCCAGCACTCGGCCCACTGTTCAAAAATGGTCTCTCGAGGAATTGCTGGAACTGGAGTCGCGGGACTCGGGACCGCGCGATTTAGAGCGGGGCGAAAAAATGTTCGCGGCTGCTACCTGCCATCAATGCCACCGTCTGGCTGGACTGGGAACCGCCCTGGGCCCCGACCTGACCGGTATCGGCCGCCGTTTTCAGCCACAAGATCTACTGCGCGCCATCGTTGAGCCCAACGACCAGATACTGGACCAGTACCGGCAGCGAATATTTGAAGTCGGCGGCCGCATGCTGGTTGGTCGCATCCTCAACTTGGACCGGGATGCTATCTATATCAGTACCAACATGCTCGACCCCAAGGGACTCATCCGGGTTCGGCGCGATCAGATCGACAACCAAATGCCCTCCGATGTTTCCCTGATGCCCACCGGCCTGCTGGATACCTTGCAGGCAGACGAGATACTCGACCTGCTGGCTTTTCTGCGCAGCAGCAAGTAGTCAACAACTCGCCATGCTCTCATCCTCGTCGACCGCCAGACGGACCGCGGCCAGCGGTTGGTCGAGTCCCTTGAGCACGGCCTCGAAGGGCCCCAGCCGATGGGCCCCCTGGATCCCTCCGGACTTCTCCAGGCAGGCGACCATTTCGGCCGGGAGCACGATTTGCCCACCCGCGGAAGTGCCTTGCAGCCGATTGGCGATGTTCACCGTTTGACCAAAATAGTCGAGGATATGGTTCGCGTTGACCAGATAGGCAGCGCCCGCGAACAGGCCCACGCACAATTGAACACCGCATGCTTCCTCACGCTTTCGAGCAAAACGTCGATACGCCCACTGCATGGCGATGGCCCCTTCCACCGCGGCCCTCTCTTCGGTGAATGCGGCCATCACCGCATCGCCCAAGGTTTTCACGACCGCGCCTCCATGCCGATCGATCACTGCGTCGAGCACGGCAAAATGCTCTTGCACGAAACGATACGCCCGAGCATCGCCGTGCCGAGAGTACATGGCCGTGCTCCCGGTCAAGTCGGTGAAGAGCAGCACCACGCGCGATGTCTTCACATGCAATCCGGGCCGTAGGACTTCCGCCGAGAAGAGCCGCCGAAACGAATCGAACGTACTCACGTAGTGGGCCGTGGTTGCGGCGCTGGCCCACGCCAGGTGCTCCAGCTTCACATGCCGCCGCGTATGCAAGCAGTCCTGGACCTCCAATTCACCGCCAGGAGCCAGGCTCAGCTCGGCCGGAGTCACCTGAGCGCCGGCAGCGACTTGCCGGCGGGCACTCCCGCCAGCCTTCACTTCGATGCTGACCGATGCGCCACCACGAACAAACAGGCGGTAGCGACCTTCGACGTCGGGAATCTGCAAATGGACCGTGCCGCCGGCCGGCAGCACCGCCTGGGCGACGACATGAGGGGTTCGAAAAGGTCCGCCGATACAGTAAGGCCGATCCTCCAGTGGGCGAACGCACTCCGTGGGCCGGAAAGTGGCCTCGACCGCCCGATCGAAATCAACCTGGATGGTAATGTCGCACAAGTGACAATGCGTCTGCTGCTCCAACTGCGAAAGGGTCGCGACTCGCGACGACAAGGTGCGGCAACTCGGGCAGATGATGTCCCAGGACAACTCCAACATGCCTGCCAGCACGCCCTTCAAGCAGACCGACACCAGGCGGCGCCGGTCGACTCCCCAGTCGTCCGCCAATTCGAAGGGGCGTATCCGACTGACCGCCACATCGGGCGCGACGACGATAAACTGAGCCAAACGTTTCGCCAAATCCAGATCCACACTCTGGTCCGTGCCTTTCTCTTCCTCCAACCCGGCCTCATGGTTATGACCCACCTCTTGTGCCAGGCAAGCTCCTGGATTGGAACCGTCCCCCGGACCCGGGCAAGTCCCCTCAGCCAAGAGCGAAGCCTGCTAGGCCTGCCGGGTGCGTTCCAAGGCCACGGAATTGACCGGGGAGACACTTGCATCGGCGTAAGCTTCCATGTCACGATCCAGGTGGGCATCGACGCGGCCAATCTCCCGTACCAGTCGATGGGTGATCGCCATGGCGTTGAGCGCCACGAAAGGCCAGAACCACACCGAGCGCGGTTCGACTTCCAGGCGTTGCTGGACACTCGTTCCGCCCTGCTGTTTTTCGACCAGCCGCCACTCGATCTGATAGCGACGTGCCGGTCCGTTCAGAAACTTGCGCGCAATCGAGAGAAATTCCGGCCGATTCCACTCGAAGGGCTCTTCTTCGTATTCAAGCGACAAACCGGCAAGACGCGTCTTGATTCGGTAACGTTCGGCGCCCTGGTGGATCGGTTCACTCTCCAAGGGGTTATTCCCGATCGCTCGATTCAATTGATGCGTATCGGCAAGCGCGCTCCAGATGTCCTCCCGCGCACTTTTACAGTAAATTTCCCGCGTCGTGACAAAGGGCCTCATAGGGCTTTCTCGACTGTTTCTCGCTAGTGTATTGTCAGGCCTAAAACTCAAAATAAGGATCGTTCGAGAAATAACTGGCATGTTTCCAGGCCCCTCACCCTGCCCTCTCCCCAAAGGGGCGAGGGGACATCGGACAGTTATTTCTCGAACGATCCTAAGCCTTTTGGTCCTGTGTGCCCACGCCCTGAGGTATGAAGGGCGTGGAACGATGCGTGACATGCGTGAATCGACCACGCCCATCGCTGGGAGGGACATCATGCCATGGGAGGAACGTGCCACACCTATATTAATCGATCACGGCCAGAAGCCTTGTCTTTGGCTTGCCCCGCAAAGCGGGGCGTGGGAACGGTTGAAACGTTTGTTTTTGGCTTCATTGCGTTTTGGTTTGGTTTGGATTTCGTACTCGTACTCAGCAGAGCGGTACTCGTACTCGCATTCTGCAGCCAACCGGATTAGAGGGCAAGTTTGTCGTACTCAAAGATGGCATCCGCCATGCTTGCACCTTTCGAGTACGAGCACCGCCGCAAGCGGCTGAACACGACCAGGATGGCCACATTGCCAAAACAGCACGATTTAACGATTTTTCCATTGAACGTGGCTTACTGCAAACCGGGTAGTTAATTATCGGCTGATCCTCAGGGTTCAGCATGAAAGTGAATGTCAACTTCCAGGGCAAAACACAGGCTGTCCGCAGGGGTAGCGGATGAATGGTCCAGGCTAAACTTCTCTCGCCGATAACGTTGGCCTCGCCTGGAGCTGCATGGAATAGTATAACCGGCCTAGGGGTACGTCGCTCCCTCGGTGAAACGGGGATGCGAGGATTTCCCGGACAGCCACTTCCAATCCGCGACTCTGTCATCCTGGCAGTGAAACCGCCGCCCTGAAATGGGTGAGTCAGGAGCGCGGCTGGATACCAGAACCATGGGGATATTGCCATGACTTGCATCCATCTCAGAGAGCTCTACCAGCTCTGTCGGAATGAAAACCTGAAGCTGAGCAGTTCGGACCTGATCCACATCGTCTGCCAGCAATGTGGCGAACAAGAAGTATGCCCTTCGCTGATCACCAAGGAGGGCCCCAGTGACCACGATCCCAGTGATCCAGCCCCCGACGAGACACCACAAGACGACACGGTCCCGGAAGACTGATCGCCGCCACGGGCATGGCTGGCTAACGCCGGTCTGTTGACAGTGGCGACACCCAACGCCGCTGCCAGCTGCACGTAAAAGCTGCCAGCCATAGCATCATCCAGCAGCTCGGCTCTGGAACCGCCTGCAAAGCAATCGTCGTCGGGCTGGGCGTTGAGCCAAAATCCCCTTGCCATGCAGCAAGGTCCGATTGGCTCAGCGGAGTGGGTGACTCGCCCCGTTGCCACTTGAGGAAGTCGGCCCCATCCACGTCTCGGTCCTCGTCATAGTTTCCGGAAAACCAGACGAAGTGGTACAACTCGGTCATCCCAGGGGTGTCGAGGTCCCCTGCAAAAATGAGGGTGTCACCGTTGAACTGATAGGAAGTGATTTCCGTGTTTGCAATGGCAACCGAAGTTGCACCACCGCCGGTGATCGGCGTCCAAAAGAGTTCCTTGCCGGTAAATTTAGTTTCATCCAGCGGATCGGTCGTGGTTCCCACCATGAAGGCAAGGGACTGGCCATCGTCACTGATTTGAATATTACCGATCCAGTCGTCCACAGCAGAGAGAGAGTTATTCAGCTTGACTTGCGTGCCAACGGCATCCGTAGCCGCGCTGTAGAGCTCGACCAGGTTGCTTGTGGACAAATCGCCACGGTAGATAGCGTGGTTTCCATCGGGCGTGAGCTGAAAATCAAAAACGGCAGCCTCGGCCAGCGAAGTAGAACTGAGGCCGATCTGCGCTCCGCTGGCAGTCGTGGAAGCGCTGTAGAGCTCGACCACATTTTCCTGAGACAAGGCGCCTCGGTAGACAACCCGACTGCTATCAGGCAGAAGCTTATAATCGGCGGAGACATTCGCTCTCGCCAGCGTGGCGGAACTCAAGTCAAGCTGCGTGCCACTGGCAGTCGTGGAAACACTATAGAGGGCGGAAACACCATCCGCCACCAGGTCGCCCCGGTAGACAACATGGCTGCCATCGGGTGTGATTTGGTAATCGAAAACATCCGCTCCAGCCAACGTCGTAGAGCTCAAAGGAATCTGCGTTCCACCAAAAAACGTGGAAGAACTGTAGAGCGCCAACGAACCATCCGTCACCAGGTCGCCCCGGTAAACGACACGACTACCGTCGGGAGTCAATTGGTAGTCGGAGACATCCGCCCCGGCCAACGTCGTAAAACTCAAACCGATTTGCGAGCCACTGACAAACGTGGCGGCACTATAAAGCGAGGTACGGCCGTCTGTCGCCAGGTCGCCCCGGTAGACGGCACGGTTGCCTTCAGGGGTCAACTGGTAATCGAAGACATCCGCCCTGACCAATGTCGAAAAACTCAGGCCGATCTGCGAGCCACCCACGGTCGAGTAGGCACCATAGAGCGAGGAGACACCATCGACGGTCAGGTCGCCCCGATAGGTGACCAGACCGGGGAATGAAATTTGGTAATCGGAGAAGACATCCGCTCCCGGCAAGGAGGTGGAACTCAACACGACTTGTGTTCCGCTCGCAACCGTAGACGCGCTATAGAGTTCGGACACACTGTTGGTTACCAGGTCGCCCCGGTAGACAACCCGGTTGCCGTCGCCGGTAAGTTGATAGCCGGGGAACACATCGCCTCCGGCCGTGGATGTAAAGCTCAGCCTTATCTGTGTCCCACTGGCGACGGTGGATGCGCTGTAGAGATCGGCGACATCCTCGATGACTAAATCACCCCGGTAAACGACTCGACTGCCGTCAGCATTGAGGTGGTAGTCGGAAAAAACATCTCCATCCAACAATGCCCCACCGTTTAATTTGAGTTGTGCTCCTCCTCCGGATGTCGAGGTGCTGAACAGGTCGATGACTCCGTCTGTTTCCAGGTCGCCCCGATAGACAACGAGGGCACCGTCGCGGCTGAGTTGGAAGTCGAGGACATCTGCCCCAGCCGGCAACGGCGTGGAACTCAATTTGAGGGTTTGCGCATAAGCGGAGGCGGGCCAGACAACCAGTCCACATGCCAGCACTGCTATCTTCAAGCTTCCGTGCATTTTTCATTACTCTCCATGAAGCCCCCACAACTGTCGAATCCTGGCCCGATGGGCGGCATTGCCCTGGCTCCTGCACAGGTAGCGTTTTTTACTCGAAATCGCGAGTTTGCCACCACGCCTGAACTTGCACTACGTGATAGATAAAAAGTAGGGCCTTTTTCGTACACCCCAATAATGATTCTCACTGCGTTCATATTCAGATTGTAGGGATTCGAAACTTCAACATCTCCGTAATGCAAATCAGCCCCAAGGCAGCAAGAGCAATTGCCGAGGGTTCAGGAATTGTTTCACCCGGCAATGAAGGCGTGCTTGTGGGAGGGACTCTATGCAAAGTAGTTCGCTCATACCCAATGAAGGTGCGCGCCATTCTTGGGCAGAAATGCCGACTCCTTAATCTGCCCAGTCCAAATACGACTATGCCGAAGATGCACAGAAGATAGGTCGATGGTTCAGGCACAACGACGGCTGCAGCTTGTTGGCCCATCATCGCGTAGAACGAGGTTGTAAAATGGTTATTGTCCCAATAGAGATATTCATCCGGGTTAGGCACTGCGGCCCCATTAGAAAACGCAGGGTCCGTCACATTGACAAGGCCTAAAGATGCGGGATCTTCAATTGCGCCTTGCACAAAACTGAACAAATCGTACTGAAAAATTGTTACCCCAAGGTCCTCTTCAAGTCTTCCAATCTCTGCCGACAGGATCTCATTGAAATCCGCCGTCAATGCATATAATGTGGCTTCGCGACTAGTTCCCCGATACTCGGGCAAATGCCCGAGCGGATGTAGATTCGGGACGAGAAAGTGGTTTATTCCTGCTGTCGCTAGGGCGGTAATATGATCCCCTATGTTCAATGCTGGAATTGAAGCGTTTATCTCACCACCCCAGCCGAAATCATTGTGGCCAGGAAATAGCGTCACCAGTTCATTACCATCAGGGACATGTCTGCTGAGGTATTGGCGGACCTGTGTTCCAACCTTGGGAAACGACATTCCTCCAGACCTATCGAATCCTGCACCCGTCCGTGCTCCCCCCCAAGCATAGTTCAAGCCACTTGCTTCACTTGGTGCGGGCAAGGGTAGTCCCAATTGCACGGCAAGTTCTTCCACCCAGTTCGGGCCATTGGAAAATCTTCCCACCAAATATGCTGGGTCAAGCCCCCAGTGGCCGTCTGGAGCCCAGTTGCCCGTATCGGAGTGGCTATCTCCGAAGACGATCAGTTCCGTAAACGGCTGAGCATTCGACTGCGGTCCGTAGTGTACCAATGCAATCAACGCAACAAGCAGAAAAAACATTCTCATCATTGGCCATCCTTACAGTGAAAAGTGTCACCTGCACGCTGGAAAAACATTGCCACCATTCCTATTATCAGCAGAAGCCCTGCCGTCGGCTCTGGTACTGCCCGAGATGTAGACACTCCCCAGCCCATCCGCCGATACGCCATAGCTCGAGTCGCGGTCGCTGGTGCCGAGTTGCCGGATCCACTCAAGCATCTGCCCGCGAGCGGACGACGTGTAGCAGAACATCAACGATAAAAGCGCAACCACTTTTGCCGTCTTCATAACTCATCCTCCCCAAGTTACAGATGTGCTATTGAGAGAAAAGGAAAAACTGACATTTCCCTTTTGGTTGAGGCAACGAAATAGAAAACTGAGAATCGCAGCATGAGTTTGGTCTTCACGGGCCCCTAAGCGGACCTCATTGTCCGAATACTGATCCTACTACGATGGGACAGATAGAGCAAGCAACCTTCGGTGATGTTTACCACTCGCCCTGTCCGTTTCTTTCCGGAGACGATCAGGTCGAGGGTGATGGTCTGCGATGTGGAAATGGCCGCTGAGGCTCGGACTTATACCTATGTGGCAGGAAAATATTCAACTCGTAAACACAACCTCTCCATTGTTTCAGAAATCTTTGCCACCCCCGCCCTCGCTGTGCCCGCTGAAGGTACGGAGTGATCAAGTATCCGGATCGTCTGCGGTGGTTATCATCGTACTTGTCTGAACTTTCTCGTTTAAGCCAGTCAAGCAGCGTCGTTGCTTGAAGCCCTGGATTCTCTTCCAGCATCTTTTGGATCTTTGGCCAAACTTCCTCCATGGGATCCTTACGGCCGAAAGAAATAATTGTCGCTATACACCAGACGATGCTTTCGCTTCTGGGTTACGGCGAGAAGGTTTGACAACACGTTCCTGGTGCGATAGAAAAGACGGGGAGTGGCGTAGCAGCCACCTCCCCCTTTACGCTTCTCTTCTGGAGAGTCCCATGATCATCGGCAAGCTTTGGCGTTCCTTTCGAGCACAGCTGAACAAGCTGGCAAATTACTTCTGGACTGCCGATCCTATTGCTCAGATGCAATATGAGTACGATTCGGCCGTGGAAGAAATGAAAACGGGGCGACAAGGTCTTGAACAATATCGTGCTTTAGTTGAGCGCGTACTGCGTCAGGTTGCGGGCGACAAAAAGCGTGTCAACAAGCTCGCAGCCAAAGTAAAAGCTTATCTGCAAGCCGGTGATCGAGAAACCGCCGCGAAGTTCGCTTTGGAACTGCAAAAGTCAAAAAATGAGTTGGCTGAGAATCAGACGCAACTTGAAATGCACGAAAATTCGTACGAAAACAACGTGCGGAAAATCAAACACGCGAGTAAGAAACTGGCCAAGATTCGCGACAAAATTGCCAGGTACGATGCCGAGTTAAAAATGAGCCGTGCCGAAGCGGAGATGGCGGAGTTGGCCAGAAGCTTCGAGTTTGACGTAACCACCGACTTTGGCCAAATCGAGCAAGTCATTCAAGATAAAATTGGGCTCAACCGTGCCAAAGTGAGAGTAAGCTCCGACCTCTCCGAAGAAGGCATCGAGGATATTGAACGAGAGGATGCCATGGAAGCCGTATTGGCCGACGATGCGCTGCGTGAATTCGAAATACAAATGGGTTTGGTGACACCTGAAACTGCTGGGGTCGAGGACGGAGTCAAACAACTGGGTCCTTCCAGCAAGCAAGAAATAACCGAACAAGGGTCTTAGTCCGTGCCAGCCAGAGCCGCCAATTCGAGCAACGATCCCTCCGCTGGGGATCCCCCAGGATACGATGGCTTGAGCGATCTTTTGGACAGCGGCCAGGCGGTGCCCGCTTGGTTTCCCGCGTGGGCTAAGGAACTCGCCGCTCTTTACTTCAGTGGCAGCACTTGTCTGTTTGTCGTGCATGGCAACGTTCACGATCTGGTCCCGATTAAGAAGGGCGACAACATCGAGTATTGCACGTTAGCCGAGTTTTTAGCACAGCATTTATTTGGTTCTTGGGAAGTTGTCCTCTCGTATGATCTTGGCCGGGGATTGCGGCTTGAGGGGGGGGCGGACTCCGCTCGCCTCCAGCAGATGGTGGGGAGCGTCTCGGGTTCGATGGGGAACCCCGCCACGTGGCCACGCGATTCGGACAAAGTCTTGTCATTGCTCGACCGCTCGATCCAACGCAACTTGCTGGAAGGGGATGCCGCCGACCGGAGTCGCATGGCGTTCCTGTTTCACTACGCTCAGTACCTGATTCCTGCGGGTGATCTTTCGGCACTGGCGCGCGGAGATGCGTCGCGTTTGGTCCGTTTGCTTTCTTGGGCACAGAATCCGTACATCAAACGCGTGAACATGGCATTTTGCCTGCTGGCGGACCGTTTGGGGGAAGTCAACGACCGACTCGTGCAGAACCCACACGTGGCGACGATCGAAATCCCACTTCCCGACGAAAACACACGTCGCGAGTATCTCGAATCTCAGGTGCCCAGCACGGAAAAATCCGCCCTCGCCGGTCTCAGCCATGAAGGCCTGGCCAGGCTGTCGAGTGGCTTGAACCTGATTGATCTCAGCTTTGCCCTGTCACGTGCCAAAGAGGGCGAGATTCAGCTCGACGAGTCGCGTTTTCGCCGGCTCAAGAAATCGATGATCGAACGACGTTGCCAGTCGTTGGTCAATTTTGTCGAACCCAGCCATACCCTCGACATGGTTGTCGGCCATGAAGCGGCGAAAGAACGACTCCGCCAGGACGCCGCCTGGATGAGTCGCGGGCGTCTCGATGTTTCGCCCATGGGCTACCTGGTATGCGGGCCGGTGGGCACGGGAAAAACGTTTCTCGCGGAATGTTATGCCGGATCGATTGGGATTCCCTGCGTAACCCTCAGTAATTTCCGTTCAAAATATGTGGGTGAGACGGAGGGCAATCTGCAGCAAGTCCTCACCGTCCTGCGCTCTCTCGGTCCTGTCGTGGTTATCATCGACGAAGCGGACGCTGCTTTGGGCAATCGCCAGAGCGATGGCGACTCGGGAACGTCATCACGCATATTTTCCATGATTGCCAGCCAAATGGGCGACACAAAATACCGCGGACGCATCGTCTGGATGTTACTCACTAGCCGCCCCGATTTATTGCCGATCGATCTCAAACGTCAAGGCCGGGCCGAAGTGCATATCCCCTTGTTCTACCCGGAAGATGCCGAAGAGCTCACCAAGATGTTTGAGGTCATGGCGAAGAAAAACAAAATACCACTGGCCGATGATGCTATCCCCAAGGAATTTCAAGGAAAGAAATTGAGCGGTGCGGATGTCGAGAGCATCTTGCTTTCCGCTCGTCGTTCGGTATTGTCCGAGGGGCGTGAAAGCGTCGAGTCCGACGATTTAAATACTGCGATTGCGATGTTTATTCCCTCGGCACAGGGCATTGAAAAAGAGATGCAAGAAGTGGCCGCCGTACTGGAATGCACCGACCGCAACTTCTTGCCAGCCGAATGGATTGAGCGTATCGACAAGCCCGAAGGAGTCGGACAACTCCGCCAACGTCTGGCAAGGATGAAGCAAATACTGGATACTTAGAGCCTGAACAAACTAAGGAGTACTCGTATGGCACGCAAGGGTTGGCTTGATGAAAAAGCCGAAAGCACCAAAATCGACGACTATGCGAAACAACTTGTTCCGTTTGTCGAAGCAATGGCCGACGGCAGGATCGACCAAGGGGAGCTGTCGTCGCAGGAAAAACGAGTGGTTCAGTTGATGAAGGAAATCGAGCCTCAACTTGACGATACTTTGCATGAGAAAATCACCGACCTGCTATGCGAGTTATCGGCATTCAACTACATGCAGGTACTGCAGTCGATGATGGAAGAACGGCCTAAAGTTCAGTTTCGCGGTTAAATATTCGGGAGAGCTAAGCCTCTCGCCTAACAAACATTGTTTCAGTACTTCCAAATTTCCGCTTTGCCCTACGTGGGGCAGGGCGATAAGCCGCCCGGAAACCGACGTTTTTAACCACTAGCACATTGCCCGGGTCGGCTTCATCGGCCATTCTTGGAACGATTGTGTTTGTCAAACATTTGGGGGAATCCTCATGCCTGGTAAGCCGACTCCTGTTTTCTATCTAGCCGTCCTGGGTGTTATTGCGGCTTTGGTGGCTTTTGCCGTCTTCCGCAGCGACCTCCTTGCTCCCAAAGGAGCTAAGGACGTCGCTCAAAAGATCGACCCCGGCCAGCTCGGTTTGGGCGATCAAGACGCAGCGGAAGCTCCAGACACGGCTGGCATCACTACGGTGAAAGAATACACGTTTAAGCCTTCGGAGCGTCTGCCTGAAGTCAAGGGCACCGCGGCTTATTCGCAAATGGAAGATAATACCGTGAAGTTCGCACTCAATGTGTGGGCTGGCTGGTCGCCAATCATTTATGCCAACAGCGGTTTCCGTGCCGACAAAGTATGGCGGACTCCCGACGGCCAGGAGTTTAAGGTGGAACTGGTATTGATCGACGACCCGGTGCAAATGCGCGATGCGTATGCCGCCGGCGAAATACACATCGGTTGGGCCACGCTCGACATGGTGCCCCTCTTGCTGGAAGGCTTTGTCGACCGCTCGGGTCGCCCACGTGATAGCAGCGTCATGCCGCGCATTTACCAGCAGGTCGACTGGTCGAATGGTGGAGACGGCATCGTGGCTCGCAATCGCATCGACACGGTACGGGATTTGCGCGGCCAGACGGTCGTATTGGCTGAAAATTCCCCCTCACAATACTTCCTGCTCAATATGCTTGTAGCGGCAGGCGTCCAACCAAGTGAAGTCAACATGGTCTTTACCAGCGATGCATTCCAGGCTGCGGCAGCGTTCAACTCTCAACACGAAATGGCGGCTGCCGTGTCTTGGGCCCCCGACATTTATACGCTATCCGAAGTGCAAGGCAATAAGATGTTGGTCGACACGACTACCGCAAACAAGCTGATTGCCGATGTGTGGTTTGCGCGTGCTGATTTTGCGGAGGACCATCCGGGAATCATCGAAGGCCTGGTTCGCGGCATCTTCGATGCAATGGTCGACCTGAAAAAGGACAGCAGCAAGCAAGAGGTGGCGGAGCTCATGGCAGCAGGCTACAACATCCCCGCGGGTGAGACGCTCAGCATGCTGGCGGACGCCCACAGTACGAACTGGGCTGAGAACTACCAGTTCTTCCTGAATAAAAATAACCCGACCAACTTTGAGCGTGTATGGAACCAGGCCTACTATCTTTATTCGCGCATTAATAAGGTCAGCCACCAACGGGTTCCTTTCGATCAAGTGGTTGATTTTTCAGTGATTGAAAAACTTGGCCGAGAAGAAAAATATTCTTCGCAAGAGAACGAATACACGGTAAGCTTCGTCCCCAAGTCGACCACGGAAGTCCGTGGTGCGGAAGAAATTCTCACCAATACGGTGGTGATTCACTTCTATCCCAATAGTTGGGAACTGGAGAAAATGATCACTAAAAGCGAAGACGGCAAAGAGATCGGCGTACTTTACGATCCCAACGTCCAAAACGTGTTGGAAGAAATCGCAAAGCTTGCTGGGCAGTTTGGCACGGCACGCATCATCATCGAAGGTCACACCGACTCTTCGATGAAAGGATCCGTGCCGGAATCTCTTGTGAAGGAGCTCTCTGGAAATCGGGCAGGTGCCGTGAAGCAAGCTTTGGTGGAAAAATACAATCTTGATCCCAACCAGTTAAACGTCGACGGTATCGGTTGGGCCAGGCCGGCCAACAGCGAGGACCCCTTGAACCACGCTCAAAACCGACGAGTTGAAATCAAAGTCTACCCTGCCGAAGCGCAACCTTAATCGTGCACACAACGATGGTCGATCCGGCTAAAGAAACAATTCCGCCATCGACACCACTTACGCAAAAGTGGCTCAGGATTCGTGCGCCAATCAACCCCTGGCTCGGTTTTTTTCTGAGTGTAACATGTCTCGCCATTTGTTTCGGCTTGTGGTGGTTTTTTACCAACGGCGAGCAAGCTGAAGATCGCATCATTAGCCCTACCGCGCTGCCAAGTCCCTCGGAAACTTTCGCCAGCTTTCACTCGCTGTGGTTCGATCGTGCGTTGACTCGCAATACGTGGGTTACTTTGCGCCGAGTGGCTTTGGGATTTGCTTTGGCGCTTGCGATCGGCGTACCACTGGGAGTATTGGCCGGTTGTTTTGCTCCCATCAAAGCATTTTTATCCCCTTTGATCCTATTTGGGCGTAACATTCCGCTCGCGGCGTTGATCCCGCTCACTTTCTTTTTCTTCGGTATTGGTGAAACGCAGAAGGTAATGTTCATCTTCATTGCCACGGCGGCTTTCATTCTGGCGGATGCGGCCGACTCGATCGCTGATGTAAGTTCACGGTATATCGACACGGCCTACACCCTGGGAGCCAACCGCTGGCAAGTAATCATGAAAGTTCTGGTGCCGCTCGCGATGCCTGCGATTTTCAACTCCGCCCGACTATTGTTTGGCTTAGCCTTTGGCTACATCATGCTGGCAGAGTTAATCCGCTTCGGTAGTGAAGAAGGCGGTTTGGGAAACTTAATCAATGTCTCGCAAAAACGGGGCCCTCGCGAGCACATCTATCTGATCATCCTGATCATTCCAGTCATTGCATTAGCCGTCGATCGTATCTTGTTTTGGATCCAGCGAGAGTTGTTTCCTTACCGTTACGGTAGTGCCGGCATCTTCCATCGTTTGATGCGAGCCGTCGTTCACCAATGGGAGGATGCGAAGGGGCTTTTCTTTCGACGCAACACTCAGCTTGAGAAGTTTCGATCCAAACGATGAGCGAATCGACCAATCTTACTCCTGACACGCCGGCAGTTGACACTGCGGAAAACGTTGGCCTCGGGCATGTTCTTCAGCATGACCAAGAGCCCGAGTCGGTTCCTGGAAAACATGTTGTTGAATTTCAAGAAGTTACGAAAACTTACAATGCTGGCAAGCGAAATGCTTTTACCGCGATTCAGAATGTCAGCTTCACAGTCAAAGACCTTCCCAACAAAGGCGAATGTATTTGCATCTTGGGGCCCAGTGGTTGTGGAAAAAGCACCATCTTACGTCTGATTGCCGGACTCGAACCGCAACATCCACCGACAACGGGTAAAATCGTGGTGCTAGAAGAGCAAGTAACAGGTCCCGCTGCCGACCGTGGAATGGTATTTCAAGATTACACGAGCTTCGATCACCGCTCCGTTCTTGATAATGTATGCTTTGGGCTGGAATGTTTAGGCATGCCGCGGCAAGAACGATACGAGTTGGGACGCGACTGGATCGAGCGAGTTGGCCTTAGCGTGGCAAACGACGATTCAAAGTATCCTCATGAGCTCTCCGGCGGCATGCGGCAGCGGGTGGCGATTGCCCGCACCCTGATTCTAAGTCCGAGAATTATCTTGATGGATGAGCCGTTTGGAGCCCTGGATCCCCACACGCGATTCAACATGCAGGACCTATTAGTCTCTCTTTGGAGAGAAGTCGAAGCGACCGTCTTTTTTGTAACGCATTCGATCGAAGAAGCGGTTTACCTGGGCGATCGAGTCTATATTCTCAGCAATTCCCCAGGCAGACTGCTGGAAGAGATGGAGGTTGAGCCTCCGGACCGTCCCGCACAAGAAATGCAGCGCGAATCGCGATTCCAGGAAACCGTGTACCACATACGCGACTTGATTTCGGCGCTCGAAGCAAAGAATGAGAATCACCATAAGTAGAAATGGCCGATGAAGCCGACCCGGGCAACGTGCTAGCAGATAAAAACGTCGGTTCCCGGGCGGCTTATCGCCCTGGCCCACGTAAGGCCCAGTGGCAATTTGGAAGTATTGAATCAGCCCGATTATTGCAAATGCATGGGTCAGAAGCCAACAGAAAATCAACTCGAACCGCTAAACGCAACTAGTAGAGAACGTGATCAAGTACATCAAAGCAGCCTTTTTGAATCCTTGGAACCTCCTCTGCGTGGCCGCTGGGATCGGCTTTGCCGCGCTGAGCGGACAGGCAGACGTAGGCGTAGCGCTTGTGATGGCGGGAGAAACCGCTTACTTGGGCTTTGTAGGGACCCATCCTCGTTTTCAAAATTATATTGACGTGATGGAAAACGAGGGGCAGCGGCAAACGACAAAGAAGCAGAGTAAACAAGCACTCAATAAAATTTGGCGATCGCTGCCAAAACGACTTCACCAGCGTTTTTCTCGCTTGCGCGGGCAATGTCAGGAACTACGCGAAATCGCCGCCGACTTGAACCGGCACAAAGAGGACGGCGCCAATTCCTCCTTCGACTCTCTACAACGCGAGGGCCTTGATCGACTCCTGTGGGTATTTCTCCGGTTGCTGTTCACTCAGTACTCGATCGAGCGATTTCTGAGGAACACTTCATTGGAGAAGATGCAACACAAACAACAAAAGCTCCAAGGTCAGCTTGCCAAATTTGCGGAAAAGAAACTCTCGCCGCACCAGGAAAAAATTCGCCGCACCCTGGAGGATAACTTGCGGACCACCGAGGGGCGAATCGACAACTACCAACGTGCCCAAGCCAATCTGCAATATGTCGAACTGGAACTCGACCGACTGGAAAACAAAATTAAATCCCTCGCCGAATTGGCCGTCAATCGTCAAGAGCCTGAGTATATTTCTGATCAGATCGACCAGGTATCTCTCAGCATGCTGGAGACCGAGAAAACGATGAATGATCTCCAATACGTCACTGGCCTCAACGATGTACACGCCGAAGTTCCCGAATTCATACGTGCGACCGAAAAAATCAGCGGGAAATGAGTTTGCGTTGAACCAATGCCTTCATCGGCCCGAATCCCCCCCAGATGTCCTGTGTTTTGATAGTCCTATTTCCGCTCAGAGGTACACAATGCACAACGTAATTTTTCACGTCGATTTTTTATCACCAGACGATGAGGGCCAAGGATCCGCTGAACTTCAAGTCGAGCTTCCATTCGCTCCCACTACGGACATCGAGTTCGATCACCCGGTTTGGCATACCCCAAGGAAGCCCTATTCCGTATCGTACAATTTGAAAGATTCATCATTTTATGTTCACCTGGGGGCCGATAAGCTCGATTCCATAAAATACGTTCCAGCTCATGTAAAAATGTACGTAGACCATGGATGGGACGTCAAAGATCATTCGTCAGGTTCACCAACATCTAGCATGTGACTTCCCCTTCGGGGCGTAGCATTGCAACCGAACTGGACGACTCAACACGGCCTGGCATCTTGCTGGGCCGTTTCAGTTTGCAATCAAGTTGAACGTCCTAAACGATTTATATGTGGCGAGTGCTTGGTACCCAAAATGTAGCCAGCGACGGGGGAATTGCCTCTTTTACTGTAAGATGTGGAACCGCAGCGTTCCATGCACAAAATACTCGTCAAACTGACTACACTTGTGCGCCAAATGACGGCACTTCTTAACCCAGGCACGAGTGAATAGAGCTTGATTTGCAGTCGCGGTCCATGTGGCACGGCAAATGCGTGGTAGTCTAGAAGAATGTACTGCCAGCCAATCACAAGACTTCTCTCCCGCCAGTAAAAAAAGGGGCTGCGACATGAGAACATTGCTTTTGACTACCTTTATGCTTTTGATGGTGGCGTGCGCCCATGGACAGGGAGTCCGCAACCCGGTGCATGGCGTTGCCGGTGGTCTTCCCTATGGTGGCTACGGCGTTTACGGAAACCGTGTCTTGATGCAGGCAAACCGTTTTAGTAACCAGGTGATGTATCGTGCCGGTGTACGGTACTTTTATCCCCGCAATCCGTACCTGTATCAACGTTCTCGTTACACGCACGAAGATTACAGCGACACAAATAACGCTGTCCCCGAAGCCACCACCTTCATCGTCTGGTCGCTACTCGGCTTATCGGCAGTCAGCATCAGCCGTCGATGCAAAATTGAAGTGTAGCTTCACTGCCGAAAATGCAATGGAAGTTTGTCCGATAAAGCTTCCTCACCATTTTATGATTCTGATGCCGTCGCAATAGAGCCAGGGCAGTCGGATGGCACCATTTCCAATCCGCGATCTCAAACGCAATACATCAATCGCAAACCGATTAGGCACTCACGTGAAGTTCTGCATTACTGGTGCTGATGCATCCACCGGAAAAGACCGTCAATTCGTCATCGAGGCTGACGATGAAGACACAGCCATTTCCCAGGTCAAATCTCAAGGTGTGTATCCGTACAGAGTTCAGCGCGTTGCAGAAAATCCTTCGTCACGCCCAGGGCTGACGGCTTACTTTCAGGCGATGAGTTCAAAGCCTTTTGTGATCGATTCGGCAAATCACCAGGAGAAAAAGCACAGGAGCTAGTAAGAGCGATTGAAAGACTGCATAAGCAGTATCGTTCCGGGGCGATGTCAGAAGGGAACTACCATTCAGGCCTCTGGAGTTTGCTTGATAAATTGGAGAGAAATATCTAGAAGACCCTGTGGGGCTTTAGCGGTTGGTGTCGTAGAGTGGCCTATTAGCTTTCCTGGGATCGTCCGCATTTCCGAGCATGGTCTCTTACCGAAAGGAGAAGGGTAACCGTCGGCGTACCAACCGATTTGTATGAGCCAAGGGCTGGGGGCACCCAAAATGTGGCCAGTCATGGGGACATTGCATATTTTCCAGTACGATGAGCGCCCATCGCCTCAACCATGCTGTAGCCCCAACAATCATATTGCCCGATCGCCCCGCATGTATCGCACTGCTCACGGCCCCGTCTTACGAAATGTTTCTCGCCCGTACATTGGTGCTTCCAGATTCGATGTGGCATGATTGCCTTCCTTCCTATTCGCTTCCAGGAATACCGAAAAAGTGTCCGATCCTCAATGCATTCCGATACCGCGACCAGCGCGCGGAAAACTCCACGTAACGGGAGGACTGTCCTGCCGTTGTTTGCTCGCACCGAGCTGCATCGTCAATGGCTTTGGCACCTTGGGGCTAGACCAGGTTGCCGGGCGCGTCGTCAGGCCAAATCCCTCAGCGCCACTCGTGATGACTCAGATGGCAACAGAACTACTATCGTCACCAATCCTCTTCGGAACACCAGGAACTATCCATGACTGGAAGAATCTATCTCCTCGATGACAGCTCGGAACTCTTGGCCATGGAGGAAGCGTCCTATGACTCGGAGAGCCTCCTGCAAGAACTTTTGGCGAAACATCCCGATCTATTGGCAGGCGAGCAGATCAACAGTGAAGAGCCAAGACGCTGGCTGCTGGTCACTCGCGAAATGTCAGTCCCCGATGAACAAGATGGTTCCGCCCGCTGGTCGCTCGACCATTTATTTCTGGACCAAGACGCTGTGCCCACATTAGTCGAAGTTAAACGGAGCAGCGACACCCGCATTCGCAGGGAAGTCATTGGTCAGATACTCGACTATGCGGCCAATGCTGTTGCCTACTGGCCTGTCGAGCAAATCCAGGCAAAGTTTGAAATCCGTTGCGAGAAGGACAATGATGATCCTGAAGAAGTGCTGGCCACTTTTCTCAGTGAGGACCAAGAGATCGACGATTTTTGGCAACGTGTAAAAACAAATCTCCAAGCTGGCCGGATTCGGGTGGTCTTTCTTGCTGATTCGATTCCTACCGAACTTCGCCGAGTGGTCGAGTTCCTGAACGAGCAGATGGATCCGGCTGAAGTTCTTGCCATTGAGCTCAAACAGTATGTCGGTGCGGGAATGAAGACGCTTGTTCCCCGGGTTCTCGGTCAGACGGAGCGGGCACGACAGAATAAAGCCACTGGGTCCAGCAAAAGGGAGGATATCACCGAGGCCGAGTATATGGCGGAAATTGCCACCGACCGGACAGCGGCGGAAGTGGACGTGGCGAATTGCCTGATTGACTGGGCAACCAGGCAGGGCATGGCCCACAACTTTTCGACGGGGAAAAGAGGGGCAAACTTCATGCCAATCCTGCAATTGCCTGACCGACGCGTTTTCCCATTTTCGGTGCAGCAGAAAGGCATGGTCGCTATCCAGATGAGATGGCTGAAAGATCATCCGCCATTCGACAATGTTGAAAAACGAGATGAACTATTCAAACGCATCGAGAAAATCCCCGGTTTGAAAATCACGGAGGCCGGCATGGAGGGATTTCCAAAGATTCCGATATCCAGTTTGACTGACGAAAAGCAGCTTCAAGGCTTCACCGACACGCTTGATTGGCTCGTGGGCGAGTTCCGAGCTGCTACGACGGAAGTTGATGGATGCTGAGATTTTTAATTTCCGAGGATTTTTCAGACTACTGGCAGTCCGTACATCCGAATGGCCGCGTTACTCGTTCACTGACATATCACCATGGAACAGTCGCAAAGGGATCGCATCGCATAACCACATAGCGCCGCACCGTTCGGAAGCGGGAAGGTGAGTTCCCCCTCGAGATCGCGATCATGTGGATCCTTGGACGTCGTGACAAGTGTCGTTCGCGACACCGTCCCAGCGATGTGGGCATCGATCCAAAGCGTATGGACCGTCATCGGAACCGTTTATTCGTCCAAGTTGACCGTCAGCGTTGGGGGATCCTGTACGGTGGCCGGAGTGCTTGCCAGAGGTCTGGTGGTGCCTGCCAGCAGGTGTCGTCAATGAGTCCTGATCAAGGTGCCCTGATCAAGCCGGTAGCAATTCGTTATTTTATGACTTCCCAAGAAACACTGCTTGAGGCTATAAATATAGCCCTATGGCGGAGTAGCTCAGTTGGTTAGAGCAGCGGAATCATAATCCGCGTGTCGGGGGTTCGAGTCCCTCCTCCGCTACTATTGAATAGTGTCGCATCGTCTTGCAAGCAATCGCCTAAGTCCGCAATTTGCAAGGACTTAGGCGATTTCCTTTTCGCCACGGCGTTTGAATTCTCTTCGCAACGCCTCGCACCATTTTGCCCCGTTTCGCGTCCTGCTCGCTGCATATGCGCTGCGCGCCGGGGACGTTCCTCGTCCAGAATGGCTCGATTGTCGGTTCCGGTCGCTTGCAACGCCTCGGGCCGGTCGCCGGCCATCCAATCCCTCAATCGGTCGACTGCGTCCGCCTCCTGCCCTGGGAAGAGATGGCCGTAGGTATCCATCGTCAACGTGATGCTCGAATGCCGCATGAGAGTTTGAATCACCTTGGGGTGCTCTCCCGCCATCGCCAGCCATGCCCCACACGTATGCCGGAGGGAGTGGAAATCAAACCGTTCGCCTTCGTGGTTCGTGGCGGCAAGGAAATCGCCCTGCTCACGCCGCAAACGCTCCTCGGGATCACTTTTGGCCTCGTTCAGCCATGCCTTTCGGGCGGCAGCCAGGTCGTCTCGCAACATTTGGGCCAGACTCGATTCATGGGGCCGACATGTAATCACTCGAAATAAGCGTTTCACTACGCAGTGAATATGCAGTATCCAGTGAAAATATCAAGCAGGTTAGCCACAATAGGCCTGCGCAGTGCTGGCGTGGCGGACTTTTGGACAGCGGCCCTCTTGGTCGCATAGCTCGGGTGATTATTGCTCGCGCCGTTCGAGGATCTGTCGGCCGGCGTCCGTTATCCGGTACTGCTGCTTGGAGCTACGCGGTTTGTCGGGGATGGTCATTTCAATCCAACCTGCTTCGAGTAAAGGTTCCAAATATGCGGTTCGGAAATGCTCCCGGTCCTTCAAGCTCGTGATCTCCTGAAGTTCGCTCCGACTACAGGGATTATCGGCAGCCGCGAGAATTGCAAGAACTTGCGGGGTAACTTGCGGGGCAACTTGCGGGGTAGGTCCGATGATCGCTCGAAAGGTGACCACGACGGCACCGCTCTGTTCCTCAAAGCTCGGTGGCTCGACGCCGTACCGCTTGCATTCCTCGATTACGCGGTTCGTGCCTCGGCCCCAAACTTCCACGGCTCCAGTACGGTGGAAGGTCTCGGCAATGAGGGGATTGCGAAGAACCGATTGATGAGGGCCGGAAAGCATCTCGGTGGTGATGCCGGCAGGTAGACTTCCGAGGCTCCAGATATCGATCCGATCGTCGAACACCGCGACGGCAACGTGTCCGCCTGGGTGGGCGTAATCGCGGTGCATCACCGCGTTCAGGAGCACCTCGCGCAACGCATCGGGTGGAAGGGGAGTCGGTCCTCACGCTCGATGCGGCCTTCGACGAAGTGCCCGGAGAGTGGCAGCGTGCGGTCGAGAAAGGCCATCGCCTCCCGGACCATCGCAAAGGCGTGCATGTACTCTTGCTTGTTGTCCAGTATTTCGCCGGTGATTTTCGTGCCGCGGAAGCGCCCCAGTTTCAAGCGGCCTTGCGGGTAATCGGGCAGGAACCGTGTGCCGAAGAGTATCTGGGCCGCCTGGGTTATCACGCCATCGCGGCGAAGACCAAGCCGGTCGAGGATATGGGCCATGTCGGCGACCTTGGACAATAGCGGCAGGTCGTTGCGTCCAAAGCTGGTCGAATCGCGCCAGTCGTCGCCATCCTTGTAGAATCGGCTGACCGTCACATTGTGCCGGGTGCCGTTCTCGGTCGAGTTTTCCCAAACAGCGGCCCGAATACGGCCGAGACGCAGCTCGTGGACCGGGCGCTTCTTGGAACGTCGTTCTTGTTGTTGTGTAGCCATTTTGAATAGGCTCCTTTCGTGAAAAAAACAATCACAAAGGGTAAAGCGAAGCGAAACCGTCTTGCGACAGTTCCTCTCCGCACAAAACATTCCGCACTCAACCAATAGCCACAACGGCTGTTGGCCGAGTTACAAACTACCCATGGAGACGCTTCACGCGGCCAACGAAAGCAGCAACCCGATCTTGGAGTCGGCCTCCGCCCGGTCGCCAACGAACTTGACCGTATGCGTCATCCGGGTCAGCGCATCGACGAGCGAAAAGATCGTGAACCCACCCTGCTTGCGGGCGAGTTCCGTCGCATCGCGGGCCAAATGGCGGGGGATGCCGTTCTTGCACAACTCTTTCACGACCGACTCGGCATCGGATCCGAGTTTTTCGGTCAAATGGAACGGATCGTCAAACCCTTCGAGGTCCATCGTGACCGAGCCATTACGGACTCGGGGCGCGAGCGACTGGGGCAACTGCCAGCAATCACTGGAGAATTGCTTCTCCTGCTGGCAATGGACGGCCAGTTCGCGAAGCGATCCGAACCGTTCGTCTGGTGATGTCGTCGATAAAGCTCTTGGCTTGCACGTGTCAAATCAGTCATCGGTATCTTCCTTTCATTGAAAAATGGAACGTAAAAACGGACAGGCATCCTGAAGGGTAAACACCCCAACTCGATGCGAAGCATTTGGAATGCGTCTTCAAATCGCCGTGAGCCGACTTGGCGCATAATCTCGCAGGCCGTTATCTCCTCCAGGACGGCCCAGCAGCAGTGGACGCCGTCAAGAGACCGTCTTCGCGCGTTACGCAGTAGAAACGTGGCCGCGTGCTCTGTCTCGACAACGAACGATTCTAGCCCACGTTGGCCACGGCCACGGCTGAGCATACCGCAAGCCGTTATGGCTGCTTCGGTCCGCTAGCCGATCGATCGTTTGAATTCGACACCTTCCGACTCGCCGCCGGCTACCAATTCTCTTAAATCACGGACTTTCATCGGGATTTCAATTTGGCTTTTTCACAATCATTACAGTTACACATAGTCGAGTTCTCTATCGTGATCGGATATGCATGAGTTTCTATAATGAACGCAAAGAGGAGCATGCAATGCATTCAGAATTTTTTGGACTCTGGGTAACGAGATTCCTTGATACTCGTTTCTCTCGTATCTACAAACTTGTGAGGAATCAATGCCAAGAGCTTTCGCCAGGTCTGTCTGGCTTTTTCCAGAAAAAATGCGAAGGGCGATCAGAAGTTTTCCCAGATCTTGAAACTGGTGGTACCTATCTAGCTCTCGTTTATCCTGACGACGCAAGCGATCGTAACTCTCAATATCATTTGCCATTTGGCCATAGAATACAACTTCTGGATCAATGATTTTCTGAACTTGTCCTTCGGTCAGGTCCATCTTTGCAAGTTCCATCTTCTTGGCCTCTAGTCGAGACTCAAACTCAGAAAGAAGCTCTACAGTCTTTCCATATTCCTTATCTGTTCGGATCATTCTTCAATCTCCCTTCCAGCTATTACTCCACATGAAACTTGCAGACTAGCAGTGTTTTAAAAAAATGACGATTAGGCTATTCATTCGACCTGTTGCCTGAGCATAAATTGACAATTGGAATTTAATGTTATTGTCTGAAATCATTAGGCGTCACTCTAGCCGTATTTTTATCACGCCCTTTTGGATGAAATCCCTGGATTGCCTGAATGCCGAGGGAAACTGCAAATCATTGCCATACTGATCTTGGATTCCAGATCCCTGGTCCCATGGGCAACCGATCAAGTGAGGATAAAGCTCCACTCGATAATGAATCCACATAGGCAATCGCCTTTTCCCTGCATAGAGCTGTAAATCATTTGGTGCCCAAGTCCATGCCGAGTGTTGATCTCTCAGGTTTAGTTTCGTTTCCAATTCACCACTTGTGTACATTTGCCACGGGCATTCAAAGTAACCGTCGATGTCACCTGGACGGGCTTTGTTCTCGACAAATGATCCATCGAAAAATATTTCAGTGATCCCAACGTCAAATAGCTGCTGCACCAAGATACCCGCATTATCCACCAACTGTTCTCGCCATTGACTATCCCAATTGGAACGCGTTACCCCATGCCGCCCTGTGACAAGCATTGATTGCCTTAGCTCGGAAATGGACATAGCGTAGTCATCCGATGGCAATACATCATTCTCAGTAAAATCGGGCAGTCGCATCCCTATTTACCCCATTCCGTCAAACAAACACCCAGACGCATATGACAATTATGACACATGTGACATTATTGTCAACTCATTTATTGCTGTAAATGTAACACCTCACTCGAATTCAGGAAAGCGACTTAAATCATGTAGTCCATTGGCTTCATGATACTGCCCCCATCATTCTGCCACTCCCCATTTGTACTACACAGAATACTGCCTGCTTGGAGATGACAGAATCGTTGAGGGCAGAATGATTTTCTGAGTATTTCATGAATTACAGACCGGGTGATACGAGAATAAGAACACTCATCGACGCTAATCTTCACTGATCCAAATTAGCGAAGATTAG